>JBCDFF010000001.1:0-54258 GCA_039178415.1 Bacteroidota bacterium
CCTGCTGCGCGACCACCACGCCAAGCTGGTTGCCGAGGCGGCGCGTGCGACCTGAGCGGTAGGTCCCGGAGGGCAGACATAGGCGTAGCCTCTCCGGAGGCGAGGAGAGGCTACGTTCGGCGCGGGGCGCCCCGGGTAGGATTCGAACCTACGACCCTGCGGTTAACAGCCGCATGCTCTACCGCTGAGCTACCGAGGCGTGTCTCTGCTCCCCAGATGGGAAGGCTGAACGAGAGCGGGCGCAAAAATACTGGGGCGCGTTCCGCGAAAGCAAGCGGCCCGCAGTCCTTTCCCAATCATTCACTGCTCCGGTGGTGCGAAGAATGGAAGGACACGGCGGGTCTCTCGCCAGAGAGCGGGGGGGCGTATTGCACGGCGCAGCGGGACGCTGTAATTTTGCGCCTCGCCCTGCCCATGTGGCGGAATTGGTAGACGCGCTACATTCAGGATGTAGTGAGCTTACGCTCGTGGAGGTTCGAGTCCTCTCGTGGGCACTCTGTCAGAAAGCGGCTTTCCCCAAGCAGGGAGAGCCGCTTTTCTTTCAGCACGCGGACCGGGGCAGGCATGTGCCAGGAGGCTTTCGTATCTACTCCTGCCCCTCTCCTAGAGAGAAAGTCCTGCCTTGTCTACCAGGGGGCGGTATGCTGGAAAATCAGATTAGAGAACGGCAACGTCGGTTGCCATAGGCATAATCTGTTCGTATTACTGGGTCCGTAGTGCCTCCACCACTTCTGTCACGCTATTGGCACCGTCCCGAGGGATTCGGACAGAAGCGCACCTACCACACCTCTCCGACGGAACTATCCCGCTTCCCAGACCGCGCGGTTCGGGCATGCTCCGTCTTTGCTTGTGGCCCCACCAACTACGTTGTCATGCGCCATACACTCGCCCAACTCGTGCTCCTCACCGCGTTCCTCGTCTGCACGGCCCCCGCTTTTTCGCAGCCGTACACCGGGGAGCGGCAGACCTATCTCATAGAACTGCGCGCAGGGGCCAACCTAGTCGCACTCCCCGTTGTCCCGGACGATCCGGCCGTGACTGCGGTAGTCGGCAACATCGTATCGCAGCTCTCTCTTGTTCAGGATGACAAGGGACATTATATGATTCCCGATCTAGGGATCGACGCCATCGGGGCATGGCAGTGGAGCGAGGCCTACAAGGTCCACACGAAGGCCGCTACGTCACTGCTGGTGCAAGGACCGGAGATTACCCCGGAGCTCTCGCCGCTGCCTCTAGAGGCCGGAGCCAACTGGATTCCATACCTCCGCAATGAGGCGCTCCCCGTCGAGGAAGGACTAGCTACGATCCTGCCGAGCCTGAGCCGGGTGGAAGACAATGCAGGGCTCGTCTTCGAGCCGGGCAGTCAGAACTCCACCTTGGACTCGCTGCGCGTCGGGCACGGCTACCGGGTGTGGCTGACGCAGCAGGATACACTCATCTACCCAGTCAATCAGGACGTGGGCGGAGGAAACGGTCTCCAGGTTGGCACGATGGACCAGGCCCTCGCGCTGCGAGGGCTGGAGCCCGGGCAAGAGGTCGACGTCCTCGGGTACTACGTTCCCGGCGACGGCGGAGGCGGGCGTTTCCGCGTAGAAAACAGCGGGGCACCCACAGACGGAGGCCTCGTTTTCGTACCGGACGAACATCAGAGTAGCCCCGTCACTGAGGTGATCAACAACAACAGCATCCATCCGAAGCCGTTCTCGCTACCCGGAAATTCGAAGCTCGTCTACGGTACGCTGACAGTCGACCTCTTCCACCCAAACTCCAACACGGAACTTGCCACAATCAACGCTCGCTATCTCCACGGGCATGAGTACGTTTCCAAACTCGCGGCAACACCACTCATCGACTATGCAGCAGGTGCCCTCGATGACACCCACAATCGGCTCCTAAACTGGTGCGAGGAGGCAATCGGATTGAGATGGCAGTGTGACCTGAGGGCAACCTACAGACGCACAACATCGCGCATACGGCTGCACCGCGTGAACGTCGGAGAGACCTTGAACGCAAACTGGTTTGGTGCCCGTCCAATTTCCATCGACCCTGACTTCGACAATCAGCCGGTGCTCGCCCATGTGATCAACGTTGCGAATGCAATGAACGCAGACGCGCCGGGCTCCATCACCACAGTATTACTGCCTAGCCGCGACGTTTATGAGTACTTCGGTAGCATCCAGTTAGGAGACGGTCTCACCCTCAAAGGTGCAGGGGGGACGGAACTGGTAACGCATACCAATGACCTGGGACATACTTACCAGCCTGTGCGCCTCAAGTCTAGTCGTACAACGCTCCGCGTTAAGGCAGACGAAGCCCTCACGCACGTACGGATGGATAAGAATCCCTCAGACCCCGGCTACGTTGAGCCTGACGTAAAGCACTGGCTTGGAGGGCGCCAGTCTACGATCAATCCTGCGCCGCGTGTGATGCAAGTCGGCCTAGAAGACATCGTGCTTGACGGTAACTGGGAAGGGAATCAGCAGGCTTGGACTGAGGGGTGGATGACATTCAATGAGATGGAGCTGTATATGCGAAATACACCGAGTTGGTCGGCCTTTGTCTCAACAAATCATCAGGGTGTCCCTATTCCTTTGGGTCAAGAACTTCGGTTGCGGAACGTCGGGATACGAGGTTACGGAGGAGCGGCTCTCCTGGGACATGTGGACAACGTATGGAACGTGGAAAATGTTAGAGTCAGCGATACGGTGTGGAACCACCATATCTACGGCACGAATGGAGACTGGACTAACCTGACTTTAGCCGGCTTCTCCTGGGGTCATGCTGCTTGGTACGTGGGTGAGATATCTAACCTGGTCATCGAGGATATTGTACCTAACCCACGGCGCTTCTCACCTGAAGCATTTGCCATTAGAGGTGCCGATGCGTACTCTGAGGCGGACATAGCTAACAACCCGGACGATCCGAGACTCGCCCCCTACCTCCAGTCTGATGGCGAGCCGATAGAACTCGGTACGACGATTGACGGGTTCTACGTGGACCTCCGCGGTAGCGGGCTCTCCGTGCCGTTCGGCGGTATAGGCCCCAAACTCCGACTGCGCAATGGAAAAGTTATCATGGACGCCTCTGTCCGCACCGGCGCTGTATTCACAGAATTCGCAAACGGATCACAGGAGGCACTTTACCCCGAATATAACTTTGATAACATCACAGTATATACCAATGGAGAAGGCTCAGAGCGCCTCTTCGGTAGGCTAAACATCACCGGTAGCAGTTTCCGGAACATCACAACGAACAGTACGCTGCTCGATGCCCAGGAGAAGATCAATCATCTCCTGTCGCTCCGCGCCCACAACCGGAACCACTACGCATGGAATACTCCTCAGACCGTAACCTTCTCTGAGCTTAAAGGCGACGCTCCTTCTGTGTTCATGGCGGAGGTAGACATTCACTCCGAAGCTGCAGGCGCAGACTACTTTGTTCTAGACTCGCATTTTAACAATACTAGTGTATCCAATACGCTATTTCGAAACAGTAAGGCTAATGGACTACTGCGAGACCTAAGTGGTGACCCGAGCAAGCTCCGCGTGTTTATGGACGGCGTAGCGTTCAACATGTATGGCAACAGCTTCGATAACCTAGAAATATTCTTTGCTGTGGGGCGCATGCAGAACTGCACGGATGCGAGAAGCGGCCACACTAGTGAGGATGGTAGCACGTTCTCATACACAGCCAATGGGGGAGAGACAGAGCTTGATCTCCCCACGAACCTCCTCTGGACACCTCTCCGTCAGAACTACACCTCAGTTACCGAGGGCGAGGGAGCGAACGGACTCTTTGACTCCTTTGAGTACCGGGCCTCCGACGGCTCCGAGTTGGGGGAGGACAAGCGGGGTCCTGAGATCCGCATCAATCTGACGCGGGCACTCAACCCGGGCGAGCAAGTGACCTTCACATGGGAGGCCGCGGTGCGACCCTGGGAGTCCGGCATCGGGCGGCCGGCCTCGTCCTCCTACGGGAGCAACAACCCCTTGACCCGGGAGAACGGTAGGTAGGCGCTCACCATGACGGCGAGAAACGCGAGCGTGTAGAGCACCGGCCAGTAGCGAAACCGCCGCGTATCGCACTGGGTAGTCGCCATCGCGGTGAGTACCCAGGCGAAACCGACGACGGGAGCGAGTGGGTACGTCGTCAGGATAAAGGCCAGCAGCGTCGCGTCGCGCCACCGCGACAGGCCCCGGTCCTTCGGCCACAGAAAACACGCGGTCACGACGGCTTCGATCAGGATCGTCCACCACGTCATCACCTGTGCGAGCAGGGGGACGCGGGCTCCTGTGGACACGCTGAATCCGGCGCTCGGGTCGCCGAAGCTGCGCAGGGTTCTGAGCTGCTGGACGTTCTCCTGCAGACCGGGAGCGGAAGCGCCGCCCACCACTTCGGCCACGCCGTGAAAGCGCGGGTCCTGGAGCAGCGTAGCCTCGAAGAAGGCACCGCTCATGTAGTCCTCGGAGATCAGCTTCCAGACTACAGCGAAGAGAAAGGCCAGCCCGATGAGCAGACGACCGTTGAGGGCAAGGAAGCGGTCTGGCTCCCCGGCCAAGCGCGAGAGAGCGATGGCGAGGCACCAGTACGTGATGAGGTACTTGTGGTTATCGATGTAGAACCAGCCCTGGTAATGCCCCACGGCCAAGATGAAGGTGACGGCAAACCAGAACAGGGCGCTGCGCAGGATGGGTCGGTGAAGCAGCGCGAACACGCCCAGGCAGAGCACCCCGGCCTGCATGTACCACGTCGAGAGCGTGTACAGGACCAGCAGCACGATCGTCATTGTCGCGACGAGGTCGAAGCGGCGCTCCGGGGCGGAGAAGTCGGCGGCCCAGGCCAGCGCGGCCGTGCGGACGCGGTGCCAGCGGCTGAGAGAAGCAACGTGCGGGGCGTCTGCCATGAGCGGGCGGCTAGTCGAGGTCGAGGGTGACGCTGTTGAGCAGGTAGGGCGTCGCCCAGCGTCTGTCCGGATCGTAGCGCATGCCCCAGACTTCCGTGCGAACCTGGAGGATCTCCGGCTCGACCGTGCCGGGTGGCCGCGGGCGCGGCTGCGCGAACGCGACCCGGGTGGGGTACGGGACCAGCGCCGTCGTATCCACCGCAATGAGGGCGCTGTCGGGTGGCTCGCCGGTGCTGTCGGCTCGGGCGAGCGCTTTCTCGCGCCGCCGCTCTTGCCGGCGCCGCTCCATGGCCGGCGTCTGGGCGAGGTACCTGCGCAGGTCTTCGGGGAGGCTTGCGATCTCGTCGAGCACCTCGTCGAACGGGTAGATGGCCCAGCCCTCGGCCGCCGCTTCGCGGCCGATCTGCTCCAGCGTCCGGTCATCGGGCATGCCGAGGATGCGCTTCTTCTGGACCGACAGGGTGCCGTACAGCGCCAGGGCCTCGCCTTCCGGTGTGACGAGGTACGTCCGCAGAACGCGGTTGGTGGGCCCGTCCACCGTCGAGAACATCCCGAAGCCACCGCCTTTCCACGGCGTCAGGTACTGCATGTGCGCCCGGTAGATCTGCCAGCCCGCGATCAGGACGAGAAGGGCGGGAACGGCGTAGTAGAAGGCAGGGTGGCGAAGCGTGCGCGGTGCCATGGTGCCCAGGGATGAAACGAGGGGAAGGCGTCTTCCCGAACATACCACTTGCAGGCAGTCTCAGGCTGCGGCGGGCTGCACCTCGGCCGGCGGCCGGGCATGGCTGAGCCGCTCGAAAAGTTGCTCCCACATCGCACAGGCCACCCGCTGCTCGTAGTGCTCCAGGAAGGCCGCCCGAGCCCGGTCGCCCTGCCCGGAGCGGAGCGCGTCGTCCTCGCAGAGCCGGAGCAGCCCCTCGACGAGCCGCTCCGTGCCGCCCGGCAGGCTCGGGTCGACGACAAAGCCGATGGCCTCGCGCTCGACCGTTTCGGCCGGGACGGACGCGCGGGGGCCGACCATCACGACGGGACGAGCGGCAGCCATGATGCCGTAGAGCTTGCCCGGCACCGCGATGCCCGCCATGTCGCGCCGCAGCGTAAGGAGGTGTGCGCTCGCCGCCGACAGCGAGTACCGGAGCTGCTCGCGCGGGAGGTAGTTCAGGTACCGGAAGTTCTCGATCCCGTGCGCCTCGGCGAAGTCGATGATCTCCTGCTTGCGCGGGCCGGACCCGACGAACAGGAAGAACAGTTCGGGGTGATCCTTGAGCACGCGCATCGCGCCGAGCACCTCATCGAAGCGGTGCGCGAGGCCGGCGTTGCCGGAATACATCACGATCCGCTTGCCGCGCAGGCCCCACTCGTCGAGGAGCGGGTTCTCGTCGTGCGGTACGGGTTCGATCTCCCGCTTCTTGCTCCAGACCGGGATCGTGTGGAGGCGGTCCGGCCGGACGCCTTTCGCCGCGATGCGCCGCTTCATGTAGGTCCCGAGGTCCACAATGAAGTCAGCGTTGCGGTAGCCGATGTCGTTGAACGCGTGGAGCGTCTTGGCGAGCAGGCTGCCCTTCCTCAGCATCCCGAGTGCCTCCTCGGCGTCCGGGTGGAGGTCCATCGACCAGATGCCGTAGCGCTGCCCGCGCAGCCGCTTGAGTAGGGCACCGACGAAGCACAAGAGCGGCGGCGTCGTCAGCACGACGAGGTAGTCGTAGCGCCGCTTGCGGAGCAGGTGCAGCAGGACGCGGACGTAGAAGCTGGCGTAGTCCACGAGGCGGCCGAGGTGGCGTGCGCGCCCGAAGCTCGTGGCTCGGATGCGGTGAATGCGGACGCCGTTGTGGACTTCTTCTTCCGGCGATTCGAGTTCGCCCGCGAGGTACTTTCCACGGCTGCACACCACGCTCACGCCGTAGCCTGCCGCCGCGAGGTGCTCCGCGAGGTCGGTCAGGTGCTGTCCCGTCGAGGCGAAGTCGGGCCAGTAGTGCTGGTTGACGAACAGAATCGAGGGCTTCGCGGCCACGAGATTGAAGATCGGCGTAGGGGCGACCGGCCGGGTGCCCCTACGGGTTACGCCTCGTTCTGGCTGACCGCCTCGGCGGCCTCGACCGGGTGCCGCCGGATGACGGTGTTGCCGATCACGACCACGTCCATCCGCGTGCGTAGGAAGCAGTCGAGCGCCTGCTCCGGCGTGTCGACGATCGGCTCGTTCTCGTTGAACGAGGTGTTGAGCAGGATCGGGATGCCGGAGCGCTTGCCGAAGGCGGTGATGAGCGCGTGGTAGGTCGGGTTCTGCGTCGCGCTGACGGTCTGGATGCGGCCGCTGCCATCGACGTGCGTGATGGCGGGCAGGCTGTCCTGCTTGTCGGCGCGGACCTGGTAGACCTGCTGCATGAACGGCGCGGGGGCGGCGTCCTCGAAGTAGTCGTGCAGCACCTCTTCCGCGACCGACGGGGCGAAGGGGCGGAAGCGCTCGCGGAACTTGATCTTGAGGTTAATCAGGTCGCGCATGTCGGCGCGGCTCGGGTCGGCGAGGATCGA
Organism: Bacteroidota bacterium; assembly: GCA_039178415.1. Classification (GTDB taxonomy): domain Bacteria; phylum Bacteroidota; class Rhodothermia; order Rhodothermales; family Rubricoccaceae; genus JBCBEX01. Next base: position 7,433 of record JBCDFF010000001.1, read on the forward strand.
GCGGTTGCCGAGGGCGCGCGCGCCCCACTCCATCCGCCCCTGGAACCAGCCGACCACATTCCCGTCGGCGAGGAGGTCGGCCGTGGCCTCAATCGTTTCGGTCTCGGTGTCGTGGTGCTCGTAGGTGTAGGTCCACTCGGCGTCGTCGCGGGCGTCGACAATCGCCGTCACGTCGGCGTCGGGATAGCTCGTGCCCCAGTAGCCGTGCTCCATTACGAAGTCGCGCGCCCCGCCGAGTTCCTGGTTCCAGACCCAGTAGGCCGCGCCGAGCGCGGTGCCGTTGTCGGCCGCGGCAGGCTGGATGTAGACCTCCTCGAACGGCGTGTTCGCCCTGATCTTGCCGTTGGCGACAGAGTTCATCCCGCAGCCGCCGGACATGCAGAGGCGCGGCTGCTTCGTGCGGTCGTGGAGGCCGTTGAGGATGTGGAACGCAGCCTCCTCGTAGACAGCCTGGAGCGAGCGGGCGAGGTCCTCGTGGACGCCGGTCACCTCGGCCTTCGGGTCGCGCGCCGGGCCGAGCAGCTTCTCCAGTTCCGCCGTGTAGACGCGCCCGAGCGTCGGGTAGCCCTCGTCCCACTCCATCTCGACGCCCTCGCTCCAGTGCCGGAAGTACTTCAGCTCCAGCTCGAACGTGCCGCCCTTCTTGAGGGTGAGGAGCTGGCGGAGGTCGTCCACGCGGGTCGGCTTGCCGTAGGGGGCGAGGCCCATCACCTTGTACTCGTCCCCGTAGTTGAGGAAGCCGAGGTGCTGGGTGATGGCGGTGTACATCATCCCGAGTGAGTGCGGGAAGTAGACCTTCTCCAAGATGTCGAGCGTGTTGCCGCGCCCCATCGCCATCGAGGTGCTCACGAAGTCGCCGAAGCCGTCGATGGCGCAGACGGCGGCCTCGTCGAACGGCGAGACGAAGAACGTGCTCGCGAGGTGCGCCGGGTGGTGCTCGACGTAGTGGATCTCGGGCAGCGCGTCTTTGCTCACCCCGAGCGCGCCGACGAGCGGCGTGTTGAGGTCGCGGACCTTGCGCGAGTTCTGCACGCGGTCGAGGACGAGCCGGAAGTCCGGCCGGTTCTTGAGCGTGAAGAGGCCTTTCTTGAGGATGTTCGCCTTCGGGTCGCGGCTGATGGCGACGTGGTCCACGTCGGGCCCGGTGATGCCCGCCATCTCCAGGCAGCGCTGGATGGCGAGCGTCGGGAAGCCGGCCCAGTGCTTGATGCGCCGGAACCGCTCCTCTTCGAGCGCGGCGACGAGGTGACCGTCGTGGACGAGGACGGCGGACACGTCGCCGTGGTATGCGTTAATGCCTAGGATGTACATCCAACGTGGGGGTTTGCGGGCGCGGTGTCTACCCGGCTATCGGCCAGCGGAGAGCTTTAGATAACAGCCGCAGCGGACATCACTTGGAACAGATCGGAAGGGCGGGTCAAAAATAGGTCCACGCCACCGGGGCGGGATGCAGAAACAGAGGAGAACAGGCGGCATCGCAGCGCTTAGACGTCGAAGCCCCAGCGCTCGACGGGGAAGCCGAAGGTCTCCTTGAAGCGCTGCATGTCGGAGGCCAGCCAGGCGCGTAGCTGGCCGACCTCGGCTTCGGTGAGGTCGCGCTTGGCCGGGGTGCCGCGTGCACGGAGCGCAGCCTTGATGTGGGCGCGCAGGCTCTCCGGGAGGAGGTGCCTGAACCGGTGAAGCCCGGACCGCGTCAGCCGAAGCTCGGCCTCGGACCGGGCCGGCGTGGCGTTCCGTGGCCCAGCGTCGTCGAACCTCGCCGCCGGCAGGCCGAGCCAGTCCGTGACCGACCGGCAGAGCGCCTCGGGGTCGGCTTTGAGGTCGTCGAAGTCCGCGACGAAGTACCGGTCCCGGTCGGGATAGACAGCCAGGAATTCGGACAGCTGCCGGTGGTACATCGACACCGAGGCGGCGAGCAGACCAAACAGGTTGGCGTCGCCCCACGCGTAGTTGTTGAGGTGCGCGTAGTTCAGTTGCGACGCAAACCGGTCGACGGGGTCGCGCACGATGTAGATGAAACGGGGCTCGACGCCGTACGCCTTCATCCGCTGCGGCACGCCGGCTTCTTCGGGAAACTTAGTGTAGCCGGTCGAGGCTTCGAGGCAGACTGTGTGGTGCGCCGGATCGAAGTCGAAGAGCGACTCGTAGCGCTCGGCCGCGACCCGGTGGGCCTGGTGGGCCGAGAAGAACTCAGGCTCTTTGGCGCGCGCTGCGCACAGCGCCGGGTGCTGCGCCAGCAGGTCGAAGAGCGACGAGGTCCCGGCTTTCATCGCGCCGATGATCATCACGTAGGCATCGGCCGGGATAGAAGACGCGTTTTGCATAAGACCGTACGCAGCATACGATGGCATCAAGTGGGTCGGACGACGCAGGCGGGCCGGGAGCCGAGACCGAGCAGCCAGGCGTAGACCGCTGTCATCTCCTCGGCGACGTGCGTCCAGGAGTAGTCTCGTTCGACGAGTGCGCGTCCCCGCTGCCCCATCGCTGCGCGCTCGTCGTCCGAGCATGCCACCGCCTCGCGGAGCCCGGCGGCCACGCCGTCGGGTCCAATGTCGACCCACCAGCCGCAGGCGTGGGTTTCCAGGTCTTGCCACGGTGCCCCTCTCGTTGTGAGGACGGGAACGGCGCTGGCGAGGGCCTCGGCCACGACCGTCCCGAAGTTCTCGCTGTGAGTCGGGAGCACAAAGAAGTCGGCGCTTCGATAGACCGCCCATTTGGCCTCGTCTTCCACCGGACCGAGGAACTGCACGTCGTCCTCCAGGCCAAGCGAGGGGATCAGGCGTTCGAGTTCGGCGCGGTGGCCTTCGGCGTCGGGGCCGGCGACGACGAGCTCCCAGCCAGCAGGCTGGACCTCGGCCCAGGCCCGGAAGAGGTCCGGCAGGCCCTTGCCGGAGTGGAGGCGCGAGAGGAACAGCGCCCGGCGCTTCGCCCCGTTTGGCTGGTGCGCCGCGCCTCTCGCCTCAGCAGGTACGTCCACACCGTTGGGCACCACCGCGATAGGCTGGCGAAAGCCGAGGTTGCGTATGCCTTCCGCTTCGGCCTCCGAGGTGGCGTGAAACAGCGTCACAGCCTCGAGGTCGCGGTGCTGGTAGAGCGCCCAGGCGACCTTCTTCTTCCCCTGCTTGTGCTGCAGCGCCCACGGCGTGAGCATGCCCCGCGTGCTGAGGACGCGCGGAGTGGCTGTTCGCTGCGCGAGCCTGGAGACGAGGTGGTTCGTCGGGAGCCAGATGCCGTGGTCGTGCAGCACGGCGGGTGCGCGCTCCAGTAGCGCTTCGGTGACCTCGGCAAAAGCAGAGCCGCCCCAGAAGGCCGCCGCCGCGGAGGGCCGCTCGGCGAAGTGGACCGGCACGAGGTCCGGGGGAGGAAGAACGGCAGGCCCTTCGTCGGGGCGCAGGCGGGAGGTGACGATCTGCACGTCGGTGCCGCACCGCGCCAGCGCCGCGCACAGCAGCGAGACGCTCCGGCTCGGCCCGCCCTGGTCGGCCGAGAGGCTGTCCAGGGTGTGAACCGTGTGGCTTGCCACTTCTGCGGCACCACTCCGCCTCGCCGTGCGTATATCTCGATGCTTCGAACCCTGTGGGTGCATCATCAGACGCTTACAGGACTCTGCGAGGACTGTACACGCTTGGCATCCCGAAGCCACGAGGTGATGAACGATTCTCCGAAGCTGAGTAGTAGCGACAACACGAGCAAGTTCATCACCATGAGACCGAACAACTTGACGGTCGCAATCTCCAGTGTGTGAGCGTTGATGAGAACGGCTGTGGCGAAGGCGTACCCGATGAGTCGATTCCGAGCCCTCGCAAGGAAGAAATAATAGATCAACCCCCACACGAGACCGAGTAGGAAGATGGCACCATACATGAATATGGGGCCGAAATCGATATAGCTCTCCCCCATGTACCCAATGCTGAACGATGTGCCCTCACCGCCGCTGGCAAGCACGAGTCCCGTGTAGGCCATTGTCAATTCCGAGTCCGAGGGAAGCACCGGTTTGTTCGGAAAAAGCAAGCGCGGTTGCAAGAAATGCATTATGGAAGATCCCCATAATCGACCCCCTTCATGCTCTCGCACAGCAGGGACAAAGTCCAGCGTGTGAGCAAAGAAGTCAATGTATGCCAAGCGCTCAAACATAGGAAACATAGCCTCCTCTATATCTTCCAACTTTAGCTCTGAGACCAGTTGAGCGATCTTGATAAGCGATTCTGATCGAGACACGACGGTCACTTGCCGAGTTTCGTCACCTCCGCTGGCGTATACACGATAATCGGCCTTGATGCTTGTCCACACGGCACCGATCAGTCCAAGCGATAGGACCAAGACAATTCCGAGAAGAATGGTTCTGGGCTTAAGTCGGATGTGAACAGTAAACACTACAATTAAAGCAAAGAAAAAAACATCTTTGAACTCTGCAAAATATCCGAGGCCTGTGACAAATTCCACTCCTATTGCAAGAGCGAAAAGTGTATAACGCCTCTTCTGGCTGAGTACGAGGTAGCCCAAAATAAAGAAGAATACCCATTTGATTGCCATTGCGGCAAATAGGGCTTGCGTCAGCCCCGCCAGACCCCAAGCGAACGCCCCCAGCATAACCGAGATGCCCGCACCGAACAGGTAGAGCAGAAAGGCCCGTTCCACGGAGAAGGAGGCCGACACCTCAGCCAAATCAGGGCGCTCGAGTCTGTTGAGCTTCTGGAGTCCTGCTCTCATCCCGAAGGCGAGAACAACGAGACCCACTAGAGTGAGCCAAGCAGCCTTCTCAATGGAGGCCATAGGAACTAGCTCTTCGAGAGAGACGCCCACAAAGTTGGCCTGGAACGTCCTCGACGTCGCTTGCACCCACTGGAACCCGATCACGAGAAGCAGTACGGGCGTCTCACCCGGCCGCCAGAGCAACTTGAAGAATAGCGGCAGAACCAAAATGCTCGCTGCTGTAAGGAGCGGGTTGGGTGCCAGGAGGCCAAGCACACCGGCTACCAAGAAGACAGCCACCAGTGCGGGCGGCAGGTTGGACTCTCGAGACGGTTCAGCCGCCGCGCGCGCCCGCTGGATTCTGGCGCTAGACACTCGCATACGTCTCCTCCCATGCTCTCGTGAAGGCCTCTGGAGTGATCCCAAGCCTCTCAAGCGAGGCCTCGGCGGCCTTCTTCATACCATCCAGTGAAGTCTCATCCAAATCCAAGAGACCTTCGATTCCCTCAGCCAGCGAGGCTGCAGTCTTCGCACGACAGATCCACCCGTCTCTTCGGTGAGAAAGCAACTCAGGCATCCCACCGGAGGGAAAAACCACAGATGGCACACCCGCCTGTTTCGCTTCCAGTATAACATTGCCCAAAGGCTCTTCGAAGACTGAAGGGGCCACATGAATGTCAGAAACTGAAAACAGGTCTTGTACCTCCTCGACGAAGCCAAGGAATTGAATGCGGTCGGACAGGCCAGCCTCTTCCACTCTGCGCATGAGGTCCTCGGCAAAAGAGTTTTTCCAAGCGTAGTCACCGGCAATGATGAACCGCACATCTTCACGAGTGGAGCACAGACCGAGCGCTGCTTCCACGAGTACGTCCAGTCCCTTCAGCTTCGACAGCTGCCCCACGTAGAAGACGGTACGGCCCTTGAAGGGCGCGACGGTTGGAAGCACGCTCGGAGATGAGACATGCTGAGGAGGGTAGCTGTATATGACTTGCAAACTATCCTCGGGTACCCCTACGGCGCAGAGACGCTCGCGGATGTATTTGGAAATAGGCACGAATCGGCTCACACTCGGCACGATGAGATAGCGCCAGACGAACCGGAAGAGTGGGCGGTGCTGCCTGGGAGCATCGCCCACGCGGAAAACGATTGGAATACGAAGCGCCCATAGAACAGGAAGAAGGTTTAGCAAATACCCTTCATTGCCTACATGGATGTGTGTAGGCTGGAACTCCCGTGCAACGCGGAGAAAGTCTTTGCTGCCTCTCATCGCTTGGCGGAGTCTTCCTCTCCACTGCTTCAGTGTCATCCCTCGGGCGAAGCGCTTGGGATACCTGCCTGTGGTCCATGCCAGGCCTAGTTCGTCCAAGGCTGGTTGGATGCTCTCATGACCGTAGCGACGGTGTGTAACGAAGAGTACGCTATGCCCGGCTTCCTTCAGAGCGTAGAGCGCCTGAATGTTGCCTCGCTCCTGACCCCACAGCGGAATGTTGCCAAAGATCACCAAAATCCGAAACGGACCTGCGCGCTTTTGTGAGGGAGCTGCGACGTCTGTCTGCATCAGGTCGACGGGGCTTTACGGCTGTTGAGTTGCTGCCATACAGTGAACAGCTTCAAGAGCGCCTTCAGCAGCAGTCCGCAAGGAGTATATCCGCATCTTGCCTGCGACGGCCTCATGTACCGCAGCCGTACCATAGCCTGTCAAAGTTCGTTCCAGCATAGTAGCGAGCGCGGCCACGTCTCCCACAGGGAAAGAATAGCCGGTGAGACCGGGCTCAATCAGATCGGGCGCACACCCGACAGCGTCAGAGACGACGGCGGACAGGCCGCACGCCATCGCCTCGTTGACGACCAGCCCCCACGTCTCAGTTTCCGAGGGTAATACCAGGGCGTCGGCCAGCGCGTAGGCTTCAGGCATCTCCGATTGATTAAAGAACCCAAGAAGACTGATGGGTGCGCCAGCGCGCTCGCACGCGGCCTCGATCTCCGGCCGCATGGGGCCTTCTCCGACCATCACGCCCTGAACTCCAGGCATACGGTGGGACAGACGAGCGAGTGCCTCGACGAAGTCCAGGGGACGCTTGACGGGAATGAACTTTCCAACGAACAGAGCGATAGGTCTCTCAGGGTGTAGCGCGTAGCGTTCTCGGAGAGCCGCTCGGTTCCTCCGGGCCTGCTCAGCCCGTGCAGCGAAGAAGTCATTGTCGACGAAGTGTGGTACAAAGAACATCCGCTCCGGTCGTGCCCCGTAGTGCAGGTAGTACTCTCTTGCCCGCGTCCCCACAGTCAGATACGCGTCGAACCGCGGGATAAACGCTCGATAGACTACCTCCTTGGCCGCCCGGAGCCACCAGCGGCGCGGAGTATTGAGTTGCGAGTCGCCCCGGACTATCAGCGGCGTGCCGGTGCGCCAACAGGCGCGCATGGCCTGCCAGAAGCTCCGCGTGTTCCAGCCGTTGACGAGGAAGGCGTCAAAGCGCTCGTACTCAATGATGCCCGCGATCTCAGGGGTGTCGCATCCTCGAAAGGACTCTGTGCCAGGAGCCTTGGCCACATTGTCGAGGAAGCGGTGCTGGTAGCCGTCGAGGAGCGGGACATCCCAATCGAACGCGACGCCGAAGCCAGCGTCTGCCTGCCCCTGCGCCGTCTGCTGGTGCGCGAAGTAGACTTGCAGATCTAGGTGCTCAGCCAGGGCTCGGTAGAGCGGCGCGTGGTACTGAATCGGGTGTGTAGCGAGAATGCCCAAGCGCATGGCATGCCGGGTTAACTTGAGGCGCCCCACAAGTGAGGGCTAAGAGGTCCGGCTCCGCTCGAGCGCTTCATCCAGCGCCTCGGCCAGAATCTGCGTCACACTCCGCGCTGAGTAGGTCTCGAACTGAGCCTGGTCTACATGCCCCGGGTCGAAGCCCTCAGCGAAGTGCTGGAACTCCGTGAAGGTGGGGACGAACGCGTGCCCGATCTTGCCGAGTTCGGCTTCGCCGTCGAAGCTGATGACCTTGCCCGCTCCAGTTGAGCGGAGGACGGCGCACGCGGTGCTCGCCTCGTGGAGGATGGCGAAGATGGGCTTCTCGGAGAGCACGCCCTGGTAGACCTTCGAGGGCGTGTAGTGCGGTTCGGTGCTGCCGAGGATGAACACGGCGTCGGCGGCGTCGAGGTGGGTGAGCACGTCGAGGTAGGGAATGCGTGCCGGGTGCTCGGTGACAACGCTGCCCCACAGCCCATACTGCTCGGCCACCGGACGCACCTTGTAGCCCTTCGGGTCGTTCGGCGAGGTGCCGGTGCCGACGAAGTGGAACCGGACGCTTTCGAAGAGCGACAGGTTCTCTGAGATAGCCTGGAAGACGCGGTGGAGCGGCTCGAACGCGAGCGGGAGCAAGGCCCCGGCGTAGAGAAACTGGAAGGTGCCCGGTTCCTTGTCGAAGACGTAGAGCGGGGCGTCCAGGTCGTGGGCGCGGCGGTGGTCCTCGGCCTCGCCGCCGTAGGGCATCGAGGCGGTCACGGCCGTGTGCTGGAGGTGCGGGTTTCGCTCGAGGACGTCCTCGTAGTAGCCTCGCGCGACGCCCGTGATCAGCGACGCATGCCTGACGGCCAGCGGTTCGAGCGCGTCGGCGAGGTGACTGCTGAGCCAGTGGCGCGAGAAGAGTTGGTCGGCACCAGGCCACTCGTGGACCCACGGGTCGATGTAGTCGATCCCGTACGGCGTCCCCCGAAGTTTGTAGACGATCGGTCCGAGCATCGCCGCGTAGAACGAGGGGATCGGGATGTACAGGAAGTCGATCTGTTCTTCGTCGATGAGTTGAAGCGCGCGCCGGAGCATCTGCCGGAAGCCCCGTATCCCGATGTCGCCGACGACGCGGACCGGAGGCACCGGCATCGCTTTCACCTGCTCGACCCGCAGACCCTCCGGGACGAGCTTGGCGAGGTTCCAGTCGAGCCTCTCCTCGTAGTAGTCGTGGTGGACCGTCAGCACGACGGGCTCCCAGCCGAACGCCGGCAGGTGCTGCGAGAAGAGACGCGTCCGGTGCACCGCCGCGAGGTTCGAGGGCGGGAAGTGAGGGGCTACGATGAGGACGCGTTTCACAAAAGGAAAGGATTGCTTAAGACCAGGCGCGCCGCTGTTGTCGCGTGAGAGGCGGGCCCCACGCGGCCTGTGGACGAGCTGCGTCCAGTGTCGGACATGCGCTAAAATAGGTAAAGTCAGGTCAAGTCTAAGACGGCGCGACGGTCAATAAGAGGCTAAGCCACCCAGGACGGACTCAGGGGCCGGGCACGGGGCTGAGGGCCTGCTCGACGGTGCGGACGAGGACCGGGCGCTGCTGCTCCCAGCTAAACCGGCTCTCTGCAGCGCGGAGCGCTGCCGCTTTTGCTGCGGCCAGGCGCTCGGAGGACGAGAGGAACGAGCCGATGGCCTCGGCCAAGCTCTCCGCGTCGCCGCTGCGGCACAGCGACACGGCGTCCGGTGCCCGCTCGGCGATCTCGACCTGGCCCGCCGTGTCGGTCGCTACGACGGCCAGCCCGCCCAGCAGGTAGTGCAGGATTTTGTTGGTGACGGTGAGGTTCCGGCTGGCTGGCTCGGTCTCCTCCAGGGCGAGCCCGACGTCGTGCTCGGCGATCCGGCTGAGCAGCTCGGCGGGCGAGACGAGATCGTGGGTGAAGAGGCGGTGGCCGGGGGCCGTCGGAAACCGGTCGTCCAGCCAGATCCGGTCTGCGTCTCCGACGCGGCCCCGGAGGTGGACCGCCACCGGTTGGCTGACGAGCGCGAGCGCGTCGAACAGCACCGACAGCCCGCGCCCGGGGCCGACGGTCTGGGAGACCCAGTGGAGCGAGGGCAGGGTACGGTCGGGACGGTCTTTGGCGAGGGCGTCCAGGTCCGTCCGCTCGGCCCAGGGGAACGCGTTGTAGACGACAGCCGGTTTGGGAGCCGCGTAGGTCGCCGCCAGCGCCTCGGCGAGGGCGTGCGAGGTCGTCATCGTGTAGGCCGCTTCGCGGAGCACGGCCGCCTCGCTGGCGCGGAGTAGCCGGCGAGGCCGCCGCTGCCACTCCGCGAGCTGGTCCTCGGAATGCCAGTCCTCGATGTCGGCCCCGACCCGGACCCCCTCGCGCAGAAGCTGGGCCACGACGTACACGCCGACTTCCTGGTGCCCGATTGTGAGGTCGGCTTGCTCGCGGCGGGCGGCGGCGAGCAGGACTCGCACGCCGTAGCCCAGCGACTCGGGGCGCTGGAGTCCGAGCCGGGCCACGGCTTCCGTCGCCGCGCGGCGGACGATCCGGTGCCGGTCCCGTCCTGCCGCTCCCGGCCGGAGGTCCACGGCGAACCGGTGCTCGAACCCGCCTTGCTGCGCGAGCACCGCGTCCTCTTCGGCGAGGTCCTCGTGCGTGGCCGGCCCGAGCACGACCGCCCGGTGCCCGGCCTCGCTCAGTGCCGACGCCTCTTTCACCACGCGCGGATTGCGGCACAGGTGCGCGCCGGTCACGATGCAGACGCGGGCCATCAGGAGCGGACCCCCGTCGCGTGCCCGTAGCGCAGCCTGTAGTAAGTCCGCCGGAGCCGCTCGGCCGGCTTCCACCCGATCAGGCTCCGCAGCCGCTTGATCGCCGGACTTCCGTCCTGCTCCATGTCGCACCCGCCGAAGGCCTCGGCCCGCGCTTCGGCCTGCCGGACGAGGCGCGGCGCGAACGGATAGGCCCGGAACGCGAACGTCTGCCACAGACAGGCGCAGGCGTGGCGCGCCTCGGGTGTGTCTAGCACGCTGAGCAGGTGCGCCGCGCACAACTCGGTGGCGTGGAAGAACGAGGCAAAGGTGGCGTGGTCGCGCCGCTTGCTGATGCTCGTGGTGATGCCGGAGCGGTAGTAGCCCTCCGCATCCGGACAGAATGATACCCGGACGGCTCGGGTGAGGACTCGGGTGAAGTATTCGCCGTCCTGATTGAGCCGAAGCGTTTCGTTCCACGGCCCGGCAGCCTCTACGAGGTCACGAGGCACGAGCCAGGCAAAGGGAGCCATCATCCCGCCGCCCTGCCACGACCGGACCAGCCAGTCCGAGGCCGGGTCGAAGTCCTGCCAGACGGCATCCGGCGTGAAGGTCGCTGTCGCCAGGTCGTTATTGTAGAACCGCGCCCACGGGCCGGAGGCTACGGTCCCACTCGGCTCGTCGACGAGGCGGCGCATCTGGACCTCGACCTTGTCCAGCGCGAGAAGGTCGTCGGCGTCGAGGAACTGGAAGAAGTCGCCCGTGGCGTGGGCGATGGCCACGTTGCGGGCCGCGCATGCCCCCAGGTTCTGCTGGGTGATGACGCGGACCCCGCGTTCTTCGTAGCGCCGCGCAACAGCCAAGGTGTCGTCCGTGGAGCCGTCGTCCACCACAATGATTTCCGTACTAGGCCACGTCTGCCTCGCGGCCGAGTCCAGCGTCTCGGCCAGCCAAGGCCCGGCGTTGTACGCCGTGATGAGGATGGAGACGAGAGACGGCATCGGCTAGTCGTTGCCGTTGAGGCGGCGGCGGGCGGCGGCGATCCGGTCTCGCGCCTCTTTCGAGAGCAGGCGGCGCACGACGCGGCGGGCGAGAGTCGGCTCGAAGGCGTCGGGTAGCGGCCAGCCCGGACGGGCGACGGGCAGGTTCCCCGGCTGGATCATCTGCATCGTATCGATGCAGAGCACTTGCTTCTGCGAGAGGTTAGCGATCTCAACGGCCTGTTTGATGTCACTCTCGATGAAGAGCCTGGCCTCGGTCTCGCGGTAGGCTTTAGCCTTGTGGGCACTGTAGGTGTTCATCCGCCGCCGCGTCGCGCCGTCCGGGTAGTCCATCATGATGAGGTGCTCGAAGGTAATACCATGCCGGCGCAGCCAGTCCTCGGTCTCGGGTCGGTACTTCTCCAACCGGTTGGTGACGATGGCCTTGACGCGGTCGGTCGGGAGATGGAGCGGGCGGGCGGTGTGGAGAAACGCTCGGTAGCGCTCGCCATCGTCGTTCTCGTGGTCGAGAGGATCGGCGCAGAGGACGCCGTCCATGTCCAGGCAGGTCCAGTGGAGGACGTGGTGGTGGAGCACGTTCCACTCGAAGCAGCGTGGATAGTGGAGCACCTCGCAGTAGTGGTCCGGGAGATCGGTTGTGTCGGGCGTGACGTAGACCGCCCCGTACTGCACGCGGTGCGGCAACGACGCCGCCTCGACGCACCGCCGTGCCTCGCGCAGCGAACTGCCGGACCAGATGCTGTCGTCGAGTACGAGGACGTTGCGAGGCCCGTCGAGGAAGTGCTCCGCGGCCACAGCCACGGCCGACGAGTCGACGGCGTCCTCACCCGGGGCGATGTCTTCGCGTTTCTCGGCCAGCGGGTTGACGCGTGTCTTGCCGGTGCCCATGATGCGCCCTTCGAGAAACCCGTTGAGTTCGGCGAGCGGGAGGTTGCGGTAGAGCGCGAGAATGTTGGCCGCGAGCATCCCACTGCGCGGAATGCCCACGATAAGGTCGAGGTCGTGCGGAAGCTCTTTGGACCAGTTGATGAGTTGGTCGCTGAGCTGGGCGATGCTGCGGAAGTTCATGGCATGCGTCTCGGATTACGACTTGAAGGCGCGCAGGCGCTCGGCGGCGCGCAGGCCGAAGAGCTTGTAGACGAAGCTGAAGAGCGCACCGGTCCCCGTCTTCGGACCGGGCGTGTAGCCCGGCGGGACGGCGCGGCGGTGGTGGCGCATTGCGGCACCGGGGTCGAGCGGGTAGAGGTTGCGCACCTTGACGAAGATGCTGTCGAGGATGGTCTGCTCTTGGGCCGGGGTGAGCGTGCCCTGCTCCTGCAGGTAGGCGAACACGTCGGCGCAGAGGGCGAGGTAGCTCTCGCGGACGGGCGCGTCGTAGGGGCCGCTGATCGAGTCGTCGCGGATACCCTTGCGCATCACCACCTCGTCGTCAAAGGCGACGGCCCCGCCGCGCTTGAGGATGCGGAACATCAACTCGTACTCCTGGCTGCTGTGCTGCCCCTCGCGCCAGCCGCCGACGGCCTCCACGGCCTCGCGCCGGAACAGGTTGGCCGAGGTGACTCCCATCTGGCTCCACACGAGCGCCGTCCACGTCTCCTCGCCGGCCTCGCGCAGCACCTCGCGCCCGTCGTCGTAGCAGCGCAAAAAGGTCCCGGCCACAATGTCAGCCTCGGTCTCTTGGGCGAGGGCTACGTGGCGCTCGGTCTTGGTCGGCACGAGGAGGTCGTCGGCGTCGAGAAACTGGACGAAGGTGCCCTTTGCCTCGGCAAACCCGGCGTTGCGGGCGGCGGGGGCTCCACTGTGTGGCCCTTCGAGGACGCGGATGCGCTCCGGGTGCTCGGCTTCGAGCCGGCGCAACATCTCGGGCGTGCCGTCGGCCGACCCGTCGTCCACGCAGATGATCTCAATGCGCTCGTACGTCTGCGCGAGGACGGACGCTACGGTAGCCTCGACGTAGTCCCGCACGTTGTAGCACGGGATCACGACGGAGACGAGCGGATCGGTAGCGGGTGCGGGGTCCGGCAGCATCGGAGGCGTCAGGACGAGGGCTTGAGGGTGAGGGCGGGGCGGCGGCCGAGCAGCTCGCGCACCTTCTCGGCGGCGGCGAAGCCGAGGAGTCGGTAGGTGAGCACGTAGAGCGCCGAGTTCTTGCCGCCGCTCGGCGGGACGTACCCGCGCGGGATGATGCGGTCGTGGTAGGCGCGGGCCGTGTCCGGGCTCAGTGGGTAGAGCTTGCGGATCTGGTAGAATACCGCCCCCAGCACCGCGTCCCGGCGGGTGCCGGAGAGCAGGCGCTGCTCCTGGAGATAATCCACGATGTCTGCACGAAGCTGGATGTGCCGCTCGCGCACCGACGGGTCGCGCCAGTTGCTGACGGAGTCCGGGCGGTCCTGGAGGACGGCCAGCGGCGTCTCGTCGAAGGCGAGGTGGGCACCGCGCTTGAGCATGCGGAACATCAGCTCGTACTCCTGGCTGCTGCGCTGGGCTTCGTTCCACGCGCCGGCCTCCAGCACGGCCTCGCGCCGCCAGAGGTTGGCCGAAGTGATGCCGGCGCGCCCGTTGATGAGGCTGATCCACGGGTCGCCCACCTCGACCGGCCGCAGCCACGGTCCTTTGTCGACGAGGTGGCGGTGGTAGCTCGCCGCGATGATGTCGGCCCCGGTCTCCCCAGCGCGGCCGACGTGGTGTTCGAGCTTCGTCGGCTTCAGCAGGTCGTCGGCGTCGAGGAACTGGACGAAGGTGCCGGTGGCGGCGTAGAGGCCGGCGTTGCGGGCGGCGGGGGCTCCGCTGTGCGGCCCCTCGATGACGCGCACCTGATCGGGGTTCGCCGCGCGCAGCCGGTCGAGGACGGCCCGCGTTTCGTCCTTCGATCCGTCGTCGACGCAGATGATCTCCAGCGGCGGGTGCGTCTGCTCCAGTGCCGAGTCCACTGCGTCCTCGACGAAGTCGGCGACGTTGTAGCACGGGATGACGACGGAGACGGTGGGCGTGCCGGGCGTCATAGGGCCACCTCGCGGGACGCGGCTGTGCGGGGTACGGCCTCGCCGGCCTCGCGCCCCGCGAGGTAGCCAGCGAGGACGCCAAGGTGCTTCTTGAGCGCCGCCCGCTCGCCGAACTGCGCTTGCCGGTTCCGAAGTACCGCGTGGGCGCTCCACCGGGCGGCGGCGAGCGCGCTGCGGGCGGCATACTCCGCGACCGTCAGCAGACGGCGGCGTGCGGCCTCCGTGCGAAGCCGGTTGCCCTTTTCGAGGCCTGCCCGGTACTTCCGGTGGAGCGCCCACGCAGGCGAGCACCGCGCGCGCGGCACGTAGTGCCACACCCGCGCGCCGGGTACCTTGATCTGCTCGGTGCCGCGTCGGCGCAAGAGTCGCTGCATGGATGATTCCTGGCCGCTCGCGCCCGTCGGGGAGCCGGGGCCGTGGTTGGGGTCGAAGCCGCCTGCCTCCTGGATATCGTCGGCGAAGGCGGCCCAGTTGAATCCGAGGAAGTAGTCCGGGCGCGGCCAGTCGTCGAACTCGACGCCGCGCGCGGAGAAAGGGAAGTGGGGGCGCAGCCAGTCGGGCGGCGCTTCTTCGTAGTCGATGCTGAACGGGCCGCCGAAGAACGCGCCGCGCTCGCGCCCTGCGGCGGCGGCGTCGTAGGCATCGAGAATGTCCGGCGCGAGGCGGACGTCGTCGTCGAAGAACACGACGAGGCCGGGGGCTACCGTCTCCAGCGCTTCGTTGAGCGCGTGGCTCTTGTTGGCGCGCTCGACGTAGAGGTAGCGCACGCGCTCGCCGGCAGGCCGCGCCGCGACGAGGGCTTCGGCCCCTTCCTGCGGACCGTTCTCCACGACGACCGTCTCGCGGTAGATCGTCGGTTTGGGGCAGGCCGCGAGCGAATCGAGCGTGCGCTCCAGGAGCGTCGCCCGCCCGTGCGTCGGGATCAGGACGGTCAGCGCGGCAGCCATGACCCGTGGGTGTCGATCCGGTTCAGCGCTGCCTCGTAGACCTGGAGGTTCGGGGCGCACAGCGCCCGGATGCGCTCCATCAGTTCGGGACTTATTTCTTCCTGCTGCTGCCCCGCCGTGCGCGGGTTCGCGTTCCGGTGCCCGATGTCGAGCGATACCCCGAAGTAGCGCTCGCAGTCGGACGCGAACGTGCCGAGGTGCTCCAACACGCCGGCCACGGCGAAGCGCTCGAGGTTGGCGACGGCCTGCCCGATGGCCTCGTCGGAGGACGCCTCGCTGATGAGCCGCGTGGTGCTCAGGCTCGTGACGTAATTCCCCCCGTAGAAGCGCGCGCGGTCCGTCTCGACGAACGCCTCCAGCGGCTCGTCGATGCGGTAGTGGTCCGTGTTGGTCTTGTAGCGGTTGTAGAAGTAGTTCGAGAGCCACCGGGCAACGGGCTCGCGGAGCACCGTCACGTAGCGCCACGCGTCGCCGAAGGTGTCCCACGCCGCCGCGCTGTAGTTGAAGTGCCCCGAGATGTAGCGGTGGTGCCCCGCCATGAAGTAGAGGAGCACCTGCTCTTTGTGCCTCCGAAGCCCGTCGCCGGAGAGGTCGGCTGCGCGCGCCGCCGCGTGCGGGTCCAGGTGGACGGCCCCGGCCCCGGCTGCCCGGTACGCCCGCTCCAGCGCGGTGTTGATCGAGGTGCCGCCGCACTTAGGGACGTGCAGAAAGAACAGGCGCTCCAGGTCTATCGCCGGCCGGGCCGGCCGCGGGCGGACCTTCCGGTAGAGCGAGCGGAGGATGGAGGTAGCAGGCGTCATCGCAGCCAGGAGCCCCGACGTTCGATGCGGTCGCGGACGGCGTCGTAGACCCGGCGGTTGGGCGCGCACAGCGCCTCGACGCGCGCCATCACCTCCGGGCTGAGTTCTTCGCGCTGCTGCCCCGCCCCGCGCGGGTTCTTGTTCCGGTGCGCGATCTCGACCGGCAGCCCGAAGCGCGCCCGGCAGTCGGCGGCGAAGGTGTCGAGGTCTTCGAGCACGCCGACGACGGCGAAGCGCTCGACGTTGGCGATGGCCTGCTCGACGGCCGCGTCCGTCGCAGCCTCGGCCAGCGGGATGCCACCGGCCAGGTTCATGACATAGCTCCGGCCGTACGCCACCGCGCGGTCGGTCTCGATAAACTCCTCCAGGGGTGCTTCGATGCGGTAGTGGTCCTTCGCCTTGTACTTGTTGTAGAAATAGTTCGAGATCCACCGGGCGACGGGCTCGCGCAGGATCGAGACGTACTGCCACGCGTCGCCGAAGGCGTCCCAGGCGGCGGGGCTGTGGTTGAAGTGGCCCGAGATGTAGCGCGTGAACTGCCCGGCCATGTAGTAGACGAGCAGCCGCTCCCGGTAGGTCTCGACGTCGTCGCCCATCGCCTCGGCGGCCCGCACCGAGGCTTTGGCGTCGAGGTGGGCAATCGGAGCCCGGGCCGCGCGGTAGGCCTGCTGCAGCGCCGTGTCCACCGACGAGCCGCCGCACTTGGGGACGTGCAGGAAGAAGATTTTCTCTTCCGGCGCGGGCGGCGCGGGCTGCGGGCGCACCCGCCGGTAGGCGCGTTGCAGGAGCGAAGTCGGCATCAGCGGTCTCGGTGCGGTCCGGTGGCGGGTGGCGTGCTGACGGGTGGCGTGCTGGCGAGCCAGGAGCCCCGACGTTCGATGCGGTCGCGGACGGCGTCGTAGACCCGGCGGTTGGGCGCGCACAGCGCCTCGACGCGCGCCACCATCTCCGGGCTGAGCTCCTCGCGCTGCTCAGCGGCCGCGCGCGGGTTGCGGTTCCGGTGCGCGATCTCGACCGGCAGCCCGAAGCGCGCCCGGCAGTCGGCGGCGAAGGTGTCGAGGTCTTCGAGCACGCCGACGACGGCGAAGCGCTCGACGTTGGCAATGGCCTGCTCGACGGCCTCGTCGCTCCCGGCCTCCTCCAGCGAGATGCCGTCCGTGAGCCACGTCACGTAGCTCCGGGCGTAGGCGAGGGCGCGCTCGGATTCTACAAACTCCTCAATCGGCTCGTCGATCTTGAAGTGGTGGTCGCCCTTGTACTTGTTGAAAAAGTAGTTCGAGACCCAGCGCTTGACCGGCTCGCGGAGGACGGTCACGTACTGCCACGCGTCGCCGAAGGCGTCCCACGCGGGGGCGCTGTACATGAAGTGGCCCGAGATGTAGCGGGAGTGCTTCGCCGCCATGTGGTAGTGCAGAATCTCGCGGCGGAGCGCGTGGAGGTCCGCCCCGGCTGCCTCCGCTGCGCGTGCCGAGGCGTGCGAATCGAGGTGGGCGATGGACGCCCCGGCGGCGCGGTACCCCTGCTGGAGCGCCGCGTCAATCGACTGCCCGCCGCACTTGGGAAGGTGCAGGAAGAAGAGCCGGTCCGGCAGAGGCTTCTGCTGGCGCGGGCGCACCGTGCGGTAGGCCTTGCGCAGCATCGCGGTCGGGGAGGGCACTGCCATCAGGTCACAGGCTGCGCGTCGGGGCGCGGTTGCCGGGCGGGCGCGGTGCCTTGCCACTGCCGGAGTACGGCCCCGAGGTCCAGGACACACTTGTCCCAGTCGTACTTCGCGGCTTCGGCGCGGGCGGCGGCTGCGCGCTCGGCGCGAGGCCGGGCGAGGTAGGCGCGCACCGCATCGACGAGGGCTTGGGGGTTCTCGCGCTCGATGATCATGCCGGCGTCCGAGTCGGCGGGGATGATCTCGCGGAAGAACTCGAGGTCGGAGGCGATGACGCCGCAGCCGTGACTCCACGCCAGCAGGAGCGTGCCGCTGCCGGTGATCTGCCGGAACGGAAGCCAGATCGCCTCGCTGACCGAGAGGATGTCGATCATCTCCTGGTCCGAGATCATGCGCGGCAAGTAGCTGAACGACGGGAGGCGCTCGGCGTGCTCTTCGAGGAAGGCCGTCTCGAACCCCGCGTGTGGCTTGCCGGCGACGACGAGGTGAACGGCCGACGGGCCGAGGTCATCGGTGAGCTGCGCGATGGCCTCGCACGAGATGTCCAGCCCTTTGTACTCGCGCATCCGCCCGAGGCAGCAGAAGACCGCGTGGTCCTCGGTCAGCCCGAGGTCGCCGAGCACCTCGGCGCGCGGGCGCGGGGCTGGGTAGTACCCCCCGTAGTTGCCGTGCGGCATCACGACAACCGGCGCGCTCGGCTTGAAGCGGTCCCGGACCCACTCGACCATCGGCAGGCGGTGAACGATCAGCAGGTCGCTGCTCCGGGCCAGCAGTTGCAGCGCCAGCCGGTCCAGCGTGCCGTCCTCCTCGAAGAGGTCGAAGTTGTGGACCGTCCAGATGACCTTGACGCCCCGGAGGCGCGCCGCCTTCAGCATCAGCCAGAGCTTGAGGATGTTCTTCCGCTTCGGCTTGTTGCCGCTCCAGAGCATCTCGGGCCAGTGGAAGTGCAGCACGTCGCCCGGCCCCAGCGTGCTAAGCACCCAGCGCGGGGAGAACACGAACCCCGCGTCGTGCTCCACGCCGTACGGCTCGAGCGCCTCGTAGAAAAGCTGGAGGTAGGGGTTGCGGCTGGTCCCCGGGTAGCTGAAGAGTCGGAGCGACATGAGAGTGAAAAGGTGTAGAGCGTGGGTAGAGTGTGACCGCGCTAAGAGAACAGGTTAGGCTCTGGCTACTTTGCGCTTTAGCCGTGCTCCTACTTCTCGCAGGACAGACCGGGGTTCCACGCGCCACAGCATGTTCATGATCGCGAGGTAGCTCGCGGCCGACGCCGGGCGCGCCCGCTCGGCGAGCTGAAGCAGCTTGCCCGCCGCGTCTCGGCGGACGAGCGGTGCCGAGGCTGCGTCGAGGGCGAAGCGCCGGGTGTACGCATCGTACAGGTCCCGGACGAGTCGGGCAGCGGCTTCGAGGTGCGCCGGCGACGTGTCGGGGGGCTCGATGCCGGGAACGCTCCCGCGCTGCACGAGCTGCCGCACGAGGGCGACCTCGTTGAGGGGCACCTTGCGTTCCAGCAGGCGCTCGTGGGCCTGCTGCATCGTCTCGATGACGGTGCGCTCCTGCCGCTCGGCGTGCTGCGCGCCGATCGTGCCGTCGTGCTTGCGGCGCGTCAGGAGGGCATCGGGCAGATTGGCAATCCGGGTGACGAAGCGCGCGCGCGTCCACAGCTCGTAGTCCTCGGCGTGGAGCGCCTCTTTCCGGTAGAGGCCCTGCCCGTCGTCGAGCGCGTCCAGCACCTCGCGCCGCATGAGGACCGTCGGGTGGCAGATGTTCGTCTTGAAGAGCAGGTTCCAGCCGTTCATGCCCGGCGGTGCCCAGCGTGGCCACGCGCCGCCGGTTAGCTCTCCGTCCGCGTCGCTGTAGGCCGCCACGGTGCCGAGGATGCCGACCTCGGGGTGCGCCTTCAGAAAGGCCACCTGCTGATCGAAGCGCTCGGGGTGGCTGACGTCGTCGTCGTCCATGCGCGCAATCAGCCCGCCCCGCGCCTCGGACACCCCCCGGTTCAGCGACGCGATCAGCCCCCGGTTCGCCTGCGAGAGCACCCGCACCCGCGCGTCGCGGGCGGCGTAGGCGGCGAGGATCTCCGGCGTGGCGTCGGTCGAGCCGTCGTCGATGCAGAGGAGTTCGAAGTCGGTGAAGGTCTGGTCGAGGATGCTGTCGACGGCTTGGCGGAGGTAGCGCTCGCCGTTGTAGACCGCCATCACCACGCTGATGGTTGGGTCTTCGATGGGTGGGGGTTCGGGCATCGGGCCTAGCGCTTGAGCGCGCGCCGGGTGAGCTTCTTGAGGAGAGTCGGGGTGCGCCCGGGGTCCCAGCGCAGGGCGCGCGCTGAGACCGCGAGGGCAGCCGGCGAGCGCGGCGGGAGCTTGAGGGCCCACTTGGTGTAGCGGTCAGCGATGCGCTGCTTTAAGCGGTGCTCCATCGCAGGCGTGAGGGCCCGGCCGTCCTGGATGCTCCGGTAGGCGTCCACCATCGACCGCAGGTTTGCGTCGACCGTGCCGAGGTCGCTGGCCTCGGGAAAGCGGTAGCCCTGCGCCGCGTAGGCCAGCCAGAAGCGCTGCAGCATCTTCACCTCGTCCAGCGTTGGGGTTGCGCCGAGCGTTCGCTCCATGTGGTGCCGCGCCACGACGGCTGTGTAGTGCATTTGCTCGCCCCGGTGCTGCCGCGAAACGCTCCCAGCGTGGTAGCGGTAGCGCTGCAGCGCCTCGGGAAGAAGCCGTACGGCCCCGCGCTGCGTGAGGCGGCACCAGAGGCCATAGTCCTCGGCGTGCCGGTCATCGGCGGCATAAGCCCCCGCGTCGAGGGCGGCTGCGCGGCGGTACATCACCTGGCTGTGGCCTCCCACGTAGTTGTAGAAGAGGAGAAACCAGCCTGCGAGATCAGCGTCCCGCGCCGAGTCATAGACCGAGCCGGACTGTCCCTCGGTGTCCATGATCTGAAGGTTGCAGGAGACGAGCACGGTCTCCGGCTCCCGCTCGAAGACGGCCACCATGCGCTCGAAGCGCTCGGGGTGGCTGACGTCGTCGTCGTCCATGCGCGCAATCAGCCCGCCCCGCGCCTCGGACACCCCCCGGTTCAGCGACGCGATCAGCCCCCGGTTCTCTTGCGAGAGCACCCGCACCCGCGCGTCGCGGGCGGCGTAGGCGGCGAGGATCTCCGGCGTGGCGTCGGCCGAGCCGTCGTCGATGCAGAGCAACTCAAAGTCTCGGAAGCTCTGGGCGAGGATGCTGTCGACGGCTTGGCGGAGGTAGCGCTCGCCGTTGTAGACCGACATCACCACGCTGACGCGTGGCGCGGCGGATTCGGGGTGAGAGTTCATGAGGTGGGCAATGCAGCAAGAAGGGGACGTGCAGCGAGCTGTCCGCTGTCTTAGCTCAGAGGCGCTTGCTGAGTGGGACCCTCCGGCGAAGAGGGTGCGGAGACGGGAGTGTAGCGCGGAAGGTGATCGTGCCGGTCGGCGAGCTCGTCCAGGAAGACGTAGTCTTCCGCGTACCAGGCCGCGAGGTTGGCTCTCGCCTCGTCGCTCAGCGTGACGTCTAGATGCTCGGGACGGCGGTGAGCCTCTTTGGGGCTGCTCGGTAACTGGAGGTCTTCGGGCAATCCCAGGACAGCCTTGAGCCGCTGGAAGTCCTCGCGCAGATGTTCCTGGGAGCCGACAAACAGCAGGTCGTCTGCCCGCGAGCGGAAGGCCGCGTCGTCGCCGAACCACAGGCGGTAGGGATCGCGGACATGCTGGATGCTGCGCATAGCGTGCTCAGCCTCGGCCCGGCGCGCTGCGTCCGGGTCGCTAAGGGCGCGGGCGAGTTCGTCGGGCGTCTGGAAGCGCTCGAAGGCGGTCGCCTCGTTCCGGGTCCAGCGGTAGAAGTAGCGGGGCTGCCCTTGGCGCTGTCGGCTGTAGAAGCCGCTGGCGAACCGGCTGACCGGGTCGCGGACGAAGAAGAAGAAGCCGTCGCCCTCGGGAATATCGCCGAGCGTGACGCGATGGCCGTGCAGGAAGAGCCGGCAGTTGTCGCCGCGCGCGTTCTCCAGGGTCGCCTTTAGGGCCGTGCCTCCGGTCTTACCTACATGCAAGAGGTGCGCGTGCTGCACGCCGCGCCACCTATCCCAATGGAGAGTCAGACGTTCGAGGTGGGAACGTTCAAGAGGCATGGAGAACAGCATGTTGAGCCTGGGAGGGTAGGGGTTAGAACGGTCCCTCCCGGTCTTAGGTGTAGGCGTAGCACCTTCTGCCTGTGCTGTTGCGGTCGGTGGACTCGTGAAGGACCGTAGCACCCCAGGCGAGGCCGGCGTTGGTAGGAAGGTCAGGCGAGTTCGAAGTCGAGATCAAACGGCAGTTCGAAAGGCCGGGCGAAGCGGAGTACCTGCTCGGCCTGGTCCTCGGTGAGTTCGTCGCGCCACTTGCCGGGTTCCTGCTCCGACACGCGCTTCAGCGCGTACGGCCTGTCGCTGGCCACCGTCGTGTCACCCGCGAGTTGTTGCCGTATCGCCTGGGTCCACCGCAGGTCGAGGTCCTCGAACAGAGTACGGTATGCCTGCTCCGGCTCAACGCAGAGCGTCTCGTGCTGGACGACGATCCAGTCCGGATGGCGCTCGTGCTGCTGAAGCATGACGTAGTTCGAGGCTCCCCAGAACGCGCCTAGCTTCTCGAAGTAGGTCTTCGCTGAGTTCATCACGTCCCGGTACGAGGCGAGGTGGTCGTCCATCAGCGCCGGCTGGGCGAGGAGCACCTGAAGGTGCGCGTCGGAGCCCTGCCAGTGCCAGTCGTCCGGGAAGCGCCCGCGCAGCCGGGCCCACGACGAGGCCATGGCGCACGGATGCCGCAGTGCGATCACAATGCGGGGCCGAAGGTGGTGGCTGATCCAGTCGAGCGCGAGGCACGCGTGGACGTCTTTGACGAGGTGCCGGGAGGGCCACCAGAGGTTCTGCTGCAGGGCGTGCGCGTCGCGAGGTGCCGCGTGCCCGTTGTAGACTCCTCGGCCGGCAAAGGCCGCGCGGGCGTGCTGCTCAAATGCCGGGTCGCGGTCCGCGGCCCGGACGTACCGCATGTGGAAGGCTCGCACCTCCGGGCCGAGGGTGACGTTGAACGGCTCGTGGAAGTAGCGTACGCCGTCGGCCTTCGCGAGCGTCGAGGCGAGCCAGGTGGTGCCGGAGCGCGGCAGCCCGACGACCAAGATGGGGACCTGCTTCGCGGCGCGGAGGTCGCCCGGCAGCGCGCGGACGCTCTGGGCGATGGGAACGAAGCGCTTGAGGAGGCGAGAGTCGGTCATGGGACAAAGGAGTCGCAGCGGGCTCACACCCAGTCCGTGAGCTTCCAGGCATACCCGAACGTCTTCATCGTGGGGTACACCTCGTCCCGAATCCGCTTCTTGTCACCCAGAGACAGCTCCTTGCGCCCGGTGCCGGGCTTGGCCTTGCGTACGAATCCTTCAGGCTCAACGGCGGTGTCGCCTTGCACGCGCTGGTAATGGCCGAAGATCGGAATCGGGGTGCCGCCGCCGCCTTTCAGCGCCCCCACGCGGTTCGCTTCTACGGCATGGCTGACCTGGTCAGCACTCCAGGCTAACCCCATGAAATCCGTAAGCGACCGGAGCGTGCCTTCGGGATCGGCGCTGAGGTCTTCGTAGCGGACTTGGACGAACGTGCCGGCAGGCATCTGCCCCGACGCCTCGCGGACAGCCTCGACGTGCTTGACCCAGATGCCAGCAGCCTTGCCGGTGTCGCTCGGTGCCCACGCTTTTCCCCAGCCCTGCGAGGCGGCCACGAGCGACGCCACAACGTCGCGCGGGTCCCGGACCAGGTGGATGAACTTGCTCCGCGGCAGGAGCGTCCTGATTTCCGGAATCACGAGGGCGTGCGACGGGCTCTTCTCCAGAAACCGGTCTCCTTGCCGCATCCCGGCTGCCCGCATCATCATCACGACGTAGAGACGGAGCAGGTTCAGGAACTCGGCCTCCTCCAGGTAGCCGGCCAAGCCGAGGCCGCTCCGGCCCTCAAAGGCGGGGTCAGAGGTTCGGTCGATCGCACGCTGCCACGTCCGAAGCTGGGGCGCGAGGTAGTGGCTGAAGAGATGCGACTCCTGCCCCGTCCTGACCTGGGGGTGGCTGGCAAGCAGACGCTGGAGCCACGTCGTCCCGCTCCGCGGGCTCCCGACGATGAAGACGACCTCCTCGCCGGCACAGGATGACGCCTCCTCCCACAAATCGGGCGGGGCCTCGTGAGGAACGAGAGACTCTGCGGACATAGCGGGACGTGCCTAAGGCTGTTGGATCAGCGGAGCGCCGGCATCGGCCTCGTGGGTCCACGCGTGCTCCAGGAGGACCGTCGAGTGCTTTGCGTCAGGCGTGAAGCCTGAACGGTAGAACGTGCTCATGCCGACTTCGAAGTCAAGCGCCGGCTTCAGAGCGTCGAGCATGCGTTTCTGGACGTAGTCCTTGGCGTTGATCTTGATCTGGTAGGCTCCGTTGGGAAGAGGGAGGTTGGGGAGGCGGCACCGAACACGTCCGGTTCCTTTCTTGATCTCGTAGTATGTGTCGTGCGAGCGCGTGTGCATGACCGATACTGGGACCTTCAGGTGGTTGTGAATCTGCACCCAGAACATGACGCCCGGCAGGTCTTCCTCTGCCTCGTACTCCAGCACGATATCGACGGGCTCGCCTGCTGTCGGGGCATGGGTCCGCCGGCCGCGCTGGTCCACGAGATAGGCCGACGTGAAGCGAAGGCGACCGTCGCCGCCGCGTTCGTCGTCGTCTATCTCGTCGAGACGGAGGTTGTCCCGGTCAGTGACTTCCATGTCGTCGAGGTACCACTCCACGGCCTCTTGCACTGGCCCTTGATGGACGAGGCGGCCCCCGTCGAGCACGTAGGCCCGCTGACACAGGTTGGTGACGGTGCTCATCTCGTGGCTCACGTAGAGCACGGTCCGGCCGGACTTAGAGACCTCGTCCATTTTGCCGAGGCACTTCTTCTTGAACGCGATGTCGCCCACGGCCAGCACCTCGTCGACGACGAGGATGTCCGGTTCGAGGTGGGCCGCCACGGCGAACCCGAGGCGGACCTTCATGCCCGAGGAGTAGCGCTTGACCGGCGTGTCGATGAACTTGCCGACGCCGGAGAACTCCACGATCTCGTCGAACTTGCGGCCCACCTCTGCCTTCGTCATGCCGAGGATGGTGCCGTTGAGAAAGACGTTCTCGCGGCCTGTCAACTCCTGGTGGAACCCGGTGCCGACTTCGAGCAGGGCCGAGACGCGCCCGATAAGTTCGATGCTGCCCGTCGTGGGATAGGTGATGCGCGAGAGGAGCTTGAGCAGCGTGGACTTCCCGGCCCCATTGCGGCCGATGAACCCGACGACCTCGCCGGGGTGGATCTCGAACGAGACGTCGCGCAGTGCCCAGAGCACGTCGTCGCGGTCCTCGTCGTCATCGAAGTGGCTGAGGTCGCGGAGCCGGCGGTAGTTGGAGACCGGGGCCGTGAACCATGAGCCGATCGAGCCGAGGAGGGTTTCGTGCTTCTCTTCCTCCACGCCGATTCGGTAGCGCTTGCCGAGGTTCTCTACACGTATCGCAGGGCGGGACATAGGCGTGAGGATGATGCGAAGTTTTCAGGTGCAGCGGGTGCGCGGCGCTCCTACCAGAGCACCCCAGACGACCGCGGGTCGAAGTCTTGGTAGAAGGGAAGCCCGAAGGGTTCTGCGAAGCGGCGGCAGGTCTCCATGTCTTCGTCCGACACCTCGGCGCGCCACTTGTCGATCTGCGCTGCCGA
Source organism: Bacteroidota bacterium (assembly GCA_039178415.1). Taxonomy (GTDB): domain Bacteria; phylum Bacteroidota; class Rhodothermia; order Rhodothermales; family Rubricoccaceae; genus JBCBEX01. The sequence continues at coordinate 32,758 of JBCDFF010000001.1, forward strand.
CTTCCGGGTAAGTGAGTAGGGACGGTCCGAGTGCTCGTCTGTGTTCTCGTCGAGAAAGTCCTCGGCCTCCTGGGTCCAGTGAAGGTCGAGGCGGTCGAAGAGAGTACGAAAGCGGGCGACAGGGTCTTGGCAGAGCCACTCGAACGGCACAAGAGCGCGGTCTGCTCCCCGCTTGTGCTGGTGGTAGACTACGTAGTTAACCGCTCCCCACTGGGCGCCGGCTCGCTCCCAGAAGGTTTCGGCGGAGAGGAGAAGCTCCTCAAATGGGTGCAAGTAGTCCGCCAGGAGCGTGTCGCTCCAAGTCAGCCGGTGAGGCCTCGGCTCCCACCCGAGCCGCCGGACGCTCGCGAACTGTCCGCACGGATGACGCAGGAGGTAGACCATGCTAGCGCTAGGGTATTGGGCTTGGAGCCAGTTGAGGGCAAGGCTCGAATTGACGAGCTTGACGATCGTGTTCGGCTTGCGGCGGTAGAGCGCGGGAAGGTGTTTCCCCAGCTTGTGCCACCGCTGAGGCAGGTGGTCCATGACCGGCCCGGCATCGTCGCGCATGGTGAACGGGGTGGCGACCTTGCCGCGAAGAGCCCGGTCCATGTGACGGCGATACTGCTCGTCGTCCCCCGCGCTCGCGAGGTAGAGGTAGGGGAAGTAGCGCTCCGCCCCATCGACGAGGACGAAGTTGTCGGGCTCACGGTAGTACGTGTAGCCGGGCGCGAGTCCGAGCACGCGGCCGGCCCAGCTCGTGCCGGTCCGCGGCATGCCTGCTACGATGGCCTGTTTCATCGCGTCTCGGATAGCGTCAGGCAACGTCGGCGAAGAGGTGCTCGGTGCGCCGGAAGTAGAAGGCACCCGTCACGGTGAGCACCACCGCCGTGATCGTCCCCATCCCGATCAAATCCCACGGCATCGGCACGGTGCCAAGGATGGCGGCCCGGAACCCTTCGATGACGCCAGCCATCGGGTACAGGCCGTACAGGATGCGGATGAGTTCTACATTCTCGGGAAACTTCTCCGCGAGCAGGGAGACCGGCCACACGACGGGAGCCGCGTACATCAGGAGCTGCTTCGCGTAGCCCACGATCCGGCCGACATCGCGGTACTGGAGCGCGAGCGACGACAGCCAGAGCCCCACTCCAAGTGCCGTCAGCATCAGAATAGCGATCAGCACGGGAAGGAAGAGAACCCACAGCGTCGGGACGACGGCGTACCAGATCATGAGGCAGATGAGCACGCCGAAGGAAATGCCAAATCCAACGAGGCCGGTTCCGAGCGGAACCAGCGGCAGAATCAGCCTCGGGAAGTAGACCTTCGTGAAGATGCCTCGGTTGCCGACGAGGCTGCTGGTAGTGCCTCCCAGCGCACCGGCGAAGTACTGCCAGGGCAGGAGGGCCGTATAGGAGAAAAGGGCGTAGGGCACGCCGTCCGACGGCACCTTTGCCAGGTTGCCGAAGATGACCGTGAAGACGACCATGCTGAAGACCGGCCCGAAGATGGCCCAGCCGAAGCCCATGACGGTCTGCTTGTACGCAACCGTCACGCCGCGGTGCACCTGCGTCCAGAGTAGGTCCCGGTAGGCGAGGACCTCGCGCCAGTTGACAAACTGCCACCCACTGGGCGGCTCAACGCGAACGATCTGCTTCCCGGCTGCCGAGGCGTGCCCGTTGGTACTTGGTAGCGCGCTAGCCGCAGCTTTTTGCTGTACGTCTTGCATCGTAGTCGGAGTGGGTGGGCTTCCGCCGGCGCGCTCGGGCACCGGTCTGAAAGTGGTTGGGCCAGAAGACTAGGCAGGGCCCTCTGCTTGAAGCGGAGCACTCCGCTTCACGTCTTCCAGTGTATCAATGATCTCGTGCACGCGCCGTGAAAAGTTTTCGTACGAGAAGCGGTCAAGGCGCTCTGGGACTCCCCGGGGTTTTCGGAGTGAAGCTCGGATGGCTTTCTTCAACTCCTCCGGCTTGTCCGGGTCCACAGTGATGCCGAAGCTCTCGTCGGGTATGGCTTCCAGGCTGCCATCGATGTTGCTTCCGATGACTGGGATACCGCAGGCCATCGCCTCAAGGTAGACAATGCCGAAGCCCTCTAGCCTGCTCGGCATCGCGTAGACATCAGCGAGACGGTAGTGGTCTACCTTTTCTTCTTCTGGGATAAAACCGGCAAACGTGACACGCTCGGAGAGTCCTAGGCTCTGGGCCTTCGCCTCGAGGCGAGAACGGTCTGTTCCGTCCCCAACGATCAGGTAGGCTAGGTCTGGAATTTCACTGGCGAGCGATTCTAGGGCATCCAGCACCTCATCGAATCCTTTGGCTTGCTCCTCGGCCTCCAACCTGCCCAGCGTCAAGAGGACCGTTTTGTCACGGAGGCCGTACCGGTCGAGCAGCGTCTGCTTCTTGGGGCCTGGGGTAAAGCGCGTCGGGTCGATGGAGTTTGGCAGCACGAATCCCACGCTTGGGGGCAGTTCGGTCCAGTTCGAGAAGCGCTCCCTCGTGACGTGGCTCACGGTAATGAACGCGTCGGCGCTCCGGACGGCCCAGTCGGTCAGCGTGTCGCCCGTGGGATGCCAGGCCTCGGAACCGTGGACGATTTGGACAAGGCTTCCGCCGGTGCGCAGGCGGCACAGCCAGCCGAGCGGAGACAAGTTGATGTGTCCGCAGAGGATCATGTCGTATGCCGGTCCGCGCAGGAGATCGCGTCCCAGGGTAGTCAGGTACTTGGCTTTGCTGTTGACCCCCGCCGTGAGGTAGGTCAGCTTGGCGAAGACGCCGTCGGTTGGCACGTCCGTGCCGGGTGCCATGAGGCGCGGTAGGGCCGTCAAGCTGGTCACTCCGGGATGAGCACAGACCGCTTCTAGAAGGTCTCGGTTGAACTTGCCAATTCCGCCAGACACACCAAACCCGTCTGTGATGAGTGCGAGGATTCTCATGCTGCTGGTCTGAAATCGGTGTGCCTGTTCAAGCGCTCGCCACTTGGCCGTACCGCGCATAGACCTCGCGCGCCCAGCCACGCAATCCTCGATCCCGCGGCGACACAAGGCCTTCTGCCAGCATCCACTGGCGCACGGGCGTCGTGAAGCCGGTCTTCGGCCGGTTCAGGACTGCATCTGGAAGAGGAAGCGCAGGAGCTTCGGCCAGACTGTGCTTGCCCAAGTCGGAGCGTGCAGCCAGCAGGGGGGCGACGCTGCGCAGGAGGTGAATGTCTACGAGAGGAACGCGGACCTCCAGCGAGTGGGCCATGCTTGCCCAGTCGGTGTCACGCAGGAGCTGGTTCCGCATGTACCACACCGACTCGAGCGCGGAGACCTTCAGCCGCTTCGTTCGGATAGGCCGAGCGGTTTCCTGAAGGCGCGCGCGCGTCTCGAGGGTACGCCACCCTTCCCGGACGAGATCGGGGTCCAAGATGTCAGGAAGCTCCCATGGCATGAACATGCCGCGCCGCAGGAGGTAGGCTCCAGCGTAGTCTGTGCCGTACTCCAGCAGTCCGGCGTACTTGGGCGACGTAAAGCGCCGAAGCATCGGGGCGGAGACGGCTCGCAGGTGCGGGCCAAGCTGGGCTGCGAGGGGGACTCGGCGCGTGAGCGAGACGAGTTTCGGAATCTCCGTAAAGCTGGGGTAGCCGCCGAACAACTCGTCGCCGCCTAAGCCGGAGACGGCGACCTTCAGGCCCGCTTCGGCCGCAGCCCGGCTGACGAAATAGCTGTTCAGGCCGTCAGTCGAGGGCTGGTCCATCGCCGAGAGGAAGCGGCCGGACTCCTGCTTGAAATCGGACCGTCCGATCCAGACGGTGTCGTGCTGAGCACCGTAGTGGGCCGCCACTTGCTCTGCGAGAGGAACCTCGTCGTTGCTCGTGCCTCGGTACTCGGCGAACCCGAGCGTGACCGTCCGAAGCTGCCCGCCGACCTCCGAGGCTAGCGCCGCCAGCGCCGTCGAGTCGCGCCCCGACGACAAAAAGACGCCCACGTCCACGTCGGCAATCAGGTGGTGGCGGACCGTGTCAAGAAGAGCTTGGCGAAGCCGGTCGCGTGCCTCACCGTTTAGATGGATTTCTCTACGCTCAGCCTCGGAGAGCAGGTCTGGAATAGTGGCGAACGAACGCTCCCGGCGTTGGCCTTCGCTGTCGACCCAGAGCGTGTGCCCAGCAGGGAGCGCTTGGACTCCCCTGTACAGGGTGTGTGGCTCGGGCACATGCCCCCACAGGAAGAATCCAACGTGTCCTGCCGGATCGGGCGCCGTGTCGACAGCTCCCGCTGCCAATAGAGCTTTCACCTGCGAGGCGGCGCGGAAGGTTGTCCCGTCGTCTGCCCAGTAGAGCGGCTTGATGCCGTAGGGGTCCCGAGCAAGGAAGAGGCCGCCACGCTCAGCGTCCCATAGCGCGAAGGCGAACATGCCGCGCAGGTCGTGGACCATCGACTCGCCGTGCTCGGCCCACAGGTGCAGCAGAACCTCCGTGTCCGAATGCGACGTAAAGCAATGCCCGCGGCGCTCAAGGTCAGCACGAAGCTGACGGTAGTTGTAGATCTCTCCGTTGAAGCTGATGACCTGCGTGCCCGTGTGGGACGGCATCGGCTGAGCGCCCGCCTCAGAGAGGTCGATGATAGAGAGGCGGCGATGACCTAAGCCGGCACGGCCGTCCGGTGCTGTCCACGTACCTGAACCGTCAGGTCCGCGCAAGGCCATTGCGTCGCAGGCGAGCCCGAGCCATGCTCGGTCCACCTGAGAGTCTCCGTAGGCGAAAGCCGCCGCGATCCCGCACATAGCTGCTTCGTTTCTGATGGCTAGAGGTGCGCGAGGTCACCTTGCTCCTCAGTGGGCTCGTCCACCAGTCCCAGACGGGCTTAGACCTCTGCGGTCAAATTAAACTTCAAAAATGCAGCCAGAACGAATAATTGCGGAACCCTGATGCAGAGACTGGGCGGCCCAGCAGTGCTAGACGAAGTGCGGCCCGGACCTCGCGGTGAGGTCCGGGCCGCACGGCGCAGCGTGCTCAGGTCTAGCCCAGGACGGTCATTTTGCGCGTCGCCGTGAAGTCTCCTGCGCGGATGCTGCAGATGTAGATCCCGCTGGAGATCCCGTTCTCGGCAGCGAAAGCGACTTCATGCGTGCCCGCGGGCTGCACCTGATCGACGAGCACGGCCACCCGGCGCCCGACCATGTCAAACACTTCGAGCGTGACGGGGCTCTCACGGGGAAGCTCGTACTGAATCGTCGTCTGGGAGGTGAACGGGTTAGGGAAGTTAGAGTTGAGCGCGAAGGTGCCCGGCGCTGCCGTCTCGTTCGATACCACCGGCGATGCGGTCATGTCGGACACTACATAGATGGCATTGCTCTCAAACGCCTCGCTCTCGGCGACGACCAGCGTGTACGTCACAGACACCCCGCCGAAGCCACGGCCATACTCTACGTTTTCGGAGGCGTCCCAGATGGCAAAGCTCAAGGACTCGCCGTCGGTAAAGCCGTCGGTCACCGCCGTCACAGGACTGTCCCTCCAGGCAACCAGAACAGCATGGTCATTCTGCCAGGTCGCACTGCCGGCGCACACGCCGTCTGGTGTGAAGACGGCGAGCTCGTCGCCAGCTTCCAGTTTCGCGCCGCTTATGCTCGCGGTGGCGAGAGGCACAATCACTGTGGCGTTGCTGCCGGTCCGCGCGCTGCACGTACTAAAATGAGACTCGGCGTGTGCGGCGGGGACCACGGTGAGGAGAACAGAAATGCTGAAGAGGAGGAAGTTGCGCGTCGTCATGATCGTAGCGTGGCGTGTCGTTGCGTTTCGTGCCACGCAGAGCGACAATCGACATACCGCCTCAGCACAGGTCCCGTCTCATTTCTGTTCACCCCCCCATTAGCGAAACCCATCTGTACCATCGGTGACGCTCGGCTTACAAATCATCCGGTCCAGGTGGCGGGGTATCCCCAAAAGAGAAAAAGACACGAGGTAAATAAATCCCCCGGGAGTGGCGTTCTGAAATCCACGAACGTTTTGAAATGAACGCGGGGAGAATCGGAACGGCTCTTGCCTGCGCTGAATGCGTCCGCGAGAGCGACGATAAGCCTCCTAGCGGTCTTCCTGATTCCTCGTTGCGCCAGAAGCCCACGCGCGCTGTGCCTGATGAGGGTAGATAGCGACTCCGAGCATCTGTACCTTGCTCGCTTCCCCTACGCTGCCGAATTAACGTTATCAACTCTGGGTGCCCACGCGGAGGGCAGGACCGCATCCCCGCCGCCGACCTCAACATCCAGCCGACCAGACGCCTACCGAGCGTAACAGCATATGCAGACTCCTGAGCCAGGCCGCGAGCGCGGCGCTTCCTCTGGGGGGTACTCGTACACTCCCTCGCCGACCAAGAACAAGCAGTTGGAGCAGATCCTGGATATGCTCTACCGGCGTCGGATGATTATCATCGCGGCGCTCGTCCTCGTCACGACCGGGGCCTTGGTCTACAGCTTTATGACGGAGCCGGAGTACAAGACCGGCTCCCTAATTATGCTAGAGCTGAACCGCGCCCCGAGCGGAGGAAGCGGTGCCGAGACCGAGACGCCGTTCATCCGCAGCGACCGCACGATCCTGACGGAACTCTTCATCCTCCAGAACGACCAGGACATCCACCGCCGGGTCTACGAGCGGCTGAAGGAAATGAACGAGTCGGACCCGACCGTCAGCTACCCGCCCGAAGGGCAGGTGGTCTTCACCCCAGCCAGTCGATCGCTGGACAACGCGCTCCAGGTGACGTCGGTCAGCACGAGCCCGAGGGAGGCGGCTCGGCTGGCCAACATCTACGCAGAGGAATACGTCCGGCAGACCCAGGACGTGAGCCGGAACTACCTCGACCAGACGTACGGCTTCCTGAAGCAGCAGGAGGAGCAGCGCCTGGAAGAACTGCGCGTCGCAGAAGAAGAGGCGCAGCGATTCACGGAAGCGAACCAAGCGGCAGGCCTCACGCAGTCCGGCGAGGCTGTGGTGGCACAGATCGCCAGCCTGGAAGCGCAGCGCGAAGCCGCCGAGCTAGACCGCCAGATGAAGCTCGCGCAGATGGCAACGACCGAGGACGCGCTCAACGAGATCAGCCCCCAGTTGGCTGACCGCATGTCCTCTGAGACAGACCGCGAGCTGGCCGCGCTGCAGCAGCAGATCGCAAGCCTGGAGGGGCAGCGGCAGACCATTCTCGGCTACGAGACCAGCCAGGGAACGGGGACGGAAGAAGCACAGGAACGCCGCGCTGCCGACCTCGAAGGCATCGACCGGCGTCTGCAGGCGGCGCGGGCCGAGGTGCGCGAGCTTTCGGAGACCTACGTGGAAGAAGTCCTCGCAGCCGGCGGCATCGACCAGGGGCAGGGTGCTGTGAGCTATGCGGCGGAGCTTCGCCGCCAGATGACGACAGACAACATCACGCTCGACGGTCTCAATGCCCGCATCAACCTGATGAACACGCGCATCCGGGAGATGGAGGGCGACCTGAGCCAGATTCCCGGGCAGTCGACGGAGTTTGCCCGGCTGCAGCGCCAGCGCCAGCAGGCAGAGCAGATGTACCAGTTCGTCGTGGAGCGCCTCCAGGAGACGGAGATTGCGCAGCAGTCCGAGCCAGGCTACGCCCGCATCCTGCGCGAGGCACCCGTGCCCAGAGTGCCCGACGGCCCGAGCCGGTGGAACACGATAGCGATGGGCCTGCTGCTGGGCCTTGCGCTCGGTACCGGCCTGGCCTTCGCCCGCGACAAGCTCGACAACCGCATCTACAAGCCGGACCAGCTCCGCGACCGCGACCAGAACGTCATCGGGGTCATCCCGAACATGGAGCCGCACATCAAGCAGGTCTACGACGGCGCGCTCTTCACGGAGTTCAACGGGAACGACGTGTCGACGAGCCTGACGACAGCGCTCGACCCGCTCTCGGCAGCCTCGGAGGCGTACCGGCACCTCCGCACCGCTGTCCAGTTCAGCCGCCCCGGCGTGATGGTGCAGACGCTCCTGGTGACGAGCGCGGCCCCCTCGGAGGGCAAGTCCACGACAGCGGCCAACCTCGCGCTGACGATGGCGCAGGCCAAGCGCCGGACGCTGCTCATCGATGCCGACATCCGGCGGCCCAAGCAGCACACCCTCCTCGGGCGCCCGCTGGAGCCGGGTCTCGTGCAGGTGCTCCTCGACGGTGAGCAGTCCCTGCAAGCGTTCCAGACCTCGCTCGACGAGAACCTCTACGTCATGCCGGCCGGCGGCCTGCTGGACAACGGCGTCGAGGACGAAGCGTTCACCGGGGGCATCGACCCCACGCTCGTGGAGAGCCCCTCGGAACTGCTCGGGTCGAAGCGCATGCGCGACGTGCTCGAGATGCTGCGCGGCCAGTTCGACATCATCATCATCGACACGCCGCCGGTCTTGGCCGCCACCGAGCCGGTGCTACTCTCGACCCAGGCCGATGCGACGATCATCGTGGCCGCCGCCGGCAAGACGAAGGAGGGCGACCTCGACCATAGCCTCGAGCGCCTCTCGGACGTCGGCGCGCATGTCATCGGGACGATGCTCAACCGGTTCGACCTGTCGCTGGCCTACGGCTACAAGTACAGCTACGGGGTTTACGGACCGTACTCCAAGTACAGCTACGGTCCAGGAGAGCAGACAATCGAGCCCTGGTGGAAGCCGTCGCGCTGGTCCCACAAAGCCTAGGGCATTATATTGCCAGCCCTCTGAATCGCTAGTCCGATTCCCGCTGTGCGCCGTGCGTGAGGCCTCGGAGGCCGCGCGCGGCGCACAGAGCGTACCGGCCCCCTCAGCTCTGCCTTCTACTCGCTAAGCGCATGAGACGCCTCGCTCTTCCGTTCGCCACCGCCGCTCTGATCGCACTCGCCTCTCTTCCGGTACAGGCACAGCAGACTCCTGTGGCCGTGGGCGGGGTGCGCTACACGGTCTTCCATCTGCCGGGAGAGGCTACCAAGGAAGTCGTGCTGATGGGAGATCAGCAGAGCGGGATCTATGTCATCGGAGAGACGATCACGCTGGACAAGTTCTTGGCCCTCACGGGTCTCTCCTTTTTCGAGCGTGAAACGGAAAGAGTAGAGATCAGGAAGACGGTACGCGTGTTCCGCGAGCAAGGAGGCGAGCGCGTCGCCGTCTACGAAGCGCGGACGGAGGAGATGCTGGTCCAGTCCGAGGCCTATCCGACCCTCCAGGACAGAGATATCATTGCGATCGAGACGCAGTCGCTCAGGGGATTTGACTACCGGCAGGTGCTCCAGACAGTCTCCCAGCTAGCCACCTTGACGCTGCTCGGACTTCGCCTCTACGACGCGTTCAACAACTGACCGGCAGGCTGTCCAGCCGAGAGCTGCGGTGGAGGTCAGAACAGTGTCTAAGCCATGAAATTTCATCGTACGATAATGGCCCGTCCCGAGCGTCGGTGTCGTATATAGCACCAGGTGCGAGCATTACCCGCACGTCTCGCCGGTCTCCTGTATCTCCAAACAGTGCGCCAGTACCGCCGAGGCACGGCGGCGCTGAGCGCACCCGCCGGGCACTGAAGAACAGAGCAAGAATATGGGCCTCAGTAATTACAGGTCCTCGCGTCCATCCACAAAGGGCACGATTCCGGTACTACTCCACACCGATCTCGCGCAGCCCAACACGGAGCCGGCCTCGCACCTGACGGACAGCCGCTCTAGGCAGAAACTCACCCACGCGGTCCTATGGAGTATTCGGTACTAATCATCCTGATCACGGGCTTCTTCGTCGCCTTCGGTACGACAGGACTGCTGACACCGATCGTGCGCCGCCTCGCCATCGAGCGGGACTGGGTTGACCACCCGGATGGACACCGTAAGCTCCACACGACCATTGTTCCGGCCGTCGGCGGCATCGCTATCGCCATCGGTTTTGCCGTAGGGCTGGCGTACCTGCATGCCGTCCGGGACCTGCTGAACTTCGATGTCCAGTTCCCGTCGAGCGCGCTGTGGATAGGAGCCCTCGTCATCGTAGCGTCGGGCTTCTACGACGACACACGCGGGCTGGGCTTCAAGGGTAAGTTCGCCGTGCAGGTGCTGGTGGCCTATGCCCTGCTCCATGCAGGCTACCGGATCGACGTGACGGGGCTGCCGTTCGTGGGAGAGGACCCATACACCCACGCGCTGATCTCGATGCCGCTGACGCTGCTCTGGGTCGTGGGGGTCATCAACGCGGTCAACCTGCTCGACGGGCTCGACGGGCTCGCGGCCGGCGTTTCGCTCATCGCGTTTGCCTCGCTGGGCCTCATCTTCGGGATGGGCGGCGAACTGGGGCTGGTCTTGATCGCGCTCATCATCACCGGGGCGCTCGCCGGGTTCTTGCTCTTCAACTTCAACCCGGCCTCCATCTTCATGGGAGACTCCGGGAGCCTCTTCCTGGGCTACCTGCTGGCGACGTACACCCTCTCCGGCCCGGGGCATGCCGATCCGTGGCTGGCCCTGCTCATCCCGGCTGTGGTGCTCGGCCTTCCGCTGATCGACACGGCGCTCTCGATCGCGCGCCGCTTCGCGGGACGCCAGGCGATCTTTGCGCCGGACCGCGACCACATCCACCACCGCCTCACGCGGACGTTCACGCATCGCCAGGCCGTTCTGGTGCTCTACGCGGTTGCGCTCTCGTTCGGCGTGGCGGCCGTGGCGATGAGCATGATGGCAGCCGTCTACAGCGTCGGCATAATCGCTGTCATGCTGGTGCTGACCGGTGTAGGTCTGAACAGGCTCAAGTACCTACGCCGCAGCTACGTCGAGCCAGACGTGCATTCCATCGGTGGATTCTTGGAGCGCGAGGAGGAGCCCGCTTCTGCACCGTTCGAGGCGGCGGACGCGCGCGACGAGGACGTGCTGGCGGAACCGGTGGCGGCTGGCACGGGCAACGGCAGGGTGCACGACGGGCACGGTACCGAGCGAGCCGGCTCGAGGTCGGATTTCAACATGTCGGGTGCTACATCCTGAGGCTGGCAGTGCGCGCTCGCTGGACAGATCCGCGAGCGATCCGGCACCAAATCGGCGCGCCGCCGGTAAAAGTCGAGCAGGCATAGATTCTTCTGCCCGATCATTCCTATACTCCCACCTTCAATCTCGCCACGGGGTACCACACGTGAATCTGCTCATGATCACAGAGCAATCGACCATTGCCGTAACTCAAGGCCTGACGGCTGCCGACCTCGGCGGAGAAGCCGTTGTGCTGGACCCTAACTCAGGCCGTTACTACGGCCTCAACGAGTTGGGCGCGCGGATATTCGACCTCGCGAGGAAGCCGCGCTCGGTGGAGTGGATCATGGAAGCGCTGCTCCAGGAGTACGACGTGGAAGAGCGCAAACTAAAGGAAGATCTGTTGGCCTTCTTGCACGAGATGGAGCAGCGTCAACTCATCGAGGTCACCGATGGACCTGCTGCGTAAGTTCGCCGGCCGCACCTGGGCCGACAAGCGGCTCCTGCTGCGCTCGCTCGCTCTCGTGGTGGGGGTGCGGGCTGGCCTCTGGGTGTTGCCGTACCGTACGGTTCAGCGTCTGGTTGAAGCAAAGCCGGGCCCCGTGCCCCCCGTAAGCACGCGGGACGGGGCTCCCTACCAGCGGCGCGTCGTAGCCGCCGTAGAATCTGTGGGGCGGCGGCTGCTCGGCGACAAGCCATGCCTAGTCCAAGCGCTCGTGGCGCAGCGGTTGCTGCGGCAGGGCGGGTACGAGACCTCGCTGCACCTCGGAGTCGCTAAAGACGGGCGGAAGCTCCTCGCGCACGCGTGGCTCGAACGCGACGGCTACGTGGTGATTGGCGGCGGACGATCGCAGTTTCAGTACACGCCGCTCAGCCCGGTCGGGCCGGACGCCGCGTGAGTGCTGTTGCCGGGCTATACCATCTGAACGGTCAGGGCGCGGACCAGGACGCGCTGCGCCGCATGGTTGATGCGATGCCGCACTGCGGGCCGGACGGTGCCGAGGTGTGGAGCCGGGGACCGGTAGGCCTCGGGCACCGGATGCTCCACACGACGCCTGAGTCGCTGCACGAAGTCCTACCGCTGGCGAACGCCGCCGGCACGCTCGCAGTCACTGCCGACGCCCGGATCGACAACCGGGCCGAACTGCTGGAGCAACTGCATCTCGGCGACAGCGAAGAATCAGTCACGGACAGCGCGCTCATCCTCGCGGCCTACGAGACCTGGGGCGAGCAGTGCCTCGATCACCTCGTCGGCGACTTCGCCTTCGCCATTTGGGACGAGGCGGCGCAGCACCTCTTCTGCGCGCGCGACCACTTTGGTGTCCGGCCGTTCTACTATCATCACCGGGCGGGCCGGCATTTCGCGTTCGGTACTGAGATCAAGGCGCTGCTTGCCGTCCCCGGCGTGCCGCAGCGGCTCAACGAGGTGCGCCTCGCGGACTTTCTCGCCACGATGCGGGAGGACCCGGAGAACACGATCTACCAGGAGGTCTTCCGGCTGCCTGCCGCACACGCGCTCGTTGTCTCGCCCGATGCGCTGCGGGTCTGGCGCTACTACACCCTCGCCCCAGCGACCGATGTTCCGCCGGACGCCTCCGACGCGGAGTACGAAGCGCGCTTCCGGGAGCTGTTCACCCAGGCCGTTCGCGCTCGGCTCCGCAGCGCATTTCCCGTCGGCTCCGAGTTGAGCGGCGGCATGGACTCCTCGTCGATCACGGCAGTCGCAGGGCAGATCATGGCGGACGAGGGGAAGCCGCTCCACACGGTCTCGCTGGTCTACGACGACATCGAGGCGTGCGACGAGAGCCCCTTCATCAACGCCGTACTGGAGCAGGAGGGCGACTTCGTTCCACACTTCGTCAAGGGCGACCGGCTCGGCCCGCTCTCCAACCTGGACGACGTGTACACGTATCTCGACGACGGCCTCGCCAGCGGCAACCAGCACCTGGTCTGGGCGGCGAAAGCCGCCGCGGGCGATGCCGGGATCCGCGTGCTGCTCGACGGCCTCGACGGCGACAACGTGGTGGGGCATGGGTTGCTCTACCTCAAGGAGCTCGCCGAGACAGGCGACTGGGAGGCGTTCGCGCGCGAGAGCAAAGCGGCGGCGCGGCAGTTCCAACGCACCGAGCAGCGCCACAACTTCGAGGACAGCTTCGCTAGCCTCGACACCGCCTTCAACCGCTTCGGCCTGGCGCGCCTCCAGACCCTGGCCGACGAAAGCCGTTGGGGGGCGTTCTTCAAGGAGCTGGCGGCTGCCGAGCGGCTCTTCGGGGTGAAGCGCTCGGACGTGCTGCGGCTCCTGTGGCGGCGGCTCGTGCAGCCGGCGGCGCTTCTGCGCGCGCGCGACGCCCGGCGGAACGACAGCAACAATGCGGCGCGCCCCAAGCCGCTGCTTCCGCTCCTCGACCCGGACTTTGCCGAGCGTATCGGGATGGCCGAGCGTCTGCAGCGCTTCGAGGACCAGAAGCCAAACCTGACGACGGTACGGGACGTGCAGCGCCAGCTCCTGAACGGCTCGCGGATCCAGACGGCGCTCGAACTCACGACGCATGCGAGCGCGGCCCACGGGATCGAGATCCGGCACCCCTTCTTCGACAAGCGGCTCGTCGAGTTCTGCCTCGCGCTGCCGCCGGGGCAGAGCCTGAAAGACGGGTGGACCCGGTCCATCCTGCGCCGCGCGCTCGGCGGCATCCTGCCGGAGAAGGTGCAGTGGCGCGTCGGCAAGGCGTGGCTCGCGCCGAACTTCGAGCGCGGGCTCTACGAGCAGGACCGGGCACTGCTTGACGAGCACGTCGCGGACCTCGGCCCGCTGCGCCCATACGTGGACAAGAGCGTAGTCGATGGCCTCTACCGCAGGGGAAAAGACGTTCCCAATATCGAGCAGGCACAGCTCGCTCGCATCACCACGCTCTCGTTCTGGCTGAAGAAGCGCTTCCCGACCTTAACGGAAGGTGAGACGCTGGCCTCGTCCGGCGGGTGCGACGGCGACCGCGGAGCCACGGTGCCTCAGGGGCCGTAGCCATAAGGTGGCTCGGGGCCTTTGGCACAGTACGTGATGCCGGGCTATGTTCTGCCCTGCGGGCTTCCGCTTCGCAGACCTTCACCGTCCCCATTCACCAAGCGGTACTTCACCATGAAGACCTACAGCGCACCCATGCTCACCGAGTACGGCGACGTGGCCGCGATCACGGCGACGCTGGGCGACCCCTTCACGGGCGACCAGTCGTTCGACGTGGACGGCAACGTGATCGAGGAAGGACTCAACTCGATCAACCAGTGCCCGACGCTCGAGTTCGAGACGTGCCACTTCGAGAACCCGTAGCAACGGCTACGGCACTCGGTTGCAATGCACGACACGGCGAAGGCTCCAGGGACTCTTCCCCGGAGCCTTCGCTAAAGTGAGGCGTTTGGGCCTCGCGTATCCACCCGTTTCATCCCCAGGGTCCCGCCGCCTGAAGCTCGCCTCCACCTCATGCACCGTTACAAGGCTTTCGGACTTTCGATCCACTCAGACATCGCGCTCTCCGGTTTCGCCCCGGGCAGCAGCCTGCCGGACATTACGATCCAGAAGGGCGACCTGCGCGTGCGGAAGACGGCACCGGGCGCGCGGCACGGGAACGTCGTCTCGGGGCACATCAAAGAGGACCACTGGGACCTGGACCTCCTCTTCCACATCCAGGGCGGCGAGGTGGTCACCTACGACACGCTGAAGCCGCTCTCCGAGGACCTGCTCCGCAGCTTCGTGCAGGGCGCGCTCCTGGCCGCCGTCCTGCGGCAGCGGCACCTCCTCGTGCTTCACGGCTCGGCGGTCTCCGACGGCGAGCAGGCCATCGCCTTCCTCGGCAACTCCGGCTGGGGCAAGTCCACGCTCGCCGAATACTTCTGCCAGCGTGGGTACGAACTCATCACCGACGACGTGATGGTGGTCGTCCCCGGCACTGAGGCCGAGCCGGCGCGCATCCCCCCGGGCGTCAAGCAGGTCCGCCTCCGCCCCCATTCCGCTGAGCGGCTTGTCGAGGACTACGAGAGCCTCCCGCTGGTCACTGAGGTCTCGGCCAAGCGCCTGCGCGTTCTAAAGGGCGAGGAGGTGCGGTCGATACCCCTGTCGAAGCTGTACATTCTGCAGCGGCAGACGGCCGACGCGAACCGCATCACGCCGCTGGACCCGCAGCAGGTCCCGCTTCACTGCGTCGCCCACACGCACGCCACCAACTGGATCACCGACCCTGAGTACGTCTCGGAGCACTTCAGGCAGTGCGCCCAACTCGCCAAGCACACGCCGGTCGCCCTCCTGGAGCGTATCCTGTCGCTCGACGCGCTCCCGGATATCTACGACCTCGTCACGGCCGACGTCGACGAGCTCTCCGCGAGTGAGCAGCCCACCTAAGCAGTCCCCCGATGACAGCAGCGCAAACGTGGCGGCACAGAGCCGATGACCTGAAGCTGCGGGCCTCCTACGTGCGGATGGCCCTCCGGCTGATCTGGTCGGCGGCGAGCACCTGGACGGTGCTATGGTTCGCGCTGCTCGCGGTGCAGGGCACCCTCCCGGCGGCGGTCGTCTACCTCACGAAGTGGCTCGTCGACAGCCTCGCCGCAGCGGTGGCCGGAGAGGTCGGCCTCGGCGCGGTGATCGCGCCGGCCGCACTGATGGGCGGCATCATGATCCTCCAGCGCGTCCTCGGCGGGATCAACGAGTGGGTCTCGACGGCCCAGGCCGAACTCGTCGGGGACCGGGTGAAGGAGCTCGTCCACGAGAAGGCGACCGAGGTGGACTTCGGGTTCTACGAGTCGGCGGACTACCACGACAAGCTGGAGCAGGTCAACTCGCAGGCCAACAGCCGCGTGCTCCAGCTCCTCAAGAACATCGGCGGGCTGCTGCAGGCGGCTGTGACGCTGCTCTCGATCTCGGCGATCCTGCTCAGCTACAGCCTGTGGCTCCCGCTCGTGCTCATCGTGAGCACG
This sequence comes from Bacteroidota bacterium, assembly GCA_039178415.1. Lineage (GTDB taxonomy): Bacteria > Bacteroidota > Rhodothermia > Rhodothermales > Rubricoccaceae > JBCBEX01. The sequence continues at coordinate 48,621 of JBCDFF010000001.1, forward strand.
CTGCCCGCGTTCTTCGTCGTCGTGCGGCACAACAAGAAGTACCACGCGTGGTGGAAGGGGTCGACCGCCCGCCGCCGCCTCGCGCAGTACTTCGACCTCATGGTGACCTTCGACGCCTCGGCGGCCGAGGTGCGGATCAACAACACGGGCACCTACTTCCGCACGCGCTACATGGCGCTGCGCAAGGCGCTGCGCGAGGAGCGGCTCGACCTCCTCAAGCGGCAGGTGCTGGCGCGGCTCTTCGCTACGTTCCTCGGCCTCCTCGCCACCGCCGGCGCGATGCTCTGGGTGGTGCTCCGGGCGACGCGCGGCGCGGCCACGCTCGGCGACCTCGCTCTCTTTTACCAGGCGTTCAATCAGGGCCAGGCACTCGTCGGCGGGCTGCTCCAGAACATGGGGCAGATCTACACCAACACGCTCTTCCTAGAGCACCTCTTCGATTTCCTCGACCAGGAGAACGCCCTCGAAGAATCCGAGGCACCGACGCCGTTCCCGGCCCGGATCGACGAAGGGGTCCGGTTCGAAGACGTTTCCTTCAGCTATCCCGGTTTCGAGCGGAAGGCCCTCGAAGGGTTCAGCCTTACGATCCCGGCCGGCAAGATCGTCGCCATCGTCGGCGAGAACGGGGCGGGCAAGAGCACGTTCATCAAGCTCCTCTGCCGGTTCTACGACCCGACGGCCGGGCGCATCACAGTCGACGGGACCGACCTCCGCGACTTCGCGCAGGCGGACCTCCGCCGCCACGTCTCGGTGATGTTCCAGGTGCCGATGAAGTACCAGATGACGGCCGAGCAGAACATCCGCCTCGGCGACCTCGCCCGCGAGACGGGCCGCGACGCGGTCCAGGCGGCGGCGGTCGGCGGCGGGGCGCACGAGGTGATCCAGAAGCTGCCGCAGACCTACGACCAGGTGCTCGGGCGCTGGTTCGAGACGGGGAGCGAACTGAGCGGGGGCGAGTGGCAGCGCGTGGCGCTCTCGCGGGCGTTTTTCCGCGAGGCCCCCATCGTCGTCCTCGACGAGCCGACGAGTTCGATGGACTCGTGGGCCGAGAACGAGTGGCTGGCACGGTTCCGACGGATGGTCGAGGGCCGAACGGCGCTGCTGATCACGCACCGCTTCACAACCGCGATGCAGGCCGACGTCATCCACGTCATGGACGCTGGCCAGGTCGTCGAGACGGGCACGCACGACCAACTGCTGGCCCTCGGCGGGCGCTACGCGGCGTCGTGGCGCGCCCAGATGCGGCAGGAGGAAGGCACGGTCGAGTCGATCGCGGGCGAGTCCGTCCTCGGCGACGGCCTCGCGGGGGAGGAAGCCGCCGGCGTGCATCCGACCCTCGACGCGGACGCGGAGCCGCCCTCGGTGCGATGAGACTCCCGCAGTGGCTCGCCTACGGACTCGCCCCCGCCGTCCTCGTGCTCGGCGTGGCCCTCCAGCGCTACAACGTGGCGGTCCACGACCAGACGAAGTGGACCGGCGGCGGCTTCGCTATGTTCTCGACGGTCGACGTGCCGGGCGCGCGCGCGCTCCGCGCCTACGTGGTCACGGACCAGGGCGAGGCGCTCGCGGTCGAGCCCGACTACGGCATCGAGCGGCGGCTCGTCTACACCCAGCCTAAGCAGGAGCGTCTCCACGCCGTAGCCCAGCACCTCGCCGCCCAGACCTGGCGCGTCTACGATGCCTCGACGTACCTGGAGGTCTGGCCGTCGCTCCCGGACTTTCTCCAGCGCTACTTCCAGCGCTCCGACGCCTGGCAGGCTGCCTGGACAGACTCGGCTTCCACCGAGGGTCTCTACCCCGGCCACCTCGCCTTCGCTGCACGCCGCGCGCCGTACAACGGGCGCCCGGCAGAGGTCGCGATCACCGGTGCCCGCGTCGAGGTCTGGAAGCCCGTCTTCGACCCCGACGCCGAGGAGCTCAGCTGGCAGCGGATCGCCGAGGCTACGGCGCAGACGGCCTCGGCCGAGTAAGTACGCATGGACGCGTCCGCCCAAACGCCCACCGTGTCACCCCCGCCCGAAGGCGGCCTGCGCGCCCTCGTCCGGCGTCCGGTCGACGCCCTCCTCCGGGCTGATCTCTTCGAGCTAGGCGCGGCGATGACGCTCCTGATGATCGTGCTGTCGCTGCACGAGCCGTCGTGGCCGGTCAAGCTCGGGCTCGTGACGCTCACCGCGACGGCGCTCGTGCTGCGCCCGCTGATGCGGAACCCGCTGCTGTGGCTCGGCCTCGTCGGCGTCCTCGTGCTGGCCTACACCCAGACGTGGTACCAGCAGAACAACCACGACTACCTCAAGCTCTACTGGTGCCTCGGCGTCGGGGTCTCGCTCCTCGCCGCCGAGCCGCTGCGGGCGGTGCGTGTCAACGCCCGCATTCTCATCGGGCTCTGCTTCCTGTTTGCGACCGTCTGGAAAGCCGTCTCGGTGGACTACATGAGCGGCGCGTTCTTCAACTACTTCCTCCTCCAGGACACGCGCTTCGAACTCTTCGCCGACCACCTCGTCGGCCTCGACCCGAGCGTGCTGATGCAGGAACGTGCTGGCCGGGTGTTCTACACCGCGTTCGGCGATCCGGCGGGTGTGCTCGCCGTGCCGTTCGCGGCCGAAGCCCGGTGGCTCGGGGTTGCGATGACGTGGTGGACACTCCTCATCGAGGGGGCCGTAGCTCTGGCCTTTCTCCTCCCGGCGCGGTTCACCCTGGCGAAGTGGCGCGACGCCGTGCTCCTGGTGTTCATCTTCTCGACCTACTTCATCGCTCCCATCCTCTACTTCGCATGGCTCATCACAGCGATGGGCCTGATCCAGTGCGAGCGGGAGACGTTCCGCTACGCTCCGGTCCTGTATGTGGCAGCCTTCGTGCTCGTCCTGATGCGGTTTTACCTTCCAGTATGACGAACAACGCGGGGCTAGGTGCGGCTCCCCGACCGGCGCGGCGCGGAAGGCGGGTGGTGCGCCTCGGCCTGCGTGTGGCCGAGGTCGCACTCGTCGGCCTGCTCATCATGGCCTTCACGGCGGCCTACGTGCCCCCGGACACGCTCTGGTGGGGGCAGTTTGTCGCCATCTTCAGCGGCCTGCTGCTCGCCATCGTCGCGGTCGTCGCAGCCATCGCTGCGGTCAAGCGGCAGTGGCGGCGGGCCGCGCTGCACGCCTCGCTCCTCACCGGTGCCCTGCTGATGCCCGCTCTCAGCGCCCGCCCTGACCCGGTCCCCGCCCCGCCCGACGCGCCGGGGCTGACCGTGATGACGTTCAACGCGAGCGTGCGGCACGCCGGCAGCGAGCAGGACGCCCTCGCCGCCCTCCTGGCCCGCGACAAGCCCCACCTCATCGCGCTCCAGGAATTCTCCATCCGCCTGATCCGCGAAACGGGCGTCACGATGGGCGCGCCGCTGCTCGGGCCGCTGCTCAAGGACCGGGCGTACGAAGCGTCCTGGCCCGACACCGAGGGCAAGGACTACCTCTTCAGCCGTCCGATCTTCTCGCGCATCCAGGCGCAGGAGCAGGGCGAGGTCCTGGCCGGCGACCCCCCGACAGGTCCTCGGTCCGGCGGACTGTGGTCCTCTGGCGGCATCACGCGCCGGCTCTACCGGTGGGACGGCCGGACAATCGCCCTCTACAACGTGCACCTCCACTCGTTCAGCAGCCACCGCCCGTGGCGCGAGGCGGACGAGCGGTTTTCGCTCCGGGCCTGGGCGGACGCGCTCCAGGACTACCGCCGGGACTTCGAGGTGCGCGCCGAGCAGGCCCGCGTCCTGCGACGCCTCCTGGATGAGGAAGCGCATCCGTTCATCGTCTGCGGCGACTTCAACAGCACGCCTCGAAGCTGGGTCTACGCCTACCTCCAGCAGGGCCTCCGCGACGCGTTCCGGGAGGCCGGATCGGGATGGGGCGCTACGTTCCCCGCGCGCCTTCCGCTCATCCGCATAGACTATCTCCTCGTCAGCGATGCGTGGTCCGTGCGCCGGGCCTACGTAGACACCGGCCTGGCCTCCGACCACCGACCGGTCATCGCAGAGCTCGTGCTGCGGACGGAGCCGGAACCGACCGCGAACCGGTAGAGACTGAGCCGTGCCTGGACGCCCCACGCAGCCCGTGAATATCTTACGTCGCACCACCTCGACGGGGCACCAGGCGACGCGCGGGCTCCCCCTGTCTTGAGAAATAACATCTCGATGCCCTCGTTAGAACCAGCCACGGCGGGGCCGCGAACAGTGCTCCGACGCATAGCCAGTCCTTAAAAACAGCTCGATGGCGACCATACACCCCGACGAGGCCGGCGCACGACCAGAATACAAGGCCCTAGTGCTCTGCTGCCGGACCGAGCTGACGCCCGCACACGCCGACCACCTCGCGCGGTACCTGAGCGACGAGGATTTGCAGTGGAACTACCTGGTCACGCTGGCCGGGTACCACGGGGTGCAGCCGCTGCTCTACTGCCACCTCCGGAGCATGGAAGAGCACTTGCTCTCTGAGAAGCACATGACGTGGCTGCGCGGCGTCGTCGGGGCACGCTCGGCTCACAGCCTGGTGCTGATGCAGGAGCTAGGCCGCCTAACCGAACTCTGTGCTCAGCAGCACCTCCCCATGCTCGCAGTGAAAGGGGCGGTCCTGGCCCAGAGTGTGTACGGCGGCGTTGCCCTCCGGCCCTTCGCAGACATCGACCTCGTGATCCGGCGCGAGGACTTTACGCACCTGGAGACGCTGCTCCGGCAGCAGGGCTACGGATCCAGGAAGATGAGCCCGTTCCAGAAGACGAGCTACCTCTACATCAACGGCCAGTACACCTTCTGGCGGCGCATCCCGAGCCTGGGCGAAGCCGCCGCGTTCATCGACGTGCACACCGCCATCATGCCGCCGGGCTACGCCTACTCGGAAAACTTCGACGCACTGACGGCGCGCTCCGTGACCGTGCCGGTTGCCGGACGCCAGGTGCCGACGCTCGGGCGCGAGGACCTGCTCCAGGTGATCTGCTACCACGGCTTCAAAAACCGGTGGGACCGGTTCAAGTACATCTGCGACCTCGCCGAGCTGATCCGCGCGTCCCCGGACATGGACTGGGAAGCAGCGTACCACCGGATGCACGCGATGCGCAGCCGGCGCGTACTCCGGCTGGGCCTGTTCCTCGCCTCCGCGCTGCTGGACGCTCCGCTGCCCAGGCAGGTCTGGGAGGACGTGCGGGAGGACCGCCGCGTCAGGGACATCGGGCACGCCATCATCGACCGGCTGCCCAGACAGGCCCACATCAAGGTGGAGCCCTACTGGGAGCGCGTGCGGCTCAACGTCTTGGCGCAGGACACAGTCGGGGGCGGGCTCCGGTACGGGGCGTATTCCGCCGCCCGCAAAGTGACCGACCTGTACCTGCCTGCAGGCGAGTAGTCACCCGGCGGCACCTCGGACGCTACTGCGGCGCGGGGCCGGACTGGCTCTGCTCCCACCGTATGGCGAACTGCAGGAGTTCGGTCACCGTCTCAAACCCCAGCTTCTCCTTCGCCCGGCGGCGGTATGTCTCGACCGTCTTCCGACTCAGGTTCAGGCGCTCGGCGATCTCCTCGGTCGGCTTGCCCTGGCCCAGCATCTGGAAGACCGCCATCTCGCGGTCGGTCAGGTCCTCCAGCCCCGGCGTCGACTCCCCGAGCCTGGCCGCG
>JBCDFF010000002.1:0-52893 GCA_039178415.1 Bacteroidota bacterium
CTCCATCAGCCACTCTGCTCTCTCGCAAGACTGAGAACGGGCCGCTAAGTCGTTACGACTCAGCGGCCCGTTGCATAACAAGGTGCCCAGGACTGGACTCGAACCAGCACGGATTTTACTCCACACGCCCCTCAAGCGTGCATGTCTAGCCAGAAACGGGGAACAGAGGTCATGAGGGGCGTATCCAGCGGGACTGTGCGTCGGATCGTGCGTGTTCCTGGCAGTCTTCTCTCCTCGCAAGTCATCTTGCCCTTATGCCGCTACTGCTTCTTTTGCTCGCTCTTCAACGAGGGAACAATCCTACCGGATGGTACGGCGAAGAGGCTGGGATTCCAGAAGGAGGCAACGAGTTCACTCTCATGGTGGGACTCGTGATGCTTGGTATCGCCTGGTGGACATGGTCTTCGTCGAGCGACAAAAACTCTGAAGGCACGAGTACGCTGTCGATAGTGTTTGCAATCGGAGGAGCAGCGATGACTTTGGGCTCGTGCTGAACGCTCTGGTGAGAACTTCAGGCGCGGTTGTGGGTTCACGGCGAACCTAGACGCTGTGCGTAGCCTATGAGCCAGGGAGCTGCGATATCAGGGTCTTCCCGACCGGTGTGGCTTGAGAGTCCACGTCACAACGCCCAGCAGTTCGGCTTCGGCTGCGCGTCCCAGCAGGATCGGGTCTTCGCCTTCACCTTCGGGGAGCAGCACGCGACGCGTCTCGCCGTTGGTGCCTCGCTCGACATAGCGCTTGAGCGTGGTCTGACCGTCGACCACAGCCACGACAACGTCACCGGAACGAGCTTCGCGGCGGAAGTCGACCACCACGACATCGCCCGGGTAGATGCCCGCACCTGTCATGGAAGTGCCGTCGACGCGGGCGAAGAACGAGTCGCGGTGGATGGCGCCGACGAGGTCTGCCAGGTCGGTGACAACGGGAGAGTCGGCGCCTTCGGCGTGAGGGCGGCCCGCGGAGAGGCCGGTGAAAAGAGGGACCGCCTCGGTGGGAAGGAGATCGAACGCGCGAACGAGAAGCATGGGTGAGCCACGTAGGAAGGGTCGAAGACTCGCTTCTTCCCTGTGACAGCTACGCCGTCATCCCGTCGAGCTTGGCCTTGGCCTTCGAACACAGAAAAGTGAGGCTGAGAGGATGAGGAGGGGCTACGCCCCGGCGTAGAAGCTGGTAGCGTTCGTTGGCGAGGGACACGGCGAGACCGTCTTTGACTTGGAGCACGATCTCGGAGCGCAGACCTGCAGCACCGAGAAGCTGAAGAGCAGCGTCGACGTGTTCGCCGACCAGTCCCTTGATGGAGCGGCGGTCGTGGTCGCTGAGCTTGCTTTGCATCAGCTTCTTGAGCGTAGGGCCATGAGCGAGGCCAGCGAAGAACAACGTCGGGACGCCACGCATGGCAAGCGCTTCGATGATGCGCCAGCGCCAGAGTGTCGTGATCGACGTCGAGGCGGAGCGGAGGGCGCTGTTGAGCTGCCAGCCGGTGTCGTTGAGGCCGATGGTCTTCTTTGGGTTCAGGCTGCTCTCGATCTCGTCGAAGCGGTCGCGGCCGTCGTAGCCGACGAAGCGCTTGGTTACGTCCTTGATCTTGCTGCGGGCCTGACTGGCGAGAGTCGCGTGAGGCGCGCAACGGAGACCTGGAAAGGGAGCCTCCGTGATGACGAGAGGGGCGGTCGCAAGCTGAGACCAGAGAGAGGAAGCCTCAGAAAGCGCGACGCCCAACGTGTCAGGCTGGGCGTCGAGGGCGAGGTATGGGCTCGGGTCGAGCTGGTAGATCTGGGGTTTAGGCATTGGGATTGAAGATGCTGGCGAGGTCCTCAGCTTGACGAGCACGGCGATACGACTCGTCAGACACGGCGACGTTGACGCTGGCTTGCCTGCTGGCGGCTTCCTCGTACTGACGGGCGTATTCGAGGAGTGCTGATCGAATCAGGGCGTTTTCCTTGTCGGAGAAGTTGTCTCGGGGATCAGGCATGACTGTCCTGGAGCTGTTGAAGGGTGTGAGCGTAGGCGACGAGTCCGTTCCAGCGGGGACTGTGGGCCTCGAGATGTGGAATCAGGTCGCGGTGATGGTAGATAGTTGCTCGGTCACGCTTCAGCGCGCGGGCGACCTGGGAGATAGTGGCGCCTGTCGCGAGGCCGAGATGAACAGCCAGACGCCGGGCTTCAACGAGCTCGGTGTAGCGCCGCGGGCCGAGGATTTCGTCGACTTCTGTGGCGGTTGCGAGAGCTGCTACCTCGATCGCTCGCTGAAGGCGCGCCTGAACGCCGGTCATGGCTGGTTTTTGCGCGTGTGCTCGGCTAGCCGGTCGAGGACGTCGCACACGGCTTCGACGACGACGAACTCGGCCGGGCGTTCTTCGCCTCGGAAGGGGTAGTCGAGGTAGTGAGGATCAGGCATGAGGGAGAGGTTCAATGGTGATGGCGCCCGGGCCGTGGGTGTAGACCTTCTGGGCGTCGACGCGCCAGATGGCCTTGTCCTCGGTCATGAGCGCGTCCAGCAGCGCCTTGACGAGGTTGTCGACGTCGGGCTTCTCGTGGTGAGGAGCGCCCTCTCCGGTTGTCTTCCGCTGCGTTTTGGGGACGGGCAGGCGAAAGACGACGCGGAGGGCGCGGGGAACAGGGACGGGACCGGCTTCGGTCTTGGGCCACTGGGCGCGGACGGTGTCGCAGAAGGCGTGGTAGCGCTTGACGACGTCGCGGCCCTTCCAGCGGTCGCGCTGGGTCATTCGAGGCTTGCCCATCGGCTTCACAGTCAGGACGACGGGCCACGAGACGTCGCCAGAAGCCCCTGGTGTACCCACAGTGCCCTCGGAGACACTGTGGGTACTAGGAGTCAGGTCGGAGGATTTGCGTGCGGCAGAGGGCAAATCTGAGCGTCCGGGCTCCGGCGTCTTCACGCCGTGCCGTCTGCGCCACTCAGCCAGCGCCTGCTCGCGCTCCTCGGAGCCGTAAGCGAGCAGACGGCTCACGTCTTGGCCTCCGCTCGTTCGATTGCAGCTGGTACCCAGAGGGGGAGTAACTGGCGGACATCGATGGCTTCGTGAGCGATTTCTTTGCCGTCCCGCTGGACGTAGAGCTCGAGGTACGCTCCGCCAACCCCGTGGGCAAGCTGAAATGTGACGCCTGGGTTGTTCGGGTCCTCGCCGTCGACCCATTCCATTCGCATCTGAAGCAGGCAGTCGGTGACGTCGACGATGGGCACCTCGAGCGTGCCTGCATCTGTGGGCTGAGCTTTGCCGCCGGTGACGTTAAGCATCGGTGCTAGCGACCTCGAGCGCAGAGTTGGCGAGGAAGGTCTGTTCGATCAGGTCCGCGATCTTGGCGAACGACATTCTTTTCTTGTCGTTGAGGTAGATGATGTCTCTCCACTCCAGGCAGTCGCCGCTGAAGGCATCGAGTTCTGGGTTCTTGCCGATGCCGCCGAGCCATTTCTGGACGGGCCAGGGAAGCTGGTAGTCTTCGGAGTAGACGACGTCTGCGTCCTCGACGAAGAACTCGCTGCTGTTCCATCGGGACGTGCGCGGATGCTCGTCGTGATAGAGCTGGCAGGCAACGCCGAGCGCGCAGAAACAGAAGCCGCCGTCGCCAGACTGGATTCGGAGGTCACCGACGGTCTTTGTGAACTGGTCGGAGCGAAGAGCGTCAGTCCATTTCTGGATGCGCTCGCGCTCCTGAGGTGTGAAGTCAGGCATGGGTGGTTTGGTTGAAAGAAGGTGTGGGTAATGGCGTGCTGGAAGAGGTGACAGCCTTTGCCTTCTCGCGGAACTCGGCCTTGAGCTCGTCGCCGAGCACGACCAGCTGGCCAAACGCCGCTTGAACCCGGTCGAACGGCACGTCGCCGTCGGCTTCCGAGACACCGTAGCCGGGCTCGTAAGGGCTCTCGCCGATCTCGGCCGCGGCTTGGAGATCCGCCTCGGCCTGGGCGTCGGAGGCGTCGAGCGCAAGACGCACGAGGCGACCGAAGACGTGGGATGTGGTTCGGCTCATGAGTGCTCGTGGAGGAAGTGCTGGAGGTCGGTGTGGAGCTGCTCGAAGTCGTCGGGCGTGCCGATCATCGACTGGAACTGGCCTGCTAGATGGATCTGCGCGTCGAACTGGTTCATCAGCGCGAGCGTCTCCTCAGCCGTGTTGCACGACGGGTCGAGCAGACGTGTGGCGATGTGAAGGGCGTTCGCGTAGGCGAACACGATCGCGTAGACCATCGCAAGACCACGAGGCAGTCGCGCGATGTCGTCTGCGGGCTTTCGGGCCAGGGCCAGCGTGAGGTAGGTCTGGGCGAGATCGTCGGGACTCCGAATCGAGTCCCTCAGCTCGTCCGAGGTGGGGAGGTCGGGGGGCATTACTGAATGGGAAGAGGAAGAAAGCGGAGCGTGAGCGGGTCACCGAGCAACCGCAACTCGCCGAGCTCACCGGCGTCGCTGGTTGAAGGACCTAGCACCTGCGTCTTGCGACGCTTTCGGAGGATGGCGCGGCGGACTGTCGAACCACGACTGCCGCCGAAGCCCACGCAGAAGTGCGACTGCTGGACGGCGTCGCTCGCGCCCTTGGTGTCTGAGATCTCGGGCACGTCACCCTTGCGCGTGTTGACCTGGCCCTGCTTGTTGAGGTGGTGAACCACGATCAGGGCGACGCGAGCGTGGAAGGCCAGCTTCAACAGATCCTGGATGAGTCGCACCTGGGCATCGTAGCCGTCGAGACGGCGGCCGTTCTCGACCGGCGGCACGAGACCCTCGATCGTGTCGACGATCACGAGGTCAGCCTCCGACGCTGTGATGCGGTCGTAGAGCTGTGCCATGGTGCAGCGGCCCGAGCCCATCCCGTCGAACGTGATGTGGTCGATGGGCGCCAAGAGCCGTTCAGCGTCCTCACGCGCCAGCGCCTCCGCCACCTCGTCGTAGGTCGTGGCCGTCTCGCGGTCGTAGCCGACCCGGTAGCCATGCGCGATCTGGAGATAGCGCTCGGTGAGAAGGTCGTCGTCCATCTCGAACGAGTTGTCGTGGACTCGCCGCGGAGGGTGACCGTCCGCGTTTCCGACGAGGTAAGCCACGTTGGCGACGAAGCCGGACTTCGCGATGCCGGTGTCGCCGAAGATCCACATGACATCTCCGCGCATGAGGCGGAGCGGGTGCTCGGGGCCGTAGAGCTTCGAGAAGTCGACGACCAGCTCGTCCTCGCCTGCCTCAGTCTTGTTCTTGAGTGCCGCGATGCGGTCGCGCATCGACGGCGAGCCGGACCGCGTGACGCCAGGCGCTGCCGCTGCAGAAGGCGTAGGCGGAAGCTCCTTGGGGTAGAACGGCCCTACGTTGTCATCGGAGAGCGTCTCGTCGAACGCCTTGTCGACTGAGGCAGCTTTGTCCGGGTCGATGTCGTCCCACCAGCCAGTGGTCACGTCGACCGCGTCGTCGAGCGACGGCGGCAGGGACTGGTAATCGCGGTCGAGGTAGATCTCGATGTCCCGCGTGTGCATCATTAGCGCGTCGCGAGCTTGAGACTCCTTCAGTCCTCCGAGAGCAACCCACAGGTCAGGGTCGGCATCACTGGGAGGCTCAACCGGCAACTCAGTAAGCGGTGCGAACCGCTTCAGGACGACGTCGAGGAGGTACTTGGCGCGTGCGAGAACGGATCGAAGGCTGAGGTCGGCAGCGAGGGCGTTGTTGTCGTTGGCCGAGGGTCCGCCGTCTCCTCCCGAATCTGTGGAAGCGACGGCGGGCGGCGAGGTGCCGTCGATGTGGGAAGGAGGGAGACGAGCCATTTCTTCGGTGAGCGCTCGATGACGTCAGCGTGGAGCCCGATCGAGGAGAGTTGGTCCCACTCGAGGATCTCGCGGAGTCGACGCTCAAGGTTGGTGGAGGAGTAGTAGTCCCACCCGGCGGCTACCATCCACGGGCGCCCCTTGTCGAAAAGGTTGCCGTAGTGGATGGGAGCGCCGGGGAGACCGCGGTCCGAGGCCGCTCGGGCGCACGCCTGGAGCCAGGCGAGCACGCCCGAGCGGGCTGTCTTCCGCTTGCCGCTGTGGCGAGGTGCGGACATGAGATCAGAAGGGCAGGTCGTCGTCGGGCGCGAAGCTGTCGGTCGATGTCGCCTGCTGCTTGAACGGGTTGCCCGTCGGCGCCGTGGTTTCGGCCGAGGCGCCGTCGCCAGACGAGGCCGCTGAGCCTTTGCCCGGACCCATCCAGCCCTTGACGTAGCCCGCCTCGTGCTGGTCGAGGAACATCTGGTAGAGCCGGTCTGCGGCGTCCTTAAACGATTCGCCCTGTTCGATCTCGCCAGGGACCACGACGCGGCGGAAAGCCCGCTTGACCGTTCCCTTGCCGTCGTCCCGCGGACGGAGGTCGTAGCTGAGCGTGACGATCTCTTTGCCCACGAGCTGCTGAAGAGCCGCGTCGGGGATGACAGCGATCGCGAACGGGTCTCCGTTGAACGTGGTCTGCCCGTCTTCGACGTCGATCTTGATGCCGAGCCCGTTGAAGAGGTCTCGAACGGGGAAGGCGCCGCGGAAGCCGGTCACGACCTCGGTGTTTGTCTCGGGATCGATCCCGAACTCCATCGAGCCGCCGAGGTAGATCGAGTCTTCCCAGCCGCCTTTGTCCGCGGCCTCGTTGTCGAAGACGACGACGAGGCCCATCGGGTCGGGGCTCCAGCCATCCATGAGAGGTGTGCCAGAAATGCAGCGAGCGCTGCGAATGCGCTTGAGGTTGAGGGCGGCGCCGGGCTTGCGGATGTAGGTGTCCGAGCCCTGCTGACGCTCGCCGGTGGTTGTAAAAGCCATGAGTGTGCTGGTGGTGCGCCGTGCATCGGCGCGTGGTGAGAGTAGACTGGTGGCCAGATAGTGTTGGTAGATCTACCCGTTGGGTTGAGCTTCGAGGTCGGCGTCGCTGGACAGGTCGGCTTCCATGGCCGCCTCGCTCATGTCGACGTGCGTGGTTGCCAGCTCGTCGGCAAACTCATCGTTGTTGAGCCAGGCGCCGAGGCGGCGGCCGAGGTCGAGGCCGGGTAGCTGGATCGTGTCGCCGGTGTCGAGGAAGTCCGCTCGGCTCTTGTGGACGAACAGCGTGTGGGCGTCGTCCATCTGGCCGAACACGTCGAACTCGTACTCGACGCCGTCGCGCTGCACCGGCTGCATGCCGAGCTTGCGGATGACGGTGCGCCCGGCGGCGTTCCGCCCCTGCTCGTAGCTCATCTTCGACCGCATCGTTGCGATGAGATGGAACGGGCACGAGAGCAGCGTTTCGAGGAACGTGTTGTGGCGAGACGTGCCCTCGCCCCAGGCGGCGTACTTGTTGCCCGAGATGGTCTTCGAGACCTCGTCGACGATGGACAGAATGCCGCCGGAGCCCGACCACTCGTGCGAGATCGAGTCGATGACGACGACGTCACACTTGGCCTCGACGGCGGCCACGAGAGCGTCGATGTAGGCCTCGGGCGAGGGGTTGTCGAGTTCGAGCACGCCGAAGTTGCCGATGTTGTCGACGTCGGCGTAGAGGTCGGCCGAACGGTTTTCGGTGTCGATGACGCCGATGCGACCGCTGGGACCGACAAGCCCACGGGCGATGAGAAGCGCGGTGTAGGTCTTGCCGGAGCCCGCTGGACCGCCGAGGGCGAAGCGGAGCTTGCGGGCCTTCCGGGAGGCTGGTCGGAACTGCATGGTCAGTTGGACTGGGTGAGACCGCCCATGAGACCCTCGAGGATGGCCAGGCGGTTGGGATCGGGCTGATCGCTTCCGATGTCCATCGCGTTCTCGAGGAGTTGGATGGTGACGTTGTAGGCCCCGAACGGAGGCTTCGGCATCGGCGACACCTTGCAGAACGAGACGCTGAATCCCGAAGAGAGAGAGCCCCCATCGCGATTGGGTATCGAGGTCACAATGGCGGGCGCGCCGAACGTGAACGAGACGCCGAGCGACTCGAGAGTCGAGACGCCGTCGAGAAGCGAGGGCAGCGCCTTGGCGAGCGCGGCGGAGTAGTCGACGACGATTGCACGCGTCACGTCGTCGCCATCGAAGGTGGCACTGTAGTCGGGGTCGACGGCATCAACCTCGATCTCGAAGCCCTTGGGTGCGCCGCCCCGGAAGTAGAGCGTCTCAGCGGACACGAGACGGTGAATGTCGAGCGGTTCGTCTGCCGGGACTCGGTAGACGATGGCATCAGGGCTTTTCTCGAGCACCGAGCGGATGAGAGCCTCGACGCCTTGACTCAGGTCAGCGATGATCTGCTCGGGATCGGGAGGGCCGTCGTAGACATGAGTGGAGTCGGTCATGTGGTTGAGAGTGGTGCGCAGTGAGCGCTGTTGTGGACGTTCTCGCGCCGGGTGACCCAGCGCAGGTTAGAGGCGCGGTTGTGGTGGGGATTGCGGTCGCGGTGATCGACCTCGCGGCGGAACAGCGTGCGGCCGGGGCAGAAAGCCGTGGCCACGAGCACGTGGACGAGACACTTTTGCACCCGGCCGCTCTGAGACAGGTTGACGGCCTTGTAGCTCATCTTCCCAACCTCGTGCTGACGCAGCACACGTCCTCGCAGGCGCTTCGTGCTGCTGCCACTGCGGGCGACCGTCCGGTCTAGCGAGCGAACCCGCCCCCAGTCCGAGACCTCGTAGAGGCCTTCGTAGCCGAGGACGGGCCGCCAGCGCTCAGGCATCGGGCTCTGCGAAGCCGAACGTCTCGATCAGGTCCGCGATCTCAGCGAACGTGACGCCGTGATCGTTGAGGATGGAAAGCGGGACAGGGTTTTTGCTTTCCGTGTTGTCGCGGACGTAGTCTGCGAGCGTGTCGTATGCAGTGTCGTCTTCGGTGTAGTCTCCGTAGAAGGCGATGAGGAACGGGTTTGCCTTTGTAGGCAGCTTGGGGTCGAGCGTGCCGATCTTGCAATGCTCTTGTACACTCGGCACGAGAGCGTAGGATGACTTTTCGGGGCCGACGCAGAAGTCGTCGTCGTCCCACTTGCCGCCCACATCGTCCGCCACGACGTCGGAGAGCACGCCGAGGCAGCAGAAGCCGTGATCGTCGCGGAGCTGGCCCTGCGTCTGGCTGTAGCCCCCGCCCCGAAGGGCGGCGAGCCAGCGGTCTTGGATGGCAGCGTTCATCAGTTCAGGAAGAGGTCGCTCGTGAGAAGGGCTACGAGGTCGCCGTTGCGGTCCATGTCCGCGTCCGTTACGCGGTCGCCGCGGTGCCACGTCGTGTAGGTGCAGGCGTTGAGGAGGCCGAACGCCGTCGGGTCCTCGTGCGCCATGAACTGCTTGACGATCTCGCCGTAGGTGGACCCCGGGAAAGCAGGCGCCAGTTTCTTGGTGAAGGCGGCCAGCTCGGGCACACCGACCGGCACGTCGCGCAGGCGGCGCAGGAGCTCCACGAAGCGCTCGAAGTTGACCGAGAGGTGCCGCAGCTCGTACTGGGCGCGCTCGAGCTCCTCGCGCCACTGCTCGCGGCCTCCGTTGGTCGACACCTTGTGCTCGAAGGTGAAGTCGAACAGCGTGTCGCGGGCGATCATGCCGTTCGAGCACACGAGGCGGGTCGCGAACACCTCGACGCGCGCCCGCGTCGACTTGTCGTAGCTGTTGAGCGCCCGGATGCCGCAGGCGATCGTGTCGCCCGTCGTGACGTCGGCCGTGAACGTGGGGCTCTCGAGCAGGTACTCGTAGCGGGCGCCGCCCTTGCGACCGAGCGTGAACCGCTCGCGGGTCGGTACGAAGTCGTGGCCGGTGAGGCGCGCCACCTCGTGGGCCATCTCCTTCATCTCGTCGTTGTGGACGAGCAGGTAGTCGGGCGAGAGCAGAACCCCGGGGCGGCTTGCCAGGTGCGGCTTGCCGTCTGCGTCGAAGATGCGGACCGCGTAGTGGAGGCTCGTGCCATCGGCGGACGCCTGCTGCTTCTCGATCCGCGAGTTAGGCCAGATGCCGCGGCGGGCGCCGTCGTTCAGAACGGTCATGTCTGGGCTCGGCAGGATCGAGCCGCGGCCCGAGACGCTCGGCGCAGTCGCGTCGTCGTTTCCGCCGCTGGCGAACGGCTCGTCCGCGAGCACGACGGCGTCCTGGGTGTTCTGAGCTGGGTAGTCGGGCGAAACGCCAGAGGCGATCTGGTTGTAGCGCTCCGAGGTGGACTGGGTGAGGTCGGTGATTTCCATGTGGGTGCTGGTGGTGCTAGACGGTGTGCGTCTAAGGCGTGGATAAATAGGGCTGCGTGGCTGTCAGGTCAAGTGTCAGCGGGTGCCGCGCAAGAAGGGTTCGTCCCCGAAGAGCTCTTCGAGGGGATCGGCCCAGTGGTTGTCGAAGTGGTAGTGTGCGGGAGGCTGCTCGTCAGGCTCAGCAAGATTGCTCGACGCACCGAGGCCCCCGAAGAACGCACGCATTGCTGCGTAGTCGTCTTCGAGGGCCTCTGGCGTCGTTGCTCCCGTGGCTACCCGGGAGAAAGGGTCAGGCATCAGTGCGCTGGCGTCTTGTGATCTCCTCGGTCCAGGCGGCTTGGAACTGATTCCACAACGTCCTGAAGCCGAGGTCGAACCCGTGGTTGGCGGCGAAAAGGCCGGTCCGCTCGGCGTCGTCGTCGTACTTGTCGGCGAGCGCGTCGGCGAGCGCGTAGTACGTGCCGCGGCCTTACGCTGTTCAGTGGTCATGGCGTGTCGGAGTCAAGGGCCTGCGCGAGCGCGAGGGCCAGGGCGGTCGCCGCCTCGGGACGGTCCACGTGCGCGAGCGGCAGTGCCGGGCCGCGCCTGCTGCTGGGGATGAAGTCCGCGGGATTCCAGACCTCCACCTCGGCTCGGTCCGGCGAGTCGTGGAGCGAGACGGACAGGTCCTCGGTGCGGGAGAGGGAGAGGAGCCAGCCGAGCAAGACGCCCTCGATCTCGTGGTCTTCGAGCAGCGGTGACTGTGGCACACCGTGCTTCGCGATTTCGACGATGTTCATCGAACGCACCCCGTGCGGCGGGAAGGTCCATCGAGGATCAGATGAAACCGTTTGGGCTGAAATCCAGATGCAGGAACCCGCTCGCACAGCTGCGGCCGGGCCTCGGCAATCCGGGCGAGGGCGGAGTGGAGGTCAGGCATCAGCGCGCTGGCGTCTTGTGATTTCCTCGATCCAGGCGGTGTCGAGGTGGGTGAAGGTGACGGGGTCTGATATCTGTTGGATGAGGAAACCGTAGGCGGTGGAGATCAACTGGTTGTTGTCGAGCCAAGCCTTTTCCATTTCCGAGTACGACTCGGTGATTCCTTCGAGTGACGCGTTGTTGACGATCTCGGGGTACTGGGCTGAGAGCTGGCAAAGCACGCAGCGACGCTTGGTGCTTGCCTCGTCGTAGAACCGGGCACCGATTGACATCTGGAGGGCGCTCGGGTCGATGTGGTTGTGCCAGCCGGGCGAGCGCTCGTCGAGGAAAGCTGCGCCTTGGGCTGCTCGAAGATGGGCTTCAGCGAGTGGGTCAGAAGCCTCGAGGTCAGGTGTGCGGATCTTGCTCATAGGGGTGCGATGAAAGCTGGGAGTCCAGGTGGAGCCGGAGTCGGCGGCCTCAGCTCGCTCGCGGCGCTCGTGCGCACGCTGGGCCATGGCAACCGTCTGGTGATGGTGTCGCTCGTCTGCGACGTCGTCCCGGTCGAACACGGCTAGAGTCCGTGGCGAGCGAGCAGATCGGCGATATCCTCGCGGCTCCAGCGCTCGACGTCGTTGAGGCACATCAAAAGTGCCCAGAGCGTCGCGAACCCGTAGCGGTCGCCCAGCTCGTCGAGCATCGACAACGGAGGCGACTGGTCGACTGCCTCGACGTGCTCGCGCAGCACGTCGACGTGAGGTTTGAGCGTTCGGTCCATCCCCAGCGATGCTGTGCCGAGGACGCAGCAACGGAGACCGAGCAGGCCGTACGAGCCGAAGGCCTGTCCGTCCGTGTGTTCGATGCCCGCTCGGATTGCATCGGAGAGCGTCACGACGACACCTCCCGGGCTCGGCGCTGCGTGTGCTCGACCCAGAGGTCGACGAACGGTCGCACGGCCGTCACGTCGTTCTTCCAGAGGCGTGAGATCAGAGAGTCGGCCTCCAGGTCGATTGCTCCCGTGAGCGCCTCCGAATCGCCTGGTGCGAACAGAATGCTGCCATCGAGGGTGCCGATGCCCAGAAGACTGCATGCGACCTCGAAGACGTCGTCTCGCGGGTCTCGCTCGGACGGCGCTGTGCCCAGCAGGTACACGTGCCCCGCGATGCAGCACGCCGTGCCGCACTCGTTCGGCTCGTAGCGGTGCATGTCGAACTCGAGGGTCGGGTCGTCCTGGGTCCCTTCGATGGCACCCACGGCGCGGTAGAGAAGGTCTGTGTTCATGGAGATTGCGCGCTTCAAGCGCGCTACTGTGAAGGGGATTGAAGACGCACGAAGCGCCACCCGAAGCACGGGGCTCCAGGTGACGCCTGTGCGTCAGAATCAGGATAGAAGCTGTGCGTTCAAGCCAGCGGACGGACTTGCACCGAGGCGGCGAACTCCATCGCGTACACCGCGGCGCCTGGACCCCGAAGGAACCAACCGTCGCGCGCCACGAAGCACTGCACCCACGGCGCCCGCGCCTGCCACCGCTCGTCGCGCACCTCCAGGCCCACCGTCGCCGCCAGCAAGAGCTCGCGCTCCCCCAGCGACACCAGCCACGGACACGTCCCCAGAGACACGTGCCGCACGCATATCAGCGCGTTCCCGTCGTAGTCGTCCTTCGGCCGCTTCTGCACCAGCGCACGCATCAGCGCCGCATGCGGATGGCCCGAGAGCCACCCCGCCACGCCACGCACCGAGCGCAGCACCGGCGCGCGGCCCCGCTCGTAGCTGTCGTCCACACGGTCCACCGAGCCCCGGTGCGCATCCCGCACCGGAACCGTCATTGCCTTGTCGTAGGTCGTCGTCATCGTTCTGAAAAGCTGAATGAGTGCGGATCCACGACCCGCAAGAACACCACCACGTCCGCGCAGCCCGAAGGCCACGCAGGGCGTGTCGCGCACACATGCGCGCCTAGAGCGCCGAGATCAGATCGGTCAGCACCGAGGCATCCAGCGACGTCTTCACGCGGAGCTGGAAGGCCACGCGGTCGTTCCCGTTGCGGTCGGTGTAGTCGTTCTGGACGACGGTGACGTCGAGGTCGGCCATGCTCTCGGCGAGCTGCTGGGCAAGGGTGGCGTCGTTGGTTTCGAGGAAGCCGCCGTCGTCGTAGAAGCGGCGGAGGCCCGTCTTCTCGAGGTCGGCCTGGCGGACGGTGCGGAAGCGGCGCTCGCGGTCGTCGTAGATGCGGGGGCGGACGGTCGTGGTAGAGGTAGCCATGGAGGAAGACGTGAGACGTCAGTGAGTGAGTGCCGCATGGGGATCATGCAGCCACGGCAACCAGGGGCGCGGAGCCACACCGTGGCGGAGCCACCAGCGCCACCCGTCCCCAGCCACCGCGCCAGCCTGCCCACGACCACCCCCACCCCGACCCCTTCGACTCAACGAGCCGCGCCCCCACCCACCCCCGAACCACCCCACCCGCGTAGGACGAATATCACCCGCTCGGAGTCTGCCACAAGTTTTGGGAGTGGGGACTTGGCTTGAGGGTTCTGAGCGGAAGACGATGCGAGCTGGACACAGCACGCCCCCTCCAGTCAGATTAGGGTCCTACGGGAATACAGGTCGCGCGTGGGGTCGGAGCGCGGGTCCGTCCTTCGTGGGTCCAACGGCGTTGTGCGTCGGGAAGGCGTGCCGCCTCGGTGGGGATGAGCCGGGGGGAAGCCGAATCTGGAAGGCAACCCGTTGGGTCCGCGTGTCCGATGTGCAGCGTCGGAGCGCCTGGGTGTCGGTCGCGGGGTGTCGGGTTCGGCCCGCCCTGCCGAGGGGGTCTTGTCGTCGTCCCATCCGACGTCCACACGCCGAGGGGTACAGGTTGTGCGCGGGCCGCCTCGGTGTCGTTGTCCAGGTGGCGCGTCCGGGCGCCCGCGGTGGCGGGCCGCTCTCCGGCTTGCGTGTACAGTACGGCGAGGCAAACCGAAATGTCAAGACGGTGTGGGTGTTGACTTTTTCTCGGGGTCGTCGTACCCTGGAGTGCGTTCTTGAGCCCCAGGCGCCTCGCACCCCCTGACGGCTCGCGGTGGAGGACGCACCCGTGACACGCGCTCACGGCCTCAGAGCGCCCCTCTTCGGACAAGGGAGGGGCGCTCTCTTTGGTTAGTCGATTTGCGATGGCTAGACGGTGTGCGTATCGTAGGGCTGCGCGGGAAAGACCTGCGCCGAGGAACCATGAAGGGACGTGCCGACAACGATCCGCAGGCGTCAGGGCTCGAACGGGCCGTACCTCGAGCACAAGGTGTTCACGGTCGAAGAGGCCGCGGCGCGCGGGATCACGATGGTGCCGTGGCTGGAGGCGGAGGTGGGCGACTGGGCCGTCTCGGACGACGGCTACGTGGTCGAGTGTCTGAAGGCGCAGGACTACGAGCACAAGAAGAAGACCTGGCGCTCAGTGCTCTTGACGTTCTCGGTGGGCCGCAGGTGGGTGCGGTGGCGGGTCAACGTCGACGTCGACGGCGGGATCGAGCGGCGCACCGGCCCAACGCCGTATGCGGTGGGGGACTACCTGGAGCGGGGCGGAGGCTACGGGCAGACGAATCCGAACCGGACGTGGTCGCAGATCGAGGCGTCGTCGTCGCGGGGGCGGAGGGCAGCAATGCTCTACGCGGTGCTGTACCTGCTTCGCCGGGGCAAGCTTTCGCAGGCGGACTGGGACGCGGTGGGACTCGCGTACCGGCCGAGCGAGAAGATCCCGCGGGCAACGGCGCGGGTGTTCCTGAAGACGATCGATGGGCGGGCGCTGGTGGCGGAGGCGCTGGCCTACTTCATCCGAGGCGCTAAGGTGGACGCGGCTTCCATCTCGTCGATCATCGAGCAGTACGACCGTCTCCGGCAGATGGCCGAGGAGAAGGGCGACTACGAGACAGCGCTGTCCATCGTCGACCGCTTCGCGAAGATGCAGGGGCTGACGGTGGAAGGGGCGCTCACGCAGGAGGCGGAGCGGGGCCTCGACTCGGCCATTGACGACTGGGACGAGGTGGCGCGCCAGCTACCTGCCGCATCTGCCGAGGTGAAGCCTGACGCCGTGGACGCGTCCTACGAGGAGCTGACGCACGAGCAGATCGCGGCCATGGAGGCGGCCGACGCGGACGACGACAACGAACTGGAGGGCACTCCTGGGCCGGAGAGCGGCCCGTAACCCATCGGCCCAGTAGGGCCATTTACCAATCCGCCCGTGGGGGCAGACGATCATGACGATCACGAAAGTCAAGTACAACGGCAAGAAGCTCGAAGTCGCCTTCGAGCGGCTCGGCGAATCCGGCCTGGACGAGTGGAGCTTCGTTTCGCGCGACACGCCGCGACCGGAGTTCATCGCTGCCTGGGACGGCCTGAAGACGGTCGCGGCGAAGATGCTGGGCGGCAAGCCCGAGAACCACGACGTGCGTGGGCTCTCGTTTCACGAGGTGGTGCGCGGCTCGGAGACGGAGCCTGGCGCGATCCTGACGACGTCGTGGACGCTCGGCTGGACGAAGACGCCGGTGACGGTCAACTCGCCGCTGTCGTCGTTCAAGCAGATGCCGGACCGCGGCGCGAAGACGGCGATCGAGCTGGTCGAGGCCGAGACGAAGCTGTTCATCGAGGGCAAGCGTGCCCAGACGGACCTGTTCGCGTCCGAGGAGGTCGAGGCGCCGTCCGATGCGGTTTTGGACGACGAGTACGACGACGGCGGCGAGGGCCTGGCCAAGATCGCCGAGGCGGCCGACAACTCGGCTTCCGGTGACGGCGCCGAGACGGCAGAGCCCGAGGCTCCGGAGCCTGTGCCTGCGGAGTCCGTGCCTGCGCACGCGGTCTGATGTCGTCGGCCGACCCGCGCTCGTACGACTACCGGCCGGACCCCTCTCCGTGGGGGGTCCTGCTGGTGCTCGCTGCTGTCCTCGTGCTCCTGGCCCTCTCGGGGTGCCAGGGTACGCGAACGGTGGTCGTCGAGCAAGAGGCGCCGCCGCCGTCGGTGGTGGTCCGAACCGACACGGTGCTCGTCCGCTCGGCCCCCGACACGCTTTACGTCGACCGCGTGCGTGTCGACACCGTCTCCACCTCTGGAGAGACGATCGTGCGTGAGGTCGAGCGGACGGTGCCGGTGCGGGTCGTCGAGTACCGCGAGGCTCGCGCCGACACAGCACGCGCGTTCCGGCTTCATGCCCTCCGAGCGGATTCCTCCCGAGTCGTGCTTCTCGGCCGCGCCCGCGACGTCGAGTACGCCGCCCCCAAGCGGGGCGAGACGCTCGTGGTGGAGGCTGTGGGACCGGACTCGCTACGGGCCTCGGTCGTGGGGGTACCCCAGCCGAAGCGTGCCCTGCGCATCGAGTGCCCGGCCTGCCCTGGGTGCGTCGTCGACAAGAGCTGGAGCGGCTACCTCCTGCTCGTCGGCGGCGTGTTCGGGGCGGTGTTCTTCGGCTTCGTCCTCGGCCGCCTTCTCTCGTGACGATCCACACGGTTCCGCTTGGCGACACGCGGGACGGCGAGCCGTTCGAGCACATCGAGGAGACGACGTGCCCGTGCGGTCCGCCGGTGGACTTTGAGGACGGGCACATGCTGGTTCTCCACAACGCCTTCGACGGCCGGGAAGCGGTCGAACAGGCCCAAGCCATTCTCTCCATGCCCCAGTCCCTTCCCGAGTCTCACATCGACCAGATCCTCGCCGAGAGCGAGGTGGTGGTCTACGACATGGGCCGCAAGACGACAGCGGTCCACCTCACGCTCCCGTGCGGCTTCGAGATGGTCGAGTCGTCGGCGTGCGTCGACCCGAACCGCTACGACCAGTCGCTCGGCTACCAGATCTGCATGGAACGCCTCAAGAACCGCGTCTGGGAGCTGGAGGGCTACCGGGCGCACTACACCCCTGAGTCCTGATGTCTGCCCAAGCTGAAATGCCCCGGTACCGCTCGCACAAGGTCGTGTGGGCGCTCCGAGTAAAGTCCGTCCGCCAAAACGGCCCCGTTTACACGTTGTCGTTTGAAGAGCCCGACTTCGCCGACCTCGAGATTGGTCCGGAACTGGGCGTCCGTGTCGAGCCTGGCGGCTACCTCGTTCAGTATGAAGACGGCTACCGGTCGTGGTCTCCGGCTGAGCCGTTCGAGGCGGGCTACATGCCTGACGGACCCCCGCCGCTAGAGGGCCTTCACGTCTCGGTCGCTCACTTCGTGCCGCTCTTCGCCTACGGCCACCTGCCCGCTCACCTGCGCGCGGTGTCCGAGCCGTTCGGTGCGCTGGCTTTCCGGCTCATGCGCGAGTTGCCTTCCAACGCCGAGACGACCGTGGCCCTTCGCAAGCTCCTTGAGGCGAAAGACGCGGCGGTCCGGGCCGTCGCCCTCTATGCTCCCTGACCCCGATGGAACACGTGATTCCCTCCGCCCCGCCGTCGGTGATGACGTCGACGTGCTACGTCCGCCTCGACACCGTTCGCGGGCTCTTTCAGCAGCCGAACCTGACGTGGGTCTTGACGACCGACGACATCCCGGCACCCCAGGTGCTCTCTGAAGGTGACGGCCAGGCGGTTCACCTCGGGCTGACGATGATGCGCCAGGGCGCGCACACGCAGCCGATCGCGCCGCCGGTCGAGCAGGAGTACGTGCCGGAGACGGAGCCTGTGATTGACGACTTCGAGCGCCTGCAGGCTGAGTACCAGCAGCGGCAGATGCAGGCTGCACAGCAGCAGGCTCAGCAGGTGCAGCAAGCCGTGCCGCCGCTTCCGGTGCAGCAGTTGCCGGGAGGGGCGGCCGTGACGCCTCCGCCGCAGCCGACGGCCTCTCAGCCTGCGCTCCCGATCCCGCCGATGACGGCCGACGCCCAGTTCGGGCCGAGCGGCGTCAACTACGGCACCAACGACTTTCCCAACACCCCCGAGTAGATGTCGAAGAACAAGCGACGCGGTCGCAACATCGACGCCCCTCCGGCGCCTCCCGC
This sequence comes from Bacteroidota bacterium, assembly GCA_039178415.1. GTDB lineage: Bacteria > Bacteroidota > Rhodothermia > Rhodothermales > Rubricoccaceae > JBCBEX01. The sequence continues at coordinate 17,952 of JBCDFF010000002.1, forward strand.
CCCCAAGCTCCGCTACGTCGACTTCGCCGAGTGCGTGCTTGAGCCCGTCGGCGCGCAGGTGCGCGTCGAGCTGATTGACGAGCCGCCGACGTCGGCGGGCGGTCTCGTTCGTCCCGATGGCGTTCGTGAGCAGCCGTTTTGTGGCCTCGTCGAGGCGTGCGGCCCCGACGTGAAGCGGGCGAACGTTGGCGACGTCGTGATGATCGGCCAGGGCAACGTGCAGGGGTTCCTGACGGTGGATGGGATGCGAGCGCTGATTCACAACGACGGGATCGTGGCGCTCGTGACGGCACCGGGTGGCGCACCGCCCCTCGTCCACGACGCGCCAGAGGAGAGCCGGATCATCCAGCCGACCCTGGCTGCCCCAACCGGGCTCGCGTGATGGAGTGGGGCACCGTCATTGTTCTCGTGGTTCTGATCGTGGCGGTCGCTGCGATGGAAATCGCCGAGTCTCGCGGCCGATGAAGACTGCCCCTTCCTGCCCTCGCTGCGAGGCTCCTGGTGTGGCCTCGAAGCCGTCCGTCGACGGCCTTGGTCGCCCGTGCCCGCGCGTCCGCGTGCTCGTCGACTTCCCGGAAGACGTCTGGGTCTGTCGCACGTGCCACCAGCGTGTCTACGAGGTGGGCGACCCGCGAGCCCCGCGTGATCCGTTCGCGAGAGCGGCCCCAGATTCGCCTCAGGCTGCACGCAAGGACTCAGGGCGAGCTGGACGTCGCCGACCAGGTGGGCGCGCAGCAGGGCCAGAGCCAGCACCGCTGTTCGATGAGTAGCAAGAAGCGCCCGAAGAAGAAGCTGACCCTCCGGGCGAGGGTTCACGCCCATATGCACGCGCTGAAGCGCGCGGGCGAGCGCCAGACGCGGGCGGAGATCGCGGAGGCGGTGGGCGTCAGCTACCAGCAGGTGTCGAACGTGGTCGACACGCTCCGAGGGGGCGGGATGCGCGAGTTCGTCGCTGGCGTGCTTCTCGACGCTCGCCATGGACCCGCGTCTGGGGGACGACGGCACGTGACGAAACGCAGCAAGAAGACGCGGAAGAAGCCCGACCGGAAGCTGACCGAGGCGGAGCAAGCGCTCGTCCATGTGAACGAGGAGCTGGCTGCAATTTTGCGCGACCGCATCTCAGGCCGCCGCTTGGAGTTCCGCATTCAGGGCCTCCAGACGGTCATCCGCAACACTCTCGATCCATGAGCAAGCAGTTCGCGCCCTCGCCAAAGCGGTTCCGCGTCTGGGACTGGAAGACGCTGCACCGGCCGGGCGACTCCTCCACCGAAGCGGAGCTGTACCCGGACGGCGGCTCCTTGGTGAAGCGCCGTGGTCTCGGCGACCAACCGGTCGCCTCGGTAGATATCGCCTGGCTCCAGTCAACCGGCTTGCGGGACGTAGACGACGTCGAGGTCTTCGAGGGGGACCTCGTCGAGTACGACCGCGTGGTGCGCGGCCGCCGAGAGACAGTGGTCTGCACGGTCGAGATGCACCGTGGCGGCTGGCGCATCATGCACCGGGCGCACGGTCTCAACGAGCCGAGCCTCGACCTCTCGTTGCTCTTCCACGCCTCTGTGCGAGTCGTGGGCAACGTGTTCGAGAATCCGGAGTTGGTCGACGGCTAACGAGGAGAAAGGCCGAAAGGCTGCAGCCGGGGCGGCGTGGGGCGCCCTCCCGACAAATGAAGGAGACCCCGACGCAGGCCAAGGCGCGCCTCGCGATGAGCCCTCTCCAGGTGACGCGCGAGCTGATCCTCGGCGCCTTCCCTGAAGAGCCGCATGCTGAGTTCGCGCCCGCTCACCGGGTGATCGAGAACCGCTACCTCGACTACGGGGTGACGTTTCTGAACCTGGTCGCGCCGCGTGGCATGGCCAAGTCGACGATCGTCGCAGGTGGCTGCGCGCTCCACCACCTCTTCTTCGAGGACATCCACCGCTGGATGCTCCTACCCAGCGAGTACCGCCCGCCCGCGCCGAAGAAGACGCGCAAGCACGTGGTGCTGATCTCGAAGGTTCAGAAGGAAGCCAAGAAGCGCCTCGGAACCATCAAGCACGTCCTGGAGCACTCGGAGCGGTTCAAGGAACTCTACGGCGACTGGGGACCCGAGACGGCGAAGAAGTGGACCGAGGAGCAGGTGGTGCTCAAGGACGGCTCCATCATCACGGCCATTGGCACAGGCCAGTCGGTGCGAGGCCTGAACGAGGTCGGTCTCCGCCCGACGCTTGCCATCCTCGATGACCCCGAGGACGAGGAGAACACGCGGACGGTCGAGCGGATGGACGCGAACAGGAAGTGGTTGCTCGCGGCTGTCCGCCCGGCGCTTGACAAAAAGCGCGGGCGCCTGGTTGTGATTGGGACGCCCCAGAACATGCAGTCGATGGTCGTCCAGCTTCACGAGGCGTTCGTGGGCGGCCAGGCGCTTCACGACTTCGAGCGCGGCGACGAGCAGGTCAAGGCCGACTCGGTGTGGTTCCAGAACCTGCCCGACGCCGTCGACGCCTTCGGCGAGCCGTGCGAGAACCGAACGAGCGTGAAGCCGGGCGAAGGGATCGTGGTCGACGAGGCGGCGGGCGAGCGGATCGAGGAGGACGACGACGGGACCCGCTGGATTGTGAGGCCCGGCCTCCTCTGGCTCGCGTGGCTCGACCGGGATGCGCTTGAGGAGGAGCGCAAGCTGTGCGAGAAGACGGTCGGTCTCGGGGTGTTCTACCGCGAGTGGTGCTGTCTTGTCGTGGGCGACGCCGAGCAGGTGTTCAAGCCGACATACTTTGCGCAGACGTGGCGCGGCTACCTGGAGCTAGACCCGCGGCCGACGGGCGTCGACCACGTGCTGGTCGTGACCCACCGGCGAGGGGAGGCGCTGGACGAGCCCGAGCGGCTGGCTGTCCGGACGTCGACGGGCATCGACCCGGCGTTCTCGACGAGCGCGACGGCCGACCGCACAGCGATCTCGAACGTGGCCACAACCCACGACGACCAGATCTACGAGCTGGCGGGCGTCTACCGGCGGCTGCACACGAGCCAGCTTCTCGGCGCGATCGCCCAAAACCACGAGCAGATGCGACCGGCGCGCGGTCTGATGGAGGTGACGGGCGCGCAGGACTTCGTCGCGCAGCAGCTCCACGAGCACCACAGCATCCGCTACATCAAGGACCGGCCACGGGTGAAGAAGAAGGGCGAGGGCTCGCGCATCGCGAGTCTCGAGACCTACATGCGCCCGCCTGCCGAGGACCGGCCCGCTCGGTTCTGGCACCTCGAGGGAAGCCCGCTCAAGGGCGAGTGCCTGAGCTACCCGCGTGGGAAAGACGACAAGGCCGACTCCACCGAGAAGGCGGTGCGCTGCCGAGTGCGGCCAGACAGTCCCGACGTGCTAGATGAGGAAGCGGAGGCCGACCCGTTTGACGTCTGGGGCGAGGCCGAGGTCGATCCGATGGTGCTGTGACGACAGCGCCGTATGTTGCAGGAGAGGAGGCTGTCGCCGTGGGGGCGAGGCGTGTCCCCGGCCGTGCCGGGCAAAGCCATGATCCAGACCAACCAGCCGGTTCAGTTCACGTTCGCGGGCTTCTTCGAGCGTGCGCTCCAGAGACGTCAAGACGCTCTTGACCGCGAGCGGGACTTTCAGCTTCGCGAGTCGCAGCTCGCCGAGACGGTGCGAGCCAATCAGACGCGTGAGGAAGACGTCGACGCCGACCGGGCGCTCGGTGACGAGATGGTGGCGGTCGCCGATCCAACGGCGGAGGGAGGGATGCGAATGGTTCAGCGTCGTGACGCGGCGCGCGTGTCGCAAGAGACAGCGGCAGAACGGGTTGAGGCGATTCGCCAGCGGAGCCTCGTCGACGTCGACGGCCGACTCGTGTCGCCTGAGACTGCGTTGCAGGTGGAAGAAGGCCGACGCGTCAACCCCACGATGGACTTCGACGGCGAAGGCGGTTACGAGGCGGTGCCGTTTTCGGTGTTCACCGGACTGCGGTCGCTCGATCTGACGGAGCGGGCCAACCGAGACCGAGTTGCTCTCGGCTACGCTGGAATTGCCCAGCAGGCAGCGGACGCTGCGGCGAGTCGTGAGCTTCAGGGTCGGCAGCTCGATCTCCAGGCGGACGCCCAGGGGCGACTCGAGCAGCAGGCGTCGTTCTCGGAGTTCATGCAGGCCAACGCGGGCGTCGCGCAAGGAGTCATCACGCCCGAGCAGGCGGCAACGGCGACTGGGATGCCCGCCGAGATGTTCACCGGGGCCGCGACCGACTACGTGGTCCCGACGGCTGAGAATCCGCTTCGCTTCGACCCGGCGGGCTACCGCAGTCGAACAGAGGGTGGCTTTCGACTCGGTCGAATTCCGCTCGGCGGCTCGCTTGTCCCGTTTCCGCAGTGGCGAGGTGTCGAGGAGAACACGTCGCGCGAGCTGCTCGAAGATGTGTCGTCCCAGTACAACCAGATCACGGCGGCTCGGTCGGCGGCCATGCGTGCCGAGGGCACTTCGTCGGGCTGGCTCTCTGGTGGTGGGCGTGCGCAGACGACGGCTGTGATCCAGCAGATCGAGCGCTCGATCACGAACCCACTTCTGGGCCAGCGCGAGCAGAGTGCACTGCTCCAGTACCGGAACCACCTCTACACGATCCTGGGCCGCCAGGCGCCGCCGATCGCGCCACTCGCGGCTCCCGCGCCGCAGGAGTAGGCACTCCGAGCAGCAAATCCCTAGAGAGGGGATGGGGGAGACCCCCAATGCAGCCCTCATGCGACGCCGTGCGCACGGGGGCTGCATTGTGTGCGGAAAGGTGTGTGGGAGAAGATGGGGTCGGACCGCCTGGTGATCGCAGGTCGGCCGCTCACTGGCACACGGACGCAGGGTATGTTCCTCGCCCTCGGGACCCGAGAGGGTTCTCGCGACTTCCCCACAGCCTTGACGGGACCGTTTCCGGCTCCTGCCAAGGGGTCGGCGTCCGTCGTGCCGAGCGAGCAGTCACCGCACGCCTTTGGTGCGCTCCACGCCCCGCCTTTCATGGGGCCGGATCTCGACCGCCGCTCGAGTGCGGTGCCCCAGTCCGTGGTCGACTACCGGGGTGGGTTCATGGCCGCGGGTGCTGAGCACCCCGTGGCGGCGGAGATGCGACAGCGCTACGAGCGCTACGCTCTCGCTCAGCAAGAGTGGGCAAAGCAGACGTCGGAGGACACCGAGTTCGTTTTCAACGCCCACTGGACGGTCGAGCAGGCGGCGGAGATGAAGGATCGCGGGCATCTGCCGATGTCGATCCCGGTGCTCTACCAGCTGGTCGACCAGGCGGTGTCGATGCTGACGGCCAATCGGCCTCTCTTTCAGACGGCAGCGCGCGAGGACTCGGACGCCCAGGATGCGAAGCTCCGGAGCGACCTGCTCGCCTGGATGTGGGAGCAGTCGGGTGGCAACGCGGTTGTCTTCCGGCCGATCGCGTTCGACTTCTACGTCCAGGCCCGCGGTGTCGGTTTGGTCTACGTCGACTCCAATGCGGACTACGGCCGCGGCGAAGTGCGCTTTGCCTCACTCGCAGGTGCCGAGTGCTTCCCAGACCCCAACTCGGTGCATCCGCTCTGGGACGACGCACAGGACGTCGTAGTGCGCCGCGTGATGACAGCGGCACACCTGCAGGTGTCGTTTCCCGAGTGGAACCCGCGCCTCGCAACGCAGGCCAACACCTACGACTTCGCCTACGGCTCGACGGGGCGGCACTACGGGCAGGGCCAGCAGCTCTTCCAGGATCAGATCCTGCACGACGAGACGCTGCCGGGGCAGGAGCGCTATGAGGTTCTCGAGCGCTACGAGAAGGTCAAGGTGCCCCACTTCCGCGTCCGTCTTCCCGACCGGGCGCCGGGCGACGAAAAGGTGCTCTCTGAGGCTGAGTTTGCGGCCGAGATGCGGCGCCCGGCGTGGTTCGTGACGCGGGGCGAGCCGTTCGTGCAGGGCATCGACGAGCAGACGGGTGAACCCGTGCTCGGCGTCTCGGGTCCGCTGGAGGCGGTGACCGACGAGCAAGCCGTGCGCGACATCGACGAGCTTGCGACGGCCATGATGAGGCCAGCCGGTCTTGACGCCTCGGGTGGCATCGTCTTCCACATGCGGATTGATCCCAAAGTGATTGGACCCGACGGCCAGCCTGGCCCACCACAGCCTGCTCCGGGACCCGCCTTCGACGAGGACCCGCTGGCAGTACCCGGCTCGACGACGCGCCTGGAGCCGGTCACGGTCCGCAACGTGATTGACCGCGGGCTGGGGGCAGCCAAGCGCTTTCTACTGAACCGCATTCGGGTCACGGCGACGGCAGGCGGTCAGCTTCTCTACGCGCCGTTTGACCTCCCGACCGAGCACTTCCCGGTCGTCCCGTTCAACAACAACCACGCGCGGACGCCCTACCCGATTTCTGACGTGCGGCTGGTGCGCGATCTCCAGCTTGGGATCAACAAGACAAACGCTACGATCCTCGCGCACGGCTCGTCGACGGCCAGCCAAAAGGTGTTCTACCCCGAGGGCTCGGTGCGCGACGCTGAGAAGTGGCGCCGCGAGTGGCGCCGCCCCGGCGAGGCCTTCATCCCCTACGACCCGTCGTTCAACGCGGTCACGGGTGGACAGACGGGCGGGATCGTCGTGGCATCTCCGCAGCCGCTGCCGTCGGGCTTCTACGCGAACCGCGACTGGTTCGTCTCGATGATGCAGCAGGTCCTCGGGCTGTTTCCGCTGAGCCAGGGCGACGCGCAGATGAGCCCCGAGACGTTCCGCGGCACGGTCCAGATCGACGAGTTTGCCATGCGACGGATCAAGTCCAAGATGGACGTGATCTACGCCTCGCTGGCGCGCATGGGGCGGATTGCCCTCGACTACGCGGCCAAGCTTTACACCGAGGAGAAGGTGATCCGGCTGATGCAGCCGGACGGCGAGGTGGTGGAGCAGACGATGAACGTGCTCCAGTACGACGACTTTGGCCGCGTGATCGGTCGCTTCGCCGACGTGACTCGCGGCCACTACGACGTGACGCTCGTGGCGGGTTCGACGCTGCCGTCGAACCGGTGGGCCATCCTGGAGCAGTATCTCCAGCTCTACGACCGCGATCTTGTCGATCAGGTGGCGGTGCTCAAGCGGGCCGAGATCCCGGACTCGCCGCAGATCCTCGAGCGCACAGGTGCTATGCAGCAGATGCAGGCGCAGATCGAGCAGATGGCCGAAGAGATCCAGCGTCTTCAGGGCGACCTCCAGACGCGCGAACGTGAGGCCTACCACGCCAAGCAGGCGGCCATGCTCGCTCAGCACCGAGCGAAGCTCACCCAGGTGGAGCACCAAGCGCGAGCGGCGGGCCAGGTGTTCGGCCAGACCCTTAACCAGCAGGCACAGGCCCAGCAGGTGCAGCTCTCAGCGCAGGCTCAGATCGAGCGCGAGCGGCTTCGCCAGGGTGGCGGGGCTCCGCAGCCCAGCCAGATCGGACCGTCGCTGTCCGCGGCAGCTCCGCCGGTGGCTGACCCCTTCGCCGTTGACCCCACGCGCCAGGCGCCGCGGGCTCCGGCGTCTCCCTACGGTTTCTAACCCGACGCGATCACCATGTCGACTTTTTCCCAGGCGCCCGTCGCCCAGCCCACTCCCCAGCAGGCCCAGCCGTCTCAGGCTCAGCCTCAGCAGCCCGCTACGCAGGCTCCTGTCCCGCAGACGCCAGCCGGTGTGTACGGAGTCGTTCCCGCCACGATGCCCCAAGCGCCTGCGCAGACGGCCCCACACGCCGTTCCCCAAGGGCTTCCGCCGACGGACATGTTCGCACCGCAGCAGGCGGGCATGGGCACGCTCGACGTGCTACCGATGCCGCAGGGGCAGCTCGATCCGTTCCAGGCGCCCGTGACGCCTGACCAGTACCTCTTCGACCAGCAGCAGGCGTACGGCCAGCAGCCCTACGCGCAGCAGGCGTACGGCCAGACTCCACAGCAGCCATTCCAGGGTGATGGCCAGCTGGGCGTGCCGCCTCAGGTCCAGGTGCCGCCGGGCGCCCCGCAGCAGATGCCGCAGCAGGCGGTGCCGACGCCGACGTACCCGCCGCAGGGTCCGCCGATGCCGAACGGCCAGCCGTACACCCAGCCCCAGTACCCGGGCGAGCAGGTGCCACAGCAGGTGCCCCAGGCGCCCGCTCCTGCGCCTCAGATGCCCGCTGGGACTCCGGCTCCGGTTCCGGCCCCGACTCCCGCTGCGCCGCAGCAGACGGCTGTTCCAGAGGCTCCTGTGGCTCCGGTGCGCCCGGTTCGTCCGACCGCTCCGGAGCGCCCGGCCGGGTTCGACCCGTACGAGGCCCAGACCAACCCCGATTCGGAGTCGGCCGCCTACGTGCGTGCCCACTACGACTTCATGGAGCAGATCGGCCAGTACCAAACGGCCATGGCGACCTATGAGCAGCAGCTCGGCCAGTACCAGCGCGAGCACGCCGCCTACGATCAGGCTGTGCTCGCCTCGCTTGCTCAGCAGGCCCAGACGGGCTACGGCATGAGCGCGGACGAGGCACAGGCGTTCCTCACGTGGACGCGCTCGGAAGGCATCGACGATATGGGCGCCTGGATCGCCGCGTTCCGCTCGACTCGTCAGCCTCAGCAGCCGCAGGCCCCGGCGCCGTTCCAGCCGAACGGCCCAGCGGGTTCCTACGCTTTGGGGCAGGTGGCCGGGCCGCCGGTCCAGGTTGCCCAGGACCCGTTCGGCACACAGCGTCAGCAGGCCTTCCAGCAGGCTCCAGCGTTCCCTCCCGCGATCGGTACGCTGCCGGGACAGACGACGTCTCAGGCGGTCAACGAGGAGGTGCTGATGATGCAGCAGATGATGGCGGCGAACCAGGGGTTCGACCCGCTCCAGCCGATGCCTGGCGCGCCTGTCTTCCAGATGACGCCCGGAGGCCGTGCTCCGGCGCAGTTCGGTCCTCAGTTCACGCCGGGCTTCCCCGGCTCCCGCTTCTAACTCGAGGGACGTTGTCGGCGCCCGTGGGGGGTGCCTAAGCCTCACGCCTGACGGCGTGCCCCCATGTATTACTCGACACAGCCGGGCGGCCCCGCCATTGGCGTCTCGCTCGACAACATCCGCCGAACGTACAACTTCGGCAACTCGATCGCCTACCTGGCGGCCCCCGAGTCGGTCTTCCTCTCGACGCTCATGATGGGCTCGAAGACGGTGACCGACGACCCCGTTTTCAAGCACGCCGAGAAGCGGGACCAGTGGCACCGCCAAAACTTCGAGGTTCACGCCAACCGCGGAGGCACGGCCATCGCAGCCAACATGCAGATCACCGGTCTGCAGCTCACGTGCCACTACGACAAGTTCGGCCGCACGCTCACCGACTCGAACGGCGACGGCATCGACACGGCGCCGATTTTCCTGGTGCCCGACGACGTCATTAACGTGGTCGGCGTCATCAACGGCGCGAAGCAGATGGTCCAGGCCCGGATCGTCTCGGTCGACTCGGTCCAGGCCGCCTACGTCTCGGTGACTGTCCGGATCGTCGCCGCGGGCTTCACAACGGACTACGCGACCACGTTTGCGGGCGAGGAGCTGTCGTTCGTCGACGGCGACAAGGGCCGCTCGATGGGCTCGGTCTTCGCTGAGGGCACCGGCGCTCCCGACGGCTGGACCGACGAGATCTACAACCGCGAGGGGTACACGCAGATTTTCAAGACGAGCGTGCCCGTCGTGACCGGTACCACGCTGGCCACCCGCTACCGCTTCGCACCGGGTGGCAACGAGTGGGCGCGCATCTGGTCTCCCAAGATGAAAGAGCACAAGCTCGGGATTACCCGCGCTATGCTCTTCAACACCGGTGGCCTGGCTCCTGAGGGCTCGGCGACGAAGCGCTACACGAACGGGTTCATCCCCTACGTGTGGACCTACGGCGTCAAGCACAACTTCAGCTACGCCAACACGTCGTACGACGACTTCATGGGGTTCCACGAGTGGTTCCTCGACCCGGAGCGCGGCGGCCAGAACCGCAAGCTGATCGTCTGCTCGCGGAAGATTTTCACTTGGGCGAACAAGCTCGGCGACAACGGCTTCCTCAAGAACACGCTCGGCGGCGCGGCCTACAACATCACGGTCCAGAACTACCGGGGTGTCTTCGGCCACCAGATCACGCACGTATGGACGCCCTACGGGGAGGTCGGGTTCGTGATCGAGAACCAGCTCCGCGGCGAGTGGGAGGACTACGCGCTCGTCGTCGACACGGGCAACGTCCACTACCGCCCGCTCTCGGCCAACGGCCAGAACCGGGAGACACAGGTGAAGACCAACGTGCAGGGCAACGACGTCGACGGCCGCAAGGACATGATCCTGACCGAGGCCGGTCTCCAGATCGACCTTCCCGAGACGCACGCCATCTGGAAGTTCTCGTGAGCCGGTACACCCACACCGTCTTGCGATGCAACGCAGGACGGTGTGGGTATCGGTTTAGCCTTCGACTCCACACCGGCCCGTTGAGGCCACATCCACAGATCTCATGTTTCCCTTCATCGACCCCGATCAGCTCACGCTCGACACGGACTACCACGTCATCCGCTTCATCAAGGAGACGGTCATCCCGCGTCTGAACTCTCTCGCGGGCTACAGCCCCGACGGCGCGCTCGTCGTGCCTGGTCTCCCGTCGTACAGCGACCTTGACAAGGACGTGCTTGTCGACCTCGCAGACGAGCGGAAGCTCGAGGTGACGCGCGCCGACGGCAAAGACGGCGAGCCGCTCAAGAGCGACTACGTGGCCGCTCTCGCTGCCGCTGACGCTGCCGGGGCGGAAGAAACCGAGGCCGCTGAGTAGATGACGCTCGAGATCTTCTACGAGCGCTGCCGCGTGGTCCCCCCGGGCGCGGCAGGAGTCCTCAGCGAGGCGGCCCTTCGGAGTCGTCTCGTTGAGGCGCTCGAGAAGGTGTCGTCCGAGTGCGGCGTGCCTCGCGTCGGCGTCGCCTTCGACCGCGATGGCTCTGTTGTCGTGCCTTGGGGGATGCGCCACGTGCTCACACCTCCGGTCTACGCGGGTGATGTCTCGCTGTCTGCTGCCTACGTCGACGACGAGCACCGGCTGACGGTCACCGGCTCAAACGTCCCGTTCTCGGTCGACGTCGAGTGCTACCCGCCGACGCCGCCTGCTGTCGGCGCCGAGGGCACAAGCCTCGCCTGGGAAGTCCCGTTCGGCGACGTGGTCCTCAACTACGTGCTCTCAGAGCTCTGGGCGCCCGTCGATCCCAACCAGGCCAGACTCTACTACTCCCGGTTCGAACAGGGCAAGCTTGACCTCAAGCGCCGCGCGCGCGAGAACGCAGACCTCGCCGACAACATGACTCCCTACGTCCCCTCTGACGCAATCACTGGTGTCCCTGTCTACTCGAAGGTCGAGCAGGAGCCCGAGACCACGACCGGCACCGTCGACGCCGAGGAGCTGACGCCTGCCCAGATGCAGGCGCTGCTCGACATCATCGCCAACCCGCCTCCGGCCAACTAGCCATGCCCGAGTTTCTCACCAACGACCAGGCGACGACGCTGTTCACAGCGGAGGCTCAGGCCCGCCAGCAGGCGCAGGAAGACGCGACCGCTGCCGGGCAAGCCGCGAGCGGAGCGCAGCAGACAGCAAACGGTAAGTACACCAAGCCTGGAGCTGGCATCCCCGCATCTGACATCGCCACGGAGGTGACTGATGTGTTACCGAGCGCGGCCGAGAAGCAGCAGCTCGGAACACTCGCCAGCGATCTCGACGGCAAGGCTGACAACGACGACTATCCCGACCTGACCAACCAGACCGGCGGGCTCTACGTCAACAGCGGGACGCTCACGACCGAGACGTCTCAGCAGACGGCTGACCGGCTCGACCCGTTCCTCTCGGGTGGGGGCGCCGCCGCCCCCACCGACGTCTGGAACACGCCGGTCGCCAACCAGACGACGACCGAGGGTGGGGGAGACATCGTCCTCAACCTCGACACCCTCCTGCTCTCGGGCGTCACCGTGGGCGGGTACGAGGCGGTCGGGTCGCTTCCGGCCAACACCACCCTCGTCGGGAGCACGCTCACTGTCGCCGACACGGCCCAGCTCGCGGCGACCGACGTCGTTGTCGACGCGGTCTCGCCCGACGGATGGTTCCGCTCTCGCGTCACGATCTCGGTCGCGGTCGGCCCCCCGTCGGCCACGACCGGCGCGCTGCTGCCCACCTCGGGTATGAGCTTCGCAGGCGGCGGCATCGCCGTCGTCGAGGACTACACCGCCTCGCCGCTCATGGACATCGTGTGCCTTGCGGACGCTGAGACCTACACGCTTCAGTCGCTCGCCTCCGGGATGCCCGACGTCGCGGGCCTCGAAGCTTGGATCGCCGCGCGACCGGCCGACAAGTCGTGCGAGGTGACGCGGGTCTACAACCAGGCTGGTGGCGGCCACATGGACACCGTCACGCCGGGCTCGGGCGCCTACCTCTGCGGCTCCTCGGGCACCCTCACGCTCACCCAGACAGGCGCGGTCACAGTAGGTCCCGGTACGGCGGCGCTTCGCACAACGAACGCGCTCGCGGGCTCGCCGCGCACGACGGAGACGGCACAGTGGGCGCTCATCCACCGCGTCGGCACGAACCAGCGGCGCACAGCGTGCAATTTCGGGTGGGGCTCTGACAATCCCCACGCGTTCCGGATGTGGAACTCGGATCCCGAGTCGTTCCGCTATCTCTACGACAACGACAGCGAGTCGCACACCTTTACGTCGGCCATCTTGAACAACGAGACGGGGGATTTCCTGGCGTCTCACCGCGACTCTGGAGGCGGAACAATTGAGTCGGTTGCGATGACGCTCACCAATGGAACGCCGGTCACGGAGACCAACGTTTCGGCGAACGACAACACGGGCGCAGCCGAGATTCCGGAGAACACCGGTGGTCGCGAGGGTCGTGTGGGCGCGCTCGCCGTCTGGTCGGACGCCACGCCTGCAAACGTGCCGTCGGACGCCGACATTCTGACCGGTCGAGCTGCGGTCCTCGCCCTCTCCTAGGATGCCGACACGCCTCCCCGCTCGATTCTTGAACGCCGCGTGGCAGCCTGGTACGCCCACCGCCTCGATCTTCCTCGGGGCCGCGCCGCTGGCGACGGCGATCGGCGGCACGGTCACGTTCAGCGTCACCGCCTCGGGGACCTACACCGAAGCGGGTACGGTGGGCATCTACCGCGAGGTCTCCGGCGGCCCGGACGTGCTCATGGGGTCAACGACCGGCGTCGAGTCTGGCCAGACGCGCCAGATCCCGCTGCCGCTCAGCGCCTCGGGCGCGTACTACGCTCTCCTCTCGGGCACCGACGCCCCGAATGCCGAGAGTCTGCGCGTATCCATTACTGTTACCTCGTCGGGCGGGGAAGCCGACTACACAGTCGCCGATATCGCCGCCGCGCAGGCGCTCGCGATGCAGGACGGCGAGACGGTCGAGGTCACCGACACCGGGCGCGGTCGCACGCAGACGTACCGCCGCGTCGCCCTCTCGTCGCTCACCTACCGCGTAATCGACGGGCAGAGCATTCTGCTCCCGGATGACCAGGCGGAGTCGGTTGCGGTCGGGCCGTTCCTGCCCTCGCAACTCGAGGCGCAGTCGTTCGGCATCAACCTCGAGCTGACGAGCCTTCGGTTCACCGCCTCGGGGCCGTCCTCGGTGCGCTGGGGCGCCACCGAGATGTCCTGGCTCGACCTCCACGGCGCCGCGTGGGGCTACGCGACCTTCTTCACGGGCGACGCGGTGCCCTACCTCGACCCCGAGGCGGGCACCGTCACCGACTTTCGCGACCGTCCGCAGAGCGCGCTCGCGCTGACCGGCGACCAGATCACGCTGACGGGTCGTCGCCTCTCGGGCACCCACGTGCTTGTCTGCGAGGACTTTCTGGGGTTCGACGCGCTCCAATGGTCCGGCCCTCTCGACGGGGCGACGCGAGACGAGCGAGTCACGCAGGCATACCGAAACGGGTGCGCCGTTAACTGGGCCCATCAGCTCGCCTCGATGGACGGCGCGCCTCGGCTCGTGCACCACAGCGACACCGTGGATCTTGGCGGCACGATCCGCTACCCCCGGCCCGATGTCGCGGACCCGGCTCGCATTCGGGGCTTCGGGACCGACGGCGCTCTCGGGCACGTGCCGACGTACCGCATGGCGGGCGAGGATGTCGCGATCGAGGAGTACCTCTACCCCGACAACGACGACCAGCAGCCGTCGAATCTCGGCGGGTCGATCTGGTCGGTGCTCCAGTGCGCGCGCACGACGTTCCTGAAGCCGCGCGGGACGACCGGCACGACGCGCGGATGCGTCTTCGAGAACGTCTGGGTGGACGGCAACCGGGACAACATCCGCTACCGCACGGGCATCCCCGTCGACATCGCGGACCGCTACGCGGAAGTGCGCAACAGCCCGTACCTCTGCGGCTTCGGCGGCAACCCGATCGACGAGGGGCAAGAGGGGCTGTTTCGAGCTGTCCTCGACGGTCCGTGCCGATTCGACGAGACGTGGGGTCACAACCTCCACACGGGCAACCACGGCGAGGTCATCTACGACGCGGGCTCGCTGACCGCGCTCGGCGACGTGCAGCTCGAGCTGGGTCGTTGCGGCTGGGACAATCCCCACCACGGCACGTACGGTTTCGACCAGACGGGCTGGGACGACGGCACGAACGTGCCCTTCCCGAAGATCCTGGTCAGAAAGCGACTCGCTGACATCATGTCGTTCGACCAGCTCAAAATCGCCGAGGTCGAGGTGATCGACCCCGAGGCGGAGGACGACGGCCGGACCAACCACCTGCTCGCTCTGCGAGACACCGGCGAGCGCGACGGCGTGCAGACGCGCGGCTCAGGCCTGGAGCGGATGGCGATCGTGCCGCATGTCCACGGCCACCTCTCGGACGGGTACAACGGCCTGTTCAAGACCGACAGTTTCTTCGGGCCGGTGAAAGTCGAGATGGCGACGGTCGCCGCTCGTCTCCGTACCGATCGTAGCGGATTCACGCTCCTCGACATGCAGGACTCGCAGGCCTACGGCGTCTTCGGGCCTGAGACGGGCGATTTCGAGGTCGAAGCCCCAGGTGGCACGATGGTGTCGCTCTACGGCGGCTCCAACCCGAACGTGCTCGATCCTGAGGACAAAATCCTGATCCGAAACGTGCTGCGCACCCGCGCGGCGGGCGATACCGGCTTCCGCAGTGGCGGCAACTTCGGGCACCTCGCCGTTCGGTGCCCGTCGTTTGGCGTCGGCCGAGCCAGGATCGTCAACTTCCGCAACTCGTTCGACCGTCCCGAGGTGGGGATTGATTTCAACGCCTCATCGTCGAGCTGCGGCGCAGACGTCATCTTCGAGGGAGGCGAGTTCGACGCCAGTGTTCCGTGCTGGCACGGCCCTTCGGCGGGCAACTACGGGGTGGAGCGGCAGGAGGAGTCACAACGGCTCCGAGTCATCTTCGATGGCACGACCGCGCTCGGCACGGCGGTGATTCCGACCGTCGCGACAGCAACGACAGAAGGCTATGCTGCGACGATGTTCGGGCGGGTGTTTCGCGGTCGCGGCGTGGTCGATCAGGCCGGGCGGCCTTCGGAAGCGTCCGGCACGGCCACCGCAGCGGGAGGCGAGACGGTGCTCTACGTGCCGACCGGGCTGCTCTGGGGCGCGCGGGAGTATGTGGTCGCGCCCCAAGGCGGAGCGCCCGCTCCGACGTCAGTCGAGGTGGTCACCGAGACGGGCGATACGGTGTACGACCGCGAGTGGGACCTCCCAAACGGACCGCTCGTCAAGACCGACTTCGCCAACTGCCGCCTCAAACTGACCTTTGCTGCCCCACTCTCAGCGGGCAACGCTTACGACTGGGAGGCCCGCGTGACACCAGAAGTCGAGTGGGCCGCGGCCCGCCTTGGGGTGCGCGTCTACGTCGACGACGCGATCCCGAGCGCCTCGGTCTCGGCAGGCGGCACGACGCAGGTTGATGTGGCCGCGATCACCGCTC
Source organism: Bacteroidota bacterium (assembly GCA_039178415.1). Classification (GTDB taxonomy): domain Bacteria; phylum Bacteroidota; class Rhodothermia; order Rhodothermales; family Rubricoccaceae; genus JBCBEX01. The sequence continues at coordinate 33,891 of JBCDFF010000002.1, forward strand.
TCCGCGAGTGGGGTCCTCGGTCTGCGCCCGGTGCTGCCGCCTCGGGGACGGTGACCTACTCCGTCTCGTCGAGCGACGAGACGAAGGCGACGGCGACGGTCAATGCCGCTGGCGTGGTCACCATCACCGGCGTGGCGATAGGCTCGTGCGTGATCTACGTCGACTGCGTCGCGCCTGCTGATGGCACGGTGACGCGTGTCAGCATCGACATCGACGTTCTCTAGCCATGGTCCGCCTCAGCCCCACCTACATCGTCTTCCACACGGCCGCATGGCCGGGCGACCCTTCGGCGCGCGACATCGACCGGAGCCACCGCCAACGCGGCTTCGCGCGCATCGGGTACCACTACCTGATCCGCAAGGACGGCACGGTCGAGAAGGGCCGAGAGGACCACCAGACGGGCGCCCACTGCCGCGACAGCGGCATGAACCGGAAAGCGCTCGGCATCTGCTTCTCGGGCCACCACAACCGCGAGGACTGGACGGAGGCGCAGCGGCGGGCGTGGCTCGGCCTCGCCTCGAAGCTGATGCGCCGTCACAACATCCCGGTCGAGAACGTGATCGGTCACCGCGAGGCGGGCGCGCGGAAAGACTGCCCCGGCACGCGAATCGACTGCGACGCGGTCCGGGCGGAGCTGGCCCGGTTCATGCGCCGCGAAGATGGCAAGCAGCCAGGTGAGGGCGGCTTGTTGGGGCGCGGCGACTTCGGTCCCGAGGTCGGCTATCTACAGCGGCTCCTGGTGCGGCTCGGGCACGATCCGGGTCCGGTCGACAACCACTTCGGGCCACGCACCGAGGCGGCTTTGCGACGTGCACAGACGCAGGCAGGCCTGGTACCCGATGGTCTTTTCGGACCTGTGACAAAAAGCAAGCTGTCCCGATGAGCCACTTTGATCCTGATCTCTCGCCCAAGGAAATGCACGTGGCCGCAGTTGCGGTGTGCTGGGTCTCGCTCGCGTGGTCGGCATGGCGTGGCGCAGCCTACATCGTCTCCGCGACGGCATCCGCTTTCTTTTCGGCGGCCCCTCTGTCTGAGAACACGCACATCTACGACACGATGATCGCGCGTGGCGGGCCGCTATGGATTCAGGGCATCTTGCTGCTTGTCCTCTCGCTGCTGCTGGCCTGGTCGGTTCGGCCCGTTGAGTGGCGCTGGCCAGACCCGCCAGCATCACGGTGGTCTCTCATTCTCGGCCTCGTGCAGACAGGCACGGGTTTCGCGCTTCTGTGGCAGGCTCCGCTCTCACCTGCAGGTGGCGCGTCGGTTGTGACGGGCCTCGCTCTCGTTGCCTCATCCGTCGTTCTCTCCGAACGAGCCTACGGTGAGCCATCAGCTCGGCAGTGGTGAACATCTTCGCAACCCTGCAAACCGCCGACGAGGTGAGCTCGGCGCTTCCGGAGCCGTGGTCGACTGTCGTGAAGGTCGTCGGCTGGCTTGCTGCGACTCTCGGCGTGTCCGAGATGCTGCGCCGCTACGTCGAAGGCAAGCTCTCGGCCGCCAAGGACAAGCGAGAGGCAGAAAATGCTGAGCGCGCCCAGTTACGGCACGACCTGATGGTCTCAGTTGCCTATGGCCACTCGTTGTATCAGATCGCCGTTGCTGCTGGTGCCCGGGACGTACCACCACCCCCTCCGATCACGCCGCCTCCGGCACCATGACTGTAGCCTCGCTCTACCAACGGTTTGCGTCTGAGCCGCTTCTCAGCGACTCCGCCATCTCGTCGCAGGCTTGGGGGGACACGGTAGGTCTTGTCATCGACGAGGTGCTGGCTTCGTCGCATCCTGCGCTTCTGGGTGCCATCACGTCGACGGCGGTCCAGGTGCCCGACACCGGCCACGTGCTGACGGGTGACCATGTGGTCTCGGTGTCGCGTGCTGGCCGCATGGCAGAGATGCGCATGCCGCCGCGCTCGGTCTACGAGCAGGGCTACTACCTGGCGACCCCGCTCATGCCCGCCTACGTCGTCGAGCGAGGCTTGCTCTACATCTTGCCCTCGGGTGGCGAGGACCGAGTGCTGGTCAAGGTGAACCAGCGCTTCGGGATTGTCGATGGAGACCACGAGCTCAACAGCTACCCTCAGCTTGTGGTTTCGGCAGTCGTTGATGGGGTGCGCCTCAGGACGCTCAGGCTGGCCCTGGATGCGGCCTCTTTGCTCGTTGATGCCGGAGGTCCCGGAACAGTCTCTGAAGCCGTCACGGCGACGCTGGAGGCCGCACCGGTACTCCCGGCGCTCGACCTTACGGGGCTCCCTGCGCTCCCTGCTCTCCCGACGCCGCCTACGCTCTCGTTCCCGGCCGCTCCGTCTGACGCCCCAGAGGTGACGTTCCCGGACGCCCCGGTGCTCTCGTTCCCGTTTGCGCCCACCTTCGACGGGCTCCCTGGCTTGCCGAGCGATTACGCCGACAACGAAGACGAGCCGTGGGACTGGCTCGGCAAGGGCGACCCGGAGCAGGTCGGCGCGGCCGTGCAGGCGAAGCGGATCGCACTCGAGCGCTGGCAAGTGGAAGCGCAGAACGTGGTCGCGGTCTATCGTGCCGACGTCGAGGGGTATCTCGGGCTGATCCGTGCCGAGACCGAGAAGGTGCAAGCGTACCGGGCCGAGGTCGAGGCGGGCGTCGCGCGTTTCCAGGCCTACGGCGAAGAGGTTCGTGCCTACGTGGCCCAGGTGGAAGGGCAAGTCGCTCGAATCCGAGCCTATCAGGCTGAGGTCGAGGCATACGGTTCGGCTGTCCAGGCACGGAGCGCGGAGCAGGACGCGCGGATCCGGGCCTGGCTTGCCCAGCACGTCGAGGGAGCGCTTGTTCGCTGGCGGGCAGTTCAAGAGTTGGCTGTCGCCGCGGCTCGATTCACCTCTGACGACCGAGGTCGTATCGATGCCGAGTCGCGTGCTCGCTGGCAAGTTCGACTCGGAGACATCGAGCGTCGGCGTCAGGCGCTGGAAAGTGCGGTGGGTGATGCTCAGGCGGCCTACGATCGCTCGCTGCTGCTTGCCCAGACGAATGGTGTGATCCCGCAGCCGGAGGGGCCGTAGAGCGATGGCCCGCTACACAGACGGACTCACGCACGCTCGCACCTGGGCTGTTGGCAACCACTCTGGGATCAGCGACACCACGACTCCGCACGATTCGGAGCCCGTTACGTTTGCGGCGTTCGGTGTCGTGGTGCTCTCCAACGCAGCAGGTGTCGTCCTTGAGGCTGGAGCCTCGGGAGACGGCCTCGGCTGGGCGTACCAGAACAGTCGTCTCGAATCAGCTGCGGGTCAGGGCAACAACACTGCTCCGACCAGCAACACGGCGTGGTGCTACCTGGACCTCGCTCTCATGGCAGGCAAGACCTGCAATCTGTACCTGGCTGTTCGGCCGACGAGCCTGGGGCGACTGAAGATGGTGGCCTTCGAGGCGAACCCAGACGGCTCTGATGGTGCGTTTCTCGGTCTCGACACGTACGATTTGCCCGGCAAGATGGGCAACCAGGACAGCGAGGGCGACTACACAGGCAGCAACGGAGTTGGGGTAGGGCGCGCCAACTCGATCCGGAACGGCTTCACAACGGCCAACTACAACGGGTCGCTTCCGAACGGGGTATCGGTCTACCGTGGCCTGCCCGCTGACTTCGACTCGGACACAGAGCCCAGTGCTGGCGGCGATGCAGTCGCCTTCGACGGGCAAGGCGTGGTCGCGGCATCGAGGCTGGGGCATGTGGTCATGACCCTCGCTCGTCTTCTCTCGCCTGGAGGCATCCGCGTTGAGGTTCGAGCTGGGCTTGGGTTGGCGGAAGCGACGAGCGAGATCACGGCGTCTGGCATTCGCATTCCCTCGCGCCTGGGTCGCACGACGGCACTGCGGACAGCTCAGCTCGCGCCTGTCGGTTCTCGAGTCTCTGCTCGTGTTGGCCACGGCTCGACGACGTCGACGATTTCCGCAGCAATCCAAGGAGTTCGAGTTCACGTACACACTGGGGCCACCTCTGTGGAGGTGCAGCAAGCACTGGCTCCTCGGGGCAGTCGCCTGAGCACTCGTCTTGGACGAGGAGGGCTTCAGCAGCAGGTTCGGCTCAGCATCCACGGGCTTGCACTCGCAGCTCGCCTTGGGCGGTCGGCACTGGTCGTTCAGCGGTCACTTGATGCTTCAGGCCTTGGTGTGACCGTTCGGTGCGGTCACTGTGCGGCTCAGGTGCTTCAACCGCTTCACGTCGCTGGTTTCCGCTTGAGAACTGAGCTCGGGGCTGGGCTCATGTCGCTTCCTGAGTTCGTGCCGCGTCGAGTGCGTGGTCAGCTCATCGCCCCGGACTCTCTCGGCCTTTCGCTGCACGCACCTGGTGCGACGGCAACCCTTCGGCAAACACCCGCCTCAGGTTCGCTTGGGGTCCTGATCGCTTAGTCGCTCTGGTTTTTTCCTGCACACTCACATTTTCTAGACACATGGCTGTCCTCATCACTGACTACGCTCTTGACCTCTGCCTGGGCGCCATCCGCTCGTCGGCTGTGCGCATTGACGTGTGCGATAGCCAGCCGATAACGCGGGTGGAGGCTCTTGCAAACTCGCTCGCAAACGCGACTGTGGGCCCGAGTGACTTCGTGATCTCTGACGGTGACATCGACGGTCGAAAGTTGACGCTCTTGGCTCAGTCTGGGATCACAGCCACGGGCAGTGGAGACGCCGATCATCTGGCTGTCTCGAGTGCAACCGAGCTGCTCGCTGTCTGCACGATCACGTCGCAGCCCGTCACAACCGGCAACAAGATCGATCTCTCGGCTGTGGACATCGTTGAGCTTGGAGACGCTCAGCCTGAGGCCTGATGCCCGGTATCGATCTCACTCCTACTGGAGGCATCGCGGAAGGCACCTCGGTCGACATCGAGGTCGCTTTCGAGCTGGCGGATGGCCAGCCTGCCACGATCACGTCATCGGGCGAGGTGACGGCGACGGTCAATCCGGCCGGACGTGGGAAACGACCTGTTCTTGCTTCGGACATCACGATCGAGAACAACGTGGCTCGTGTCACCTGGCTTTGCGAGACCGCGGGCCGCCATCACGTTCACGTGCGCTGGTCCGACGGCATTTACTCGATTGGCTACTCCGCCTTTTTCCGTGTCGGCACGTGAGAAGTGTTCTCGCGGCCTTGCTCCGGCGACTTAGTGCCTGCCTGATCCGACCCGTCATGCCCAAGCAGATCCTCGACTTTCACCCGTTCGTCGGCGGTGTCTCCGCTGCGGCTGAGGATGGTGCGCCACTCGGCGTCGCGTCCCAGGGCGCAGGGTACGATCCCTCGCGGCCAGGTCTTCGACCGTTCCGCGCAGGCGTGCATCTCTCGGATCTCACGGCTGACCCGGTGCCTGGGAACGACTTCGTGGCGGTCCGGGTCGACGATGCGGTTGTGCTTGGCCGCAACAACGGAGCGATTCAGATCGAGGAGTCAGGAGGGAGCTACACGGAGACAAGCAAGGGGGCAGAAGGTGACATACTGGATGGAGGCGTGCTTGATGGATCGGCGCACGCGCGGACGGCGCGGTTCGCCGGAGTAGGTGACCCGATGTTCGTCTCTCTCGACCAGGCGACGGTGTGCCCGTCTATGCTGCATCGTCCCGGGGCTGGGGTTCCAGCGGTCACGATCGACGGGAGCTCCGTGTCGACAACCACAGGTGCCGCTGGTGAGCGCACCTTCCCCGGCGACACGATGTTCGGGTATGCGTCGTTCGTCTACGACGGTATCCAGGAAGGGCCGCTTCAGGCGATCCCGTTCGCCTACGGCACGCTGGCTGGTGAGATCACGTCGTACACGGCCACTTACGAGTTCGACCCCGGAAGCTTCACGTTTGGGGCGGAGGCGGATCGGATCACACACATCAACATCTACCGCGCCGACGTGATCGGCCAGCTCCGCAGCGCATCGACGTTGGTGTCGTCGGTGAGCCGGTCGTCGATGACGGACACGGCAGGCGTCCTCAGCTTCACCGTCGTCGACGACGGAACGGTGGGGGTGAGCTTCGAGGAGAACGCGGGGTTTAGCGAGACGCTGCAGACGATCGAGGTGTCGTATCGGCTGACGGCGGAGGTCGACGGCTACCACGTGGTGGGAGGAATCACGGTGCCTGGCGAGATAGAATCGGACGACGGAGATGCGATGGTCGTCGTCTCCGCGCCCTACCAACCCGACGTGCTCGACTGGACACGTCGCTGGGTTCGCTTGCCGGAGCGACCGACGTGCATTGTGCCGTTCCGAGGCCGAGCGCTGTGCTTCGGCGAGCAGTCGTGCTACGTGGTCGACGTCGATGCGGTGGCGGTCGTTGAGACGCTCGTGGGCTTCGGGGCGGTCGCCCCGCAGTCGGCCGCCGCGAGCGACGCCGGGGTCCTCTCCGTGGGTCCCGGTCGGCGTGCCCGGTTTTACGACGGCCGCTCGGTCGTCGACCTGGCCGACGTCGCCACCCAGGAGGTCGTCCAGACGTGGGCGCGTCCCGAGGCGCTCGTCGCCTTCGACGCGGTTGAGAACCGGTTCGCCGTCTTGACCGACAACGGCAACGGTCCGTACGTGGCCGTGGTCTACGCCGACCGGGCCGTTGACCGGCGGCGCGCGCTCGCCCTCGCCTACAGCAGGCCCAACGTGCTCGGCACGTTTGTCGCCGCCTGCCCGGGGCTCGACGGCGCGCTCTGGGCGTGGCACCCGACTGCATTCGGGACGCCCCCGCAGCGGGGGCCGACGTCGACGTACAGCTCGGAGACGGCGGTCGAGCCGCTAGGGGGGTGGACGAGCCGGATGGTTGATCTGCCGACCACCCGGTGCATGGTCTACGCCGTCGAGGTCTACGCCCCGGACCTCCCCGCGTGGGCGGGCCAGCTCGCCGTGGCCGTCGAGACGGACCAGACGGACGCGGTCTCCTGGACCTACGAGGCCGTCGAGGGCGGTCGGGTCCGGTTCGTCAACCCCAACCCGAAAGCCCGCTACGTCGGTCGCGTCCGGGTCAGCCTGACGACTGACGCTGGCCAGGCGGTCGACGGACTTTCACTCGTTTACCGGCCTGTCGGGCCGCACCGCTGATGCCCAAGCCCACAGGACGGCCCGTACGCGAGCCGAGAACGCCCGAGGAGGCCCAGCGCGGGGCGACCCGCGAGGCCGAGCGGACGCTCCGCGCAGAGGTCGCCGCGCTCCGTCGCGAGCTGGCCGCGCTGCGCGACCGGGTCGAGCGAGTCGAGCGGGCGCCGTAGCTTCTCATCACAGACCTCGCCGACCCATCGGCGCCCCCAATCATGAACGGACTCGACATTCTCAAGGGGATCGCAGGCTTCAACGTCGGCGGCACTGCAGGCGCCATCGTGTCGACCGGTAACGCTGGGCGCGTCGCGCGTGGTGCAGGTCGCGGAATTGCGAGCGGCTGGCGTGCGCTGACGGGCCAGACCAACTTCGACGCCGACTTCTTCGACTACGACCCCGAGCAGCTCGCGCGCCAGGGCTACGAGCGCGTATCGGATCCCCGGTTCGGGGCGGCCCAGTTCGAGCGGATGGCAGCGAACGCCTCGACCGGCGCCGCTGCGCTCCAGCGTCTTGCCCGTAGCCGCCGCGGGTCTGTAGCTCAGGGAACGGCTCTCGCAGAGGCAGAGGCAGCACGAACGCGGAACGACGTCTTCGAGCAGTACGGCCAGTTCCGACTAGGTGCGGAGCGGACGGCACAGGGGTATCTCGATCTCGATGCTCGTCGCCGAGAGTTCATGCTTTCAGGACTCGCGCAGCAGTCGTTCCAGAACAGCCAGAACCGGGCAGGCTTCTTCAACCAGCTCTTGTCGATCGGCGCCTCGGCGCTGGGCGGCGGGGTTGGTTAGCGCCTAGATTCAGGCGATCAGGTTTCCGAGAGGAGTCGCCTCGCGCGTGGGGCGCAGGCGGAGCCCGGCGCCAAGGCGTCGACGTCAATGCTCGAGCCGCTCACGGGTGCGCCTGCACCGACCTACGATCAGCAGTTTTATCAGCAGGGCGTGATGCCTCAGGCCCCCGGTGCTTTTCAGGCACCGGGTATGACGGCGAGCCCCGTGTCGCTCGGGCCTCTCGGGCCGCCCTCAGGAGTCGGCCCGGTCGGTGCGCCTCGGGTTGGCGCGCCGCTCGCGACACCGGAGGAGGAAGAAGAGTGGGGCGTCAAGGACAACCCGCTCTGGCAGTTCGTCCGCGGCGGGCTGGAGGGGTTCACGACGATTGAGGTCGGGGACGACGCGCACTCGAACAACGTGGGCGGGCAGATCGCCTACGGGCTGGGCCGCGCGATTGGGTTCCTCGGCGTGTTCGTGCCTGGTCCTGGCCTTCTGGCAAAGGCGGCAACAAAGCTCGGGGTGACGGGTGCGATGCGGCTCTTCGGTGCTCGGCGCGTGGCAGCCTCGCTAGCGACGCGGGCGGCGGCAACAGCGGGCCAGCCGCTTGTACGCCACGCAGCGCGCTCGGTGCCGTTTCAGGTGGCCGACCGACTCATGGGTGGCGTCGGTGCAGGCGTGGCAGCGAAGGTGGCTCAGTACGGAGCGGGCGCGAGTCAAGCGGAAGGCATCAGCCGCGCGCTGCGGAGCACCGCCGCGTTCGTGAGCCAGAACCCGCGGGCGTCATTCGTGGCAGGCGAGGCAGTGCGTCAGGGTCTCGCGCAGGGTGTAGCTGAGGCGAGCCCGCTCGGTGGCGACGAGACGTTTGTCCAAGGAGCCGTCGGTGGGTTCACGCGCGGCGCGCTCGACGGGGGGGTCTTCGGGGCGGCCAACATCGGCATCACCAAGGCACTCGGGCGCGCGCTCACGTCATCGTCGCCTGCCGCTCGAGACCGGGCGCACATGGTATTTCGGGCAGGGATCAATGCTGCGTGGGGCTACGGCGAGTCGACGGTGGCGGGCGACACCTTGCCGATGACGGCCTACCACACAGCACTGGGTGCGGTGTTCGGGATCGTGGACCGGCCGTACAGCCACACAGCGGCGATGCGGTTTCTGGAGGCGCAGCGGGGTCCGGACGGCACGTTCGACGACGCCAAGCTGGCACGGCCTCAGGACCTCGACGGCTACGCGGAGCTGGACCCGGCGGTGCGCGAGCAGGTCGACCTCGAAGCGGAACAGTTCCTGAACCGGCTCAAGGTGCGGACGCAAGGGCTCGCAGCGCTTTCCGACGGAAGTGCCCAGCACACGCAGGCAGTCGCGCTCGACGGCTACGCACGCGAGGCAGCGCGGCGGGCGCGCGAGGAGGCGGTCGAGCGAGGAGTCTCAGATGCGGAGGCCGACCTCGTCGCCGACGAGGCCTACGATCTCGCTCTCGGCGAGGGGGCGCTGGTGCGCCTGCGTGAGCGCGAGCGGGCGCAGGTGGCAGCGGTGGCGCCTGAGCTGCTCGACACCATTGACGCGGCGGCACCCGAGGGTCAGCGTGCGGCCGTGCTGTTCGGGCCGCACCGGGGGAGTGACGCGGGTGAGCCGGTCCGATGGGACGAAGACGCGGGCGTGTTGCGTGTGGACCCGGTGGCCGTGGCCGCCGACTACGCCGCCTCGGGCTGGCGAGCGGAGGAGGACCCGACGCGGGGGGGTGCGTTCCACCACGAGTACCAAGTGTTCCGAATGCTCGAAGCTGTCGCGGGCGAGGCCGAGGCACGCTCGCGTCTCGACTCGTGGCGCGAAGCCCGCGAAGCTGAGGAGGCTGAAATTTCGCCTGAGACGTCCGCAAATTTCGAGGGTGCTCAGGACACCGGCCAGAGCACTAGCGGCGATCCTGGGGCAAATCTCGCACGCACATCGGCTAGCGAGCCCGTGACGCATAGCCCGGTGCGCGACGTTTTCAGTCTCGAGGCCACCGAGACGCGCACGCGGGCTGCGCTCGAGGCGCGCCTGCAGCGTTTCGAGACGGTGCGGCAGGCGGCCGACGAGCATGACGTTCCGGGGCCGCTGCAGGGGCCGGTCGAGCAGATGCACCAGGCGCTGCGGGCAGCGGCTTCGGTCACAGGTCGCGTCGACGTCGGCGGGGAGGGCGGGCTCTACGACGCGCCGCTGCCCGACCTCGAAGCGTTCCGCTCGCTGGTCTACCGCCAGTTCTCGGAGCCGTCGCTCCCGCGCGGCGACGACGGCCGTCTGACCGACGAGGGCTGGGACCGCGTGGCTACCGCGCTCAACACGTGGGCAGGTGGGCAAATGCCGACGACGCCAGAGGCGCTGGCGCGCGCTCAGGGGCCGGTGGGCGAGGCGGCCCGGTCACTTCGGCGCGCCTGGAAGACCTACCACCAGGCAGTCCCGTTCAAGCAGGGCGTGCTGTCGTTCGGGGACGGCCGCGTCCGACTCTACGGCGACGATGGGACGGCGCTCCGAAACGAGCAGGGCGAGATTGTGCGTGAGGAAGGGGCACCGACCTACGCCGACGTCGCGTCGGGAGCCTCGGACGGCCGAGGCGGCTACGTGCGGATCTCTCAGGTCGAGCTGGCCGACGCCTACGGCCGCGTCACGGGCCGACCGGTGTCGGTTCTCGACGAGCACGCTTTCGATTCTCAGAACGGCGACGGGCCGCCGGTGCGCCGTGCGCTTACGTGGGGCGAGGCGGCGCTGGCTGCTTCCCGCTCGGGAATGCCCCTGCTCTCGGGTGCCAAGGACAAGGGCGTGCTCCTGCTTCGCGACGGCTGGACGGTCGAGGGGGCCCCGGGCACGTTCGAGCGTGCAGCTCAAACGAAGCTCCTGGAGCTCGAGAACGCAGCGGCCCGTGCTCGCGACGAAGGGTTCGAGGCGCCCGACGAGCGAGCGGCCTACGAGCGGGAGATAGCTGCGATGGCGAGCGACCTCGTTCAAGCCGCTGAGCGACGCGGCGAGGTCATGCCTGAGGCTGAGGCGCGCGATCTCTCGGCGCGCCTGTGGCTGGAAGCCGTGGCCGAGCGCGAGCGGGTCGGGCGTTTCGACCTTGCCACGATGGCGTACGAGAGCTACACCGGCCGGGCGCAGCATCTCGGGGTCGGCGGCAAGGGAGCGGTCGACTACAACAAGCGGGCGCAGGTGCTTCACGACCGCAACCCGGTCGCCTCCCGCGCCTGGTACGGCGAGGCGCAGCAGGCGGCGGGCGGCTTTCGGACCGCGATCGTCGACGACGCCGACATCTTGCACGCGATCTCGAGCCCGGTGCTCGGGGTCGACGGTCAGCCGCAGGCGCGCGTCGCGCGCCTCGCAGACGTCGACGTCCAGACGGACGGCGAGGTCTACGTCGCGCCCGACGTGTTCGACCGGATGCTCGCCGACACGGGCGGCGCGCAGGGGGCGGGCATGGTCAAGGCGTCGTTCGCGGCGGGCGACGACCGGCTAGGACTCCTGGTTGGCAAGCAGAAGCTCCGTCCTGCTCCGCCCCGCATGGCGGCGATGATGCGAGCCGAGGGGCTCGACGTGCTGATGACGACCAACAGTGCGAAGGTGCGAGGTCGCCGTGCGGTAGGCGGCCTCCGCGTCGATGGCCAGGGGAACGTGCGGCTTACCGGCACGGGTGGTCAGCGGCCGGGTGCGTTTGTCGTTCCCTTCGACGGCGTGCGGTTCAACACAGGCGTCCGCGAGGACCCGGCCGCCCAGATCCGTGGCGGCGCGCTCGTGCCGCGCCAGATGCTTGCCAACGTCGAGAATCCGGCTGCGCGGCGCGCCATGTACGACGCACTCGTGCGACCCTCGGTCGAGGGCGACCCGAACACCAACCGAGCCTTCTGGGAAGCGGTCGGCCAGCGGGACCCGTCGCGCCTTGGCGACGACTTCGACGTCGAGCAGCTCGGGGTGCGCGAGATCATGTACGTGCTGAGCCAGCCGGGCGAGGCTCGGCTATCGACGCTCGGCGGCGTCTACGGCCGCGTGGTGGGGCCGCTTCTGACGCGGCTCGCCGACGACCCCTCGCTCGTCGCCCTCGACGACGCAGGTAGCACGGTCTCGGAAGCCGAGACAGCGGCGGCCCTTCGCGGGCTGGCCGAGTTCCGCGGACCGGCAGATCGCTTGCTCGCCGTAGCCGGTGCCGACCCCGACCGGCTCGTGACGCCCGCACTCGTCAACATGGAGGCGGTGCGGCCCTACGTGGAGACCGTGCTGGGGCGTTACGTGATGGCGCGGGCGGTGTCGCCAAAAACCCGGTTTGGGTGGAAAGGCTACCTTGAAGGCGTCGACCCCGAAGCGCAGGCCCGGTTCGGCCCGGAGGCCGACGTCGACCAGGGGCGCGTGACGCCGGGGCATCTCTACCTTGGCGAGGCGTGGCGAGCAGCCCGCGTGCAGCTCGTCGACGGCTCCGTCGTCTCGCTCGAAGAGGCACACAGTCGTGTGAGGAGCGGCCAGGAACCGGCCGAGACACTCGATTTTCTGACTGTTCGTGTGCCTGCCGACTCGAAGAGTGGCACGCGGGCGCTTCGCTTTGGTGGATTCACCGGGCGGCGTGGGGCAGGACTCACGGTTCATGACCGCGACCTCGCGTACCTGGGTGGCGCTGACCTCGATGGCGACTCGGCGTTCTTCTTTCAGGCGAGCGCGTCGGGTGGCCGGGCGGTCGTCGATGCTGCACGGCGGGCAGAGAACGAGTGGGATGGCCCGGACGGTCGCGTGAGCGATCCGAAGACGATGGACGACACGTTCGTCGAGGCCGACGCGCTACCGGAGACCGCAGGGACCGTTGCGGCGTCCGTGAGTCCTCGTCGCCTGTTCGCTTCAGCACAAGGCGCTCGTCTTGGGAACCAAACGCTGGGCGGTGCGGCCACGACGGGCGTCCGCGGCTCCGTCTGGTGGGACGCGGCACGCTCAGGCGACCGGGCGCAGGCCGATGCGGCGCTTGACGTCTACACGAAGAAGGGCCATAACCACACGCCCGCGAGTCTTCAGCTCTGGCTCGGCGTCGATCTCCGAGGTCGGGTCATGCAGGCGCTTGGTGCAAAGTGGGAGCCCGACCGGCTCGCGCGTCAGCCGCTGCACGTGCGCCTGGTGCCTGCCGAGAGCAAGCGACCGTTCGAGGAGCTCCGCCGTCAGGCGATGAACTACGCGGCCGACGCGGGCGACTACGCGGGGCTCCAGTTCACCAACGGCACGATCGGCAAGCGCCTCGCGCGCGAGCTCGTGTCGGGCGTGGAGGTGTCGGTGGACACGCCGAAGGGCCGCCGCGCGTTGCGACTGGAGCCCGACGAGGTCGAGCGCATCCTCGCCGAGGTGACGCCCGCGCGGACGGCGCTGTGGTCGACGCTGCGCGAGGCCTACAAGATGGCCGACGGGCGCCGCTACGACGGTGAGGACGACTTCAGTCGCCCGGTCGGCATCGACGAAGGCGTCGAGGCGCTGGGTGCGCTCTACAACCGGATCGCGCCGGTCGAGAACGCATCTGTGCGGGCGCTCGCCGAGGTGGCTCGCGCGGCGCTTCGGCCTGGCGAAGAAGGCCGGGGCTACGAGGCGCGTACCGACGCGACAGCAGACGGCGTGCGACAGGGCCACCTCGGCTGGATCGATTCAGCAGGTGCCGACCAGCTCGTTCAGGGCGTGCAGCGAGCGTGGGGCGTCTCGGAAGACCCCGAAGCGCAGTCAGCACGGCAGCGGACGGGGCGGCAGACCATGGCGATGGGGCGGCCGTCGTCGGTCGGGCGCTCGTGGGCGTACAACCAGGACCTCGCCGACGTCGCCTCGGCAGGCCTGCTTAAGCGGCTCACCGACGAGGCTGCAGCGGCGGGCGTGACGGACGACCAAATGCGCGTGCTCGCCGAGCGTGGCCAGCGCGTCCGTGATGAGGTTGGCTGGTACTGGGCCGAGAAGAAACGCACGAATCGCGGGGAGGCGTCGCAGGAGCGGGCGGAACCGCTCCGGACGCCGGAAGCGGTGCTCGCCGAGGCTGAGGCGTTCGGAGCTACGCTGTTGCCTGAGCAGCGAGCACTCTGGGAAGGGCATCTCGTTTCGAGTCTGACTGTCCAGCGGGGTGCGCTCGACGAGACGGCGCCCGCCGACCGGGCCGAGTGGTACCGGACGGGGTTGCCAACGACAATGCTGGCCGCCGATGCCGTCTCAACGGGCATGCTGGGTCGGTGGCTTGGTCTCTACACCGACGCGGTAGGTCTCGCCAACCGAGGCCGTGGCGACGGCCAGCAGGTAGGCGACCTCAGAACCGATGCCGCTCGTCTGGTCGGCATGAACCGAGAGCCCATCGCCACGCCTGAGCAGGCGGCTGGTACTCCGACAGATACTTCGACAGATACTCCGACGCCGGAACAGACGGCCACGACTGACTCGTTGGCAGGGGACCCCGTCTACGACGACGTCCAGATGGCGAACGCGGTCGCCGACGGCTTCCTCGACGACATGGTCGGCCGTGACCTCTGGCGACTCGCTGGCGAAGCCCAAGTTGATGGCGCCCGTGTGGATGCCGTCCAGGCGGGCGAGCTACGGCGTCTGTTCCAGCTCTACCCTGAGGTGGCGCGTCGCTACGACCGGGCGTTTGCGGGCGTCATCGCGCAGAAGCGCGAGGGCGAGGGCGAGCTGGGTGTCGGCATCGGCGTCACCCCGTCTCGAGCAGGCAAGGGCGACGTCGAGACGTTCGTGAGAGCCTTCAAGAAGCGCGTGAGCGGCCAGTTCGTACGAGAGCAGGTGGCGGGTGCCATCGAACGTGGCGAGGTGCCCCAGGCGCCCGCTGTCCCCAAGGCTGCCTACTGGCTGTTTCCTCGCTACACCGACCGGTTCCTGCGCCGCTACGAAGCCGTCCCTGAGGTGGTGACGCGCCACATCTTGACGCAGGCGGGGCCGTCGACAGCGAAGGTGGTGCAGTTCACCTCGACCATGCGACAGCTTCAGGAACTCGGTCTCCGGGTCGACGAGGCCAAGGAGTCCGAGATCAGCCGCGCCGGGGAGCGCCGCAACAAGGCTTACGCATTTCTTCGGAGCGCGCGGCCTGTCGACGGTGGTGCTGACCCGGATCTCCGTGAGGTCCACCGGACAGCCGTCGCGCTCATGGAGTACGAGGAGATGATCTCGCGCCAGCAGCGCGGCGTCTCCGTGCCCGACTTCGAGACGTACCGGAGCGAGTGGCGCCAGCACGAGCCGACGTACCGAACACTCAAGGACCGGCAGTTCACGATCCCGGCGCGAGGTGGTGACGGGGCTCTGGAGACCGTGACGGGTGCGGAGCTGGTCCGTCGCGTTCAGTCGACGGTCGGCGAGTCGACACGGGCGATCTACGACCGCTGGGTGCGGCCGTCGTCGGACGCCTGGGAGCGGATCTTTGTCGGGCACCGAGGAGCGGATGGCAAGGTGCAGCCGGTGCGCTACGTCGAGAACGAGCATGGCGTGCGCGTTCCCCAGGGTGTCGACGCCCGCGCGACCCTGGAACGGCTCATGCGCGCGGTTGACCAGACGGGGCGGCTTCCCAACATCGGCATCGATGGTCTCGCCGTGCTCACGCGAGCGCTCGAGACCGAACGCATGACGGTTGACCTGCCCACGGGTGAGCGCACGACCATCGGCGCGCTTCGGCGCTCGGGTCGCCACGCTGAAGCAGATGACGCGGAGGCTCGGCTCGATCACCTCGACCGCCCGGTCGCGTTCACGGGCTACCAGGAGGGGTACTTCCCTCACATCGGCCACAACGACGCTGCGGTCCGAGCACACATCGAAAAGCAGGTCGCCCGGCTTCGCGAAGAGAATGCTGGACTCGATGCTCTCGCGGTTGAGCAGATCGAGCGGGACCTGCGAGACCGAATCGCCAAAGCCTACGCCTCGGGTGTGATCGGATCGCCCGATGATCTCGCGCCGGGCTCGGATACGGTCGAGACGGCGATCCAGTCGATCGTGCTCGGGGCCGAGGCCGGGCGCGGTACGCCGACGGAGCAAGACGTGGAGGCGGCGGGCACGCGCGAGCGCCCCGGCAACCTCCGCTCTCGCACTCCGGGTGGCACGATCCCCGGCTGGGACAAGACCTCCGACGCGCTGGCCGACTACGAGAGCCGCCTCGTGGCCACGTATCACCGTCGCCTGGGCGCGCTCATGCACGCGGTGCAGATCGACCGCTTCGAGGAGCGGGCCGTGTTCGGCGTGCCGGGGCGAGACCGATCGGCCAACGAGACCAACGAGGAAGCGCGCGAGACGACGACCGCCTGGGCGCGCTTCCTGCGCCTCAAGGCGCGCGACATGCTCGGCTACCCGGCCTACTTCCCGCCGTCATACCTCGACGATCCTGACCTCGGTCTCAAAGGCAACCCGTACATGGACCTCACCGAGCACGCGCTGGAGCGCCGTGCACGCTGGGCAGACGCGAAGATGCTCGGTGGGCGCATGTTCGGACAGGAGTCGCGCGAGGCGATCAACAACGCTGGTGCCGACTGGCGGCAGGTGGCGGACGAGTTCATCGGCAACCCGCGAAGCCAGCGGTTTAACATGGAGCTTGCACGCTTCAGTCGTCTCGAGGCCAAATGGGCGCTTTTGTCGCTTCTGGCTCGTCCGAAGGCCTACGTCTACAACATGGCGCAGGCGTCGAACACGCTGATCTCAGCGGGCTACAGCCCGACGCGCCGCTCGATGCGACTCGAGGAGGTGCGACGCCTCAACCCGGCGTGGGAGTCGTGGGCCGACGTTCGAGCGTGGGCGGAGGGTCACGGCGTGGTGCAGTCGATGCTCGCGGGCGAGGATGCCGTGCCGCCGAACGTGAACGCGGCGTCGTGGCGAGCGTACCTCTCCGACTCAGGAAGGGCGATCTCAAACGCCTGGCGCAAGAAGACAGACGTGGACGACCTGACGCTGCGCGAGATCGCTCGTAGCCACGGGGTTCTGGACGCTGCGACGCGCTTCGGCGCAGGCTTCATGCAAGCGTCTGAGCGGACGCTCCGGATGCATGCCTTTGTGGCGCACTACATGAAAGCCCGCGAGGTGTACGAGGCCAACGGGTTCAGCCGCGAGGAGTCGATGCCGCTCGACGACCCACTGCTGATCGACATGGCCCGCAAGGGGGTCCGCGCGACGCAGTTCGTCTACAACGCCTCGGCGCGTCCGTCGATCGCCAACACAGCGCTCGGGCGAGTGCTTTCGCGGTTCCAGATGTGGTCGTGGTCGTCGACGGCGTTCCAGCGGCGCGTCTACGAAGACGCATCTCGGATGGGCTTCGAGCGAGGCACCGACGAGCACGCTCGTTTCGAGCGCATGGCGACGGCCAACGTAGTCGCGATGGCGCTGGCCGGGATGTTCCCGGCCTCGATTTTCTCGGCGTCGTTGCCGCAGCCGCTCGGCTGGATGAAGGAGATCGCCGAGTACTTCTTCGGCGACGAGGACGAGAACAGTCGAGCGATGAACCCGCTCCAGATGCTGACGCCCCCGGCCACGCGCATCCTGACGGCACCGAGCGCGGTGTTCGAGCTCACGACGGCGCTTGTGAACGGAGGCGATCCGTACGCAAGCTACCAGGCGTGGTCGCTGCTGCCGTTCGGGCTGCTTGCTCGCGACGCGGGCATGATGGCGCGCTCGCCCATGTCGGCTGTTGACCGGCTGACCGGCGTGCCGCTCTTTGCGATCAGCCGGGAAGCTCGCGACTACCGTGCTCGCACAGGTTCGTCTGAGACGAGCGCGGGAGATCAAGCAGAATCACTTGCGGATCAGGCGGCACTGGTGCGTGGTGGTGGTCTTCTGCCTACGTCGCCGCTGTTGCCATGAACGCCGTCTCGATCAGACTCTCCTCGTGCCGCGGCATGAGGTGGACGTAGCGCATCGTCGTCTGGATGTTCGCGTGACGCAGGTGCGCCTGGATGACGTTGAGCGGAGCGCCGCCTTGGGCGAGCCAAGAGGCGCAGGTGTGGCGGAGCGTGTGGAAGCTCCCCGCCTCCAGGCCCGCGCGCTTGCGCCAAAAGCGGAAGCGGTTGCCGAGGGTGCCCGCGTTGATCTGTCGGCCTCGGTGCTCGAACAGGTAGCCCGACTGCGAGCGCTCGATGCGCTCTTCGACGACCGGCAGAGCGCGAGCAGGCACGTAGAGCGCTTGGTCCTTGCGAGCCTTGGCCACGTCGGCCGGAATGACGAGCCGCTGCTTTTCGGCGTCGTACCAGTCCACACGGGCCGCTGTCGCCTCCCGAAGCCGCAACCCGAGGTAGACGTCAGCTCGGACGACCGGCACGATCCAGGCGGCCTCTGCGGGGCTCTCGCGCTCCAGCGTCTCGCAGAACGCCTCTATCTCTTCGGGCTCGAAGTAGACGAGCTTCGGCCGGTTCTTGGCCCGTGTCTTCGGGATCAGCTCCAGCGCTCCGGGCATGAGCCCGTGGTCTTTGCTCCAGCGCTCGAACGTGCGGAGGTGGCGGACGTAGGTCGCCTTGCGTCCCTCGCTGCCGTCGTCGAGCCACGCGAGCGTTCGCTCTCGGAAGGCCAGCGTGCCCGGCTTCTTGTTTCCGACGGCATCGAGGAAGAGGTCGATGATCTGCGCGTAGGTCGTCCGCGTCGACGACGCCAGCTCGGATCGGCCCAGGAAGCGCTCGCGAGCAGCGGAGAGCGTCCAGGTGTCCTTGTTCGCCTTCGTGCGGTTGGGGTTGAGGGCTCGCTGAATGTGCGTCGTCCAGGGGTCCCACGCGCCCGACTCGTAGAGAACGTCGGCGCGAGCTCGGAGGCGTTCCGCGGTTCTGCGACTGTCGGTCTTGAGGCTGAACCGGCGCTGCTTAGGATCGCGCGTGAGGTCGGTGTACTGGATCTGCCAGACGCCGTCGCGCTCGTAGAGGCTACTCATCGTGTACCAGGGATGGTGAGGGAACGCGGCGTAGCCTCCGCAGGATGGGACGATAGGGTTCGGAGCGCTGTGCGTGCAACTGTGCGTGCGCTCGGCGCCAAAACAGCCGGGTAGGGCAAGCAAAAAAGAGACGGCCCCCGCATCCCGAAGGAGCAGGGGCCGTCTCAGAATCGGCGCAAACGGTTCCCATTTGGGGGTTTCCTCAGGAAGTGCCCAGGACTGGACTCGAACCAGCACGGATTTTACTCCACACGCCCCTCAAGCGTGCGTGTCTACCAATTTCACCACCTGGGCAGGGTGCGTCGCGAGGACGCCACAAAGAACGGGCTGGCGCGGGGGCCGCGTGTGCC
>JBCDFF010000003.1:0-40280 GCA_039178415.1 Bacteroidota bacterium
AGGGCGGCCTCGACGTCCGCGCTCATCGGCGCATCGAGTCGCGTGTTCTCGATGGCGACGAGGTAGACCTCGACGTCGTCGGGATAGGAGTCGCGGAGGATGCGGCGGGCGTAGCGCAGCGCCTGGTCCCACTTGAGCGCGTGGAGGAAGACGAGCGGGTCGTCGTTGGCCTCGCGCTCTAGCCGCGCCGCCGGGACCTTGAAGACGGTGCCGACGGGATGGCCGGTGTTGACGGCGGCGTCCACGAAGCGGAGGCGGTCGTGCCCGCGCAGTTGGAAGAGCACCTCGAAGGCCGAGGTCCCCATGTCGAACACGGTCACGCCCGCATCGGCCAAGGCATCACCGAAGCGGGCCTGCAGTTGGTGCACGACCTCCACGCCGACGGCGTCGTCGCCGCGAACGGGGTTGCCGAATCCGAGAACAGCCGTGCGCATGGTCTAAAGGGCTATCGGCGGTCAGCTATCGGCCATCGGTTCTAGCGTCTGACAGCCGAGAGCCGACGGCCACTAAATCGTGAAGGTGGAGAGTTCGTCGCCGTTGGCATCGTGGGCGTGGACGGTGCAGACGAGGCACGAGTCGAAGGAGCGTGCCACGATGCCGACCTCGACCGGATCGTGCTCGTCCTCGATCTGGATGCCGGTCAGCGCCGACTCGATCGGGCCCATCTGGCCCTCGGCGTCGTTCGGGCCGACGTTCCACGTCGTGGGCGCGATCACCTGGTAGTTCTTGATCACGCCACCTTCGACCTCGATCCAGTGCGCGAGCGCGCCGCGGGCGGCTTCGGTCGCGCCGAAGCCGACGCCGTCCTTCTCCTCGGGCTTGATGTAGAACTCGCCGTCGAGGTCGACCTCGGTGAGCCACTTCATGACATTGTTGAAGAGGATCGGGGCCTCGTGTACGCGGGCGAGGGAGCGCGTGAAGACGCTCGGGCCCTTGACGCGCATGACGTCGTTGAAGAGCGTGTTCTTCGTCTGGTGATCCAGGTTGTTCGGGTTGCCGAACATGATGCAGCGCGCGAGCGGGCCGACTTCAGCGGCGTGGCCCATGTAGCGCGGGGCCTTCGACCACGAGTACTTGTCCTCGAAGTTGGTGTCGTCGAGGATCTTCGACGGTACGGGCGTCGGGATGGGCTCCTTCCACGGGTGCGCCGGGTCGTAGTCGGCGTACCACGAGTGCTTGACGTGCTCCATCACTTCGAGGTGGCTGAACTCGTGGTAGTTCTGGCCGTCGAAGAAGCCGCTCGGGCTGATGAGCGCCTGGTTGCGGCCCTCGATGGTGGGCGTGTTGTAGCGGTCCTTGTGGAGGTAGGTGCCGTAGGCGAGGAACTTGCCGACGCCCTGGCCGATCTCGTCGTAGCCGTAGTCGAGCGCGGCGCGGATGAAGAGGCCGAGGTCGCTGTTGCGCTGGCTCTCGTTCTCCTCGACCCACGCCATGAGGTCGTCCCACGTCTCGATTTCGAGGTAGCGCTCGATGGAGCAGCCGAGCCAGACGGGTTCGAGCCAGTTCTGGCGGAACTCGTTGAGGATGGCGGTGGCGCGCGTGATGTCACTCAGGCGCGGGGCGCACATGACACCGCCGGGAACCATGTAGGACGAGTGCGGCCACTGCCCGCCGAAGAGCGCGTAGACCTCGACGGGTTTTGCGCTGATGGCGATGCCTTTCTCAAACGAGGTGCCGACGAACGCGGCGAAGCGACGCGCGACCTCGTCGTAGAGCGGCTGGCCCGCGAACTTCTTGTTCACCATGTCCGTCGCGAAGATGGCGTAGAACCAGCGCGGGATGCTCTGGATCGTCTCGCAGGCTTGGCCGATGGCGCGCAGCAAGAGCGCGTTGGGCGTGAGGGTGGTGCCCCACGCCGTGTCGAGCGCCGAGGAGGCGCAGTAGAGGTGCGAGCCGCCGCAGATGCCGCAGATGCGCGGCGTCACGATGAGGCCCGACTGCGGGTCTTTGCCCTGCATGATCTGCTCGAAGCCGCGGAACATGGAGGCCATCGTGTAGGCCCGCGTGACGGTGCCGCCGTCGATTTCGACGCGCACGTCGAGGTCGCCCTCGACGCGGCCCACGGGGGAGATGTTTAAGGCTTTGGTTGCCATGAGTCTCTGAATCGGTTGGGGTCAGGTCCGCCCGCCGGAGCCTGCACGGAGGCAGGCCGGGCCGGACAGATTGGGGGAGAGCGTGGGGTGTCGGACGTGTGGGTGGGATACACCTCGCCCAGCCCAGTCCCCCTTCATGCCGGAGGAAACACGCTCGGTGGGTCGGGTCCTACTTCGAGCTTTCCACCCGCTTGTGGTTGTGCGGGTAGAGGAACTTGGTCATGCCCGCCTTGAAGTAGTAGACCAGCTTGTTCTCGCCCGTGGGCACGTCCTTGGGCAGCAGCCCGAAGTGCTTCGGCGTCTTCATGACGGTGCCCTTGGCAAGGTCATGGTGCGGGAAGCCGGGCTCGGTGCACCCGAGGCAGGGGTGGCGCGCCCGCGTCTTGGACGAGGTCCGGTTCCAGAGGATGTTGTTGCACGACGCCTGCGTCATCGGCCCGCGGCAACCGACTTCGTAGAAGAGGCACCCGGCGCGCTCGCCGAAGCCGCCGTCGATCTTCTCGTGGAAGCTGTACTGGTTGGGGCAGCCGTCCTGGACGAACTGCGTAAAGAACGTCTTCGGGCGGTGGTAGTCGTCGATCAAGAGATCACCGCCGCGGCCGGTCGCGACGGCCACGAGGACTTGCGTGATCCAGTCGGGGTGTGCCGGACAGCCGGGGATGTTGATGACGGGTAGGCCCGCCTTCGAGACGAAGTCGGGGCCGAGGAAGCCGCCTTTGGCTTCGCGGTGGAACTGAAAGCCCGTCGACTCGCTCGGGTTGGGCGGGACAGCAGGGATGCCGCCCCAGCACGCGCAGTCGCCCACGGCCACGACGTAGCCCGCGACGGCGGACAGCTCGCGGATCCAGTCCTGCATCGGCCGGTCGGCGAAGTAGTTCATCGCGCCGGTGCCGTTGGGCCCCTGGATGACCGAGCCCTCGAAGACAAAGATGTCGAGCGCAATCTTGCCGGACTTGCAGTCTTCGAGGAGGTGCGTGACCTGGTGGCCGATTTCGAGGCCGACCGTGGGGTGCCACAGGATGTTGATGCCGAAGTCGGTGACGAGGTCCACGACGGTCGGCTCCTCGGCATCGAGGAAGGACATCGTGTTGCCACTGCAGGCGCCACCCTGGAGCCAGAGTACGTTTGCCATGCGTCTGGGGAAGCTGGAGTATGAGAAGCACGAGGCGAGCCTCCCAGACACGCAGACAGACCGCGTGGCGCCGGTCCCTGCCAGGACGCGGACGCGCTGGAAGCGCTTGCAACATCGTCCGAAACATCCACCGTTTGCCGCAACTCAAACGATCACGTGGATTTGGAGCGATGGTCGATGGTAGGGGATACCCCTACCTATGTCAAGACGCGGCGAAGCGATTCCAGCCCGAATGCCTAATTTAGAACCCATCTAAATAGACAAAGTCAGTAGGTATTGACCTTAGGCCCCAATCTCTCCCCTCTGGCACAAAAGGAGCCGATCCAGGCAAAGATCAATCCTTACGATACCTAGGCCGACCTCATCCGCTGATGCTGAGCACCTGCAGCAAGTCGGCAACTGCCTTGGCATAGTAGATCATATCGGCCTCGCCCTCCTGGAACTCGCCGCGTGCGTCGCAGCCCGCGCTCTCGCCGTCCATGAGATAGCGGATGCAGGCACCATCGGCGTCGTAGTAGACGCGCTTCGAGCCTTCGCCGTAGTCGTAGTAGAGAAACATCGGTGCGCCGGCATCATCGAGCAGCACCTCGGTGCGCGTCTGGAAGGCCGCGGTCTGGTCCTTCGCCACAACGAGCACGGGCACCGGCGTCTGGTTCTCGTGCAGCGTGTAGGTGAGCGTGAACTCCTGCCGGTAGATCCCGACCGCAGGGTAGTCGCGGGCGTCGGGGTTGTTGACGACCTGGAACTGGTAGAGTCCCTCGGCCTCGGGATCGTCGGTGGCCCCGTAGTAGCGGTCGCGGATCTCCTGGATGCGTGCGTCCTGCGCAGTCACGGTGGGGACGACGAGGAGGAAGGCAATGAGGGCGGGAAGTAGACGCATCAGAGGTAGGAGCGGAGTCAACAAACACGAAGGCGAGCGGCCCGCATGTCACGCATGCAGCATCGCTCGCCTCGGTACGCGCAGCCCCCCGACGAAAGGGCGCACGCAGTGTCGGGTGTGGACGTGTGTAGGGGTGGACGCGTGGACGTTCGACCGCCTGCTGGCCGACCGCCTGCCAGCCAGGGTGCCTCGTGCCTTGGCCCGATAGCCCTGGACGCTTTCCCAACTTCACGCGTCGCGCTTCTAACTCCCCACGCTCCCGTCCAAGCCGTGCTTTTCGGCCCAATTCTGAAGGTCGGCGCGCGCCTTGTCGGAAAGCGCAGGTGTGGTCACAACGAAGGAGACGTAGAGGTCGCCCGTGGCGGTAGCGGTCTGGACGCCTTGGCCGCGCAGGCGGAGGCGGTGGCCCGGCTGCGTCCCGGCGGGCACCTTCAGCTTGATCGCCCTGCCCTGCGCCGTCTCGATGCGGCGCTCCGTGCCGAGCATCGCTTCGACCGCCGTGATCGTCTCGGTGAGGTGGAGGTCGTCGCCCTCGCGGCGGAAGCGGGGCGAGGCGGCCACGTCAAAGGTGATGAAGAGGTCGCCGCGCTGGCCGGACGCGTCGGGCGTACCGCGGCCGCGCAGGCGGATCTTGGTGCCGTCGGCGACGCCCTGCGGGATGGTGAGCCGGACCGTCTCGCCACCGGGCAGCGTCACCTCGCGCTTGCCGCCCGTGAGTGCCTCGTCGAACGAGAGCCGCATGCGTGTTTCGGTCGCCTGCGGTCCACGCGGTCCTGAGGCACGCGCATTGCCGAACGAGCCGCCCCCGAAGGGCGCCCCGGTAAACCCTGCCTGCCTGCCAAACGGGCTGCCGCCGCCGAAAAGCGACGCGAGCAGGTCTTCCATGTTCGGTGCCGCGCTGCCCGCCGACTCGAAGCGGATCGAGCCGTCGGGGCCACGCGAGAAGCGCACGTCCTGGCCGCCGAACGGGCTACCTGCCCCGCCGAAGGGGTTCGCGCCGCTATTTGGATCCATGCCGCCGAACGCATGCGGGTTGGCACGGAAGCGGTCATACTTCTTGCGCTTCTCCTCGTCGCCGAGCACCTCGTAGGCTTGCTGGACCTCCTTGAAGCGCTCCTCCGCCTCGGGGTTGTCTGGGTTGCGGTCGGGGTGGTGCTCCCGCGCGAGGCGACGATAGGCTTTCTTGAGGTCCGCCGCCGACGCGCGCTCCGCGACGCCGAGCGTCTCGTAGTAGTTCGGGATCGTAGTCGTGGGCATGGAGAAAGCCGGAATGGCAGCGTGGTGGCGCGAATTTCGTCGTGGGTGAAGGGCACGAGAACTGTGCCGCGACCCTGTCTCTGCCAAAGCGGCAGAGCCGATCTTGCCAGGCAGGCTCTTGCCATCGCGAGCGCTCCCACGCTCCAGGTTTCCCGTTCTCCCATCCCCCACTCGCCATGCACCTCGCCGACCAGACCGTCCTCATCACCGGAGCCAGCCGCGGCCTCGGGGCCGCCCTTGCCCACGCGTTTGCCCGCGAGGGTGCCCGCGTCGTCGTGAACTACTACCAGAGCGCCGACCACGCCCAGGCCGTCGCCGACGAGATCGCTGCGGCGGGCGGGCATGCCTTCGTGGCCCAGGCCGATGTCCGCGACGCCGACGCCGTGAAGCGCATGGTCGCCGACGCCGAGGCGCACTTCGGCACGCGCATCACCACCAGCGTCCACAACGCGCTCGTCGACTACCGCTTCGACCCCACCACGATGCCGACGGCCGCGACGATCACGTGGGCGCACTACCTCCGCCAGCTCGAAGGCAGCGTCCTCGGCCTCATGAACGTTGTCCAGGCGACGATGCCCGCCATGACGGAGTCCAGCAGCGGACGCGTGATCGCGATTGGGTCGAACCTCGTCCAGAACCCCGTGGTGCCCTATCACGACTACACGACCGGCAAGGCGGCGCTCCTCGGGGCCGTGCGCAACCTAGCGCAAGACCTCGGGCCGCAGGGCATCACCGTCAACCTCGTCTCGGGTGGCCTACTCCGCACCACCGACGCCAGCGCGACCACCTCCGCCGAGGTGTTCGGCATCATCGAGGCCACGACGCCGCTGCGCCGCGTGACCACGCCTGAGGAGATGGCCGACGCGGTGCTCTTCTTCGCCTCGCCGTGGGCGCGCGCCGTGACGGGCCAGAACCTCGTCGTGGACGGCGGGCTGGTGAAAAACTGAGCCACTCAGCCGCCCCGGGGATCGCGACGCGCCGAGCAACGTGCCACCGGCCCGCGTTGCTTCCCTTGCCTGCCATGACTGACCCGACGACGACCGACCAGACCGCCCTAGCCCCGGACGCGCCTGCCACGGATGCGCTGGCCCCGGACGCCCCAGTTCCAAACCCGTGGCGCACGCCGCGCCGGTGGATCCTCGTCGGCATCGCGGCCGTGGTGCTCACGTTTGCGTTCCGCGAGGTGATAGACCCGTTCGGCGAGGACGGCTACGTGGAGATCTTCCACGGCGACCACTCACACTTCCTCCCGGAGAACAACCTCCTCGACGATCCCAACGTGTCACTGTCGGACTTTCCGACCTCGCCGCCCGGCCCTGACGAAATCATCCTACCCAACGGACGCATTGTCCCGCGCGCGCAGATCGAGCGATGAGGGGTGGTCAACGTGCGACCGTCAGCGGAAGCACGCGGCGGCCCTCGGGTGTGGTCACAGCCGCGAAGTAGACCCCCGGCACCAAGCCTGACGCGTCGAGCGCCACCGTCTGCTCGCCCGCGCTCAGCGTCCCGCGTTGCGCCTCCAACACCGTGCGTCCCAGCCCGTCCACAACCGTCACCGCCACCTCGGTCGGTGCGGCGAGCGCGAAGGCGAGCGTCGCCGCCCCGCGCGTCGGGTTGGGCCACACCGCATCGAGGACCAACGCATCCGGTACGCCCTCCTCGGCGTTGACGCCGCGCCGTTCGACCTCGCGGGCCGTCGTGTAGATGTAGTCCCCGTCGAGCCAGCCGTTGCCGTTGGCGGCGTTGCCCGCCGCATAGAACGTGACCCGCGTGGGCGCGTCGTCGGGGGCGATCCAGCGCACGGGCCACGTGTCCACGGTGATGCCCGCGCTGGTGTGGGTGACGTAGCGCGTACCGCCGCCGGCCGCAAACTTGGTGCGCACGGCATCGACGATCTCGAATTCGCCGACGTCTTCGCCTGCCTCGTCGCGGACGGTCACGAGGAAGCCCTGGTTGGGGGTCGGGCTGCCCGGCGTGGTGTTGTTGACGCGCACCGTGAACTCGTAGGGCACGCCGGGCTGGTAGCCCTCCGCAGGCACCTCAATGGCGACACTGCCGGTGCCGCTGTTGAGTTCGAAGCTGCCGTGGCAGCCCGCGGAGGCACAGGTGCGGTCGCCGGGGGCACCGGAGACGCCCGCAGACGCCCCGGAAGAGCGCGAGTGGGCGTCGCGGGGCGCCTGGACGAGGACCAGCACGAGGGCCGCGACGAGGACGAAGAGCAGACGAAGCATCAGGGCAGGGGTCAAACCAACACAGCGAGGCAGAGGATACAGGACCCGCATGACCGCTGCAATGCCTAGCCACGTGCCAAGGTCCGGTCCTGTCAGGCGTCCACGAGCACGTCGCCGGTCATCGCTTCGGGGATGGGCAGGCCCATGAGCGTGAGGATGGTCGGGGCGATGTCGCCGAGCTTACCGGGGCGGATGGGGCCCGGCCACAGGTCGCCCGTGGCGGGATCGGTGCGCAGCAGGAGGTGCGGGACGAGGACGGTCGTGTGCGCCGTGTGCGGCGAGCCGTCGGGGTTGCGCATGCGGTCGGCGTTGCCGTGGTCGGCGATGATCTCGACCGTGTAGCCGAGTTCGCGCGCTGTCTCCACGACCAGCTTCGCGCAGCCATCGACGGCCTCGACGGCTTTGACGGCCGCCTCGAAGACGCCCGTGTGGCCGACCATGTCGGGGTTCGCGAAGTTGAGCACCACGAGGTCGGGCATGGCCTCGCGCAGGTGCGCGCTCACCTTCTCGGCAAGCTCGGGCGCGCTCATCTCAGGCTGGAGGTCGTAGGTCGCCACCTTGGGCGAGTTGACGAGGATGCGCGCCTCGCCGTCGAATTCGACTTCCTTGCCGCCGTTGAAGAAGAAGGTCACGTGGGGGTATTTCTCCGTCTCTGCCGCGCGTAGCTGCGTGCCGCCTGCCTTCGCCACCGTCTCGCCGAGTGTGTCCGTGAGGTCCTGCTTCGGGAAGGCGACGGGCACGTCGAATGCCTTATGGTAGGGCGTGAACGTGGCGTAGTGAAGGTCGAGGTCGCCTGCCTGGGGGAGGTCGTCGCGGAGCGCGTCGTAGTCGGGGAGCAGCGTGCCGGTGAAGGCGCTCGTGAGTTGGCGGGCGCGGTCCGCGCGGAAGTTGTAGACCAGCACGGCGTCGCCGCTGGTGATGCGCGGCGTACCCTCAGCGAGGATCGGCGCGGCAAATTCGTCGGTGGTGCCGGCGGCGTACTGCGCCTCCAGCGCGGCAATCACGTCGTGGGTGGCGGTCCCGTCGTCGCCGACGGTGCCCGTGGTGAGGAGGTCGTAGGCTTTGCGGACGCGGGGCCAGCGGCGGTCGCGGTCCATCGCCCAGTAGCGCCCGACGACGCTGCCGAGGACGCCCACGCCGAGGCGGTCCATCGCGGCCTGCACGGTGCGGAGGTAGCCCGCCCCGCCCTCCGGCGCGGTGTCGCGCCCGTCGGTGAAGGCGTGCACGACGACCTGGTCGCCCGCGAGCCCCTCGCGCCTCGCAAGGTCGAGGAGCGCCACGAGGTGGCCGAGGTGGCTGTGGACGCCGCCGTCGGAGACGAGGCCGAGCAGGTGCAGCGTGGTGCCGTGGGTCTTCGCGTGCTGCGCCGCGCCCGTGAGCACCGCGTTGTCGAAGAAGGCACCGTCCTCGATGGCCTTGTCGATGCGGGTGATCTCCTGGTAGACCACGCGCCCCGCGCCGAGGTTGGTGTGGCCGACCTCCGAGTTGCCCATCAGCCCGGCGGGCAGCCCGACCGCGCGCCCCGACGCCTCCAGCGTCGAGTGCGGGGCCGTGGCGAAGAGGTGGTCGAGGAACGGCTTCTCGGCGGCGTCGATGGCGGAGACGGACGGGTCCTCAGCGATGCCGTAGCCGTCGAGGATGAGGAGGAGGTGGCGGTTCACAGGGCGAGCGGTTGGCGCAACGATGTGACAGACGAAAAGGGGAGGCATGCAAAAGGGGCGCATCCAAGCTAGCGGATGCGCCCCTTCCATGCTGTGAAGCGTCGCCGTTGAACCGAACCCTGTGGCTAGGTTGCCGTGACGGTCAATCGGATCGGCGCCTCCGGCTTCGATTCCGCCCTCGCTTCGTTCGACTCGTCGCCCGATCCTACAGGGTCATGCTCGCTGGATCAGGTCCGGGGGCGGCTCTCATCAGGCCCTCATCCGCCATGCGGAAACGAAATCGCTGCGGCGTGACCGCTTAACCGTCTGAACGTCACGACTCCTAGAACGTGCAGTTCGTCGCGTCGGGGTTCGACGGGGAAACGGAGGGCTCATAGACGGCACTCTCGCCTTGCATGTAGGAAATCCGCTGCACCAAGCAGTCCGGTGAGTTTCCGAACACAAAGACGGCCACCATGATGTCTTTGGCTGCATCGTAGACGGCCACGTGAGGCGACCCGCTGTTCATGCCGTGCAGGCTCACGTACGTGTCCGCGCTCTGCGCCCAGTCTCCGCCGTTCAGATCGTGAAAGTCGATGGCCCCTCCGCCGACCATGCCGAGGTTGGCGAGCGTGAAGCCGTTCATGTTCGACGCGCTCTGCCCGCCGCCTTGCGCGCCAGGCTTCATTTTCCACTCGATCATCTTGCCCGCGTAGCCAACGGCCTGCGCCGTCATGGTGTCATACGATGACTTGCGTGCGTTCTCTTGGAAGCTCTCGATGCCGACGACGACGGCGAGGCCGACGATGACGATGCCCAGCACGAGGAGGAGGAGTTGTTGCTGTCCTATAGCTGACGAAAGGGGGTTGTGGGGTGAAAATCAGCAGGGACACCATCCCGCGATGCGCCTGCTGTGCTCGGATCCGAGCGCGGTAGCCCACTCCAACCAGCATGCCAGTTCGCTCCACCGTCCCCACTTCCGACGCCGTGCGCGCTCCGCTCGCACGCTCTACGGACGTTGAGCGCCGTGCTCGTTTCGTTCTTCCCCACGCCTTTCTCAAAACAACCGAGCTCAAAACAACCAGCAGGGCGACGGCCTCCTCGTTTCCGTTGCCGCGTCCTTGGCTAGCGCCCTTGTGACGTCCGCTCGTGTGAGGTCGAAGCCGGAATCAGGCTTCGCGTGCCAGGGCGTGTGGACATGCGGTCTGATCGGAGCTCACGGCCTCCGCTCGGCCTCTGCCTATCCTCAAAAGCATGGAGGTTCCGCTCGTCGTCCGATGCGGAGCTTGCCTTGTAAAGACGCAACCGGCATCTCGCGAGCATCTGACCCGATGATTGTCCACACGCTTAGAACGAGCACCGCGTGGCGTCAGGGTTCGGCGGGTGGATCTGGGGAATGTCCACGCGGCTTCCATCCTGGAGGTACGTGAGGCGATAGGTGAAACATGCGGAGTCAGGCCCGTGGAGGAAGACAGCAATCTCCAGCTGTCGACTCTCGTCGTAGACCGCCACGTGGGGAGCGATGTCGCTGTTGCCATTGTTTAGCTGAAACAGGCCCACGTAGGTGTCACCACCGGCCGCCCCCCAGTAGTTGTCGACGGTGTTCCCGTTGAAGCGTTCAACGGACGAGCCTGCGGACGAGAGGCCGAGTTCGCTGAGCGAAAGGCCCGCGAAGCGGGTTGCGCTTTGGCCGCCGCCCAGCGCCTGAGGCTTGAGCTTCCACGCGAGCATCTTCGTGGCGTACTCGTTTGCCTTCACCGAGAGGCGGTCGAGCGCGGCCTTGCGGTCGTTCTCTTGAAAGGCTTCAATGCCAGTCACAACGGCCAACCCGACGATCACGATGCCAAGGACAAGGAGGAGAAGCTGCTGCTGGCCCATCGTACAGGGAGGGTGAGGTGTTCACGAAGCGCGACACCGCACGCACAGCAACTACGATTCCGAAGCAGACGCGACGCGACGTTGTTCGTCCCTCCTCGCGACTGACGGCGCACTTTGCCACGCCACGCTGCTGTTTTCCGTCACCGAACCATCAGGGCCGTGCACCCACTTCGCTCGCTTGGGGGCGACGCCTACACCGCGCCGGGCGTGATCTTCCCATCGGGCACGAGCGGCCCGCCGTCGGTGCCGAGGAACGACGTGCAGTGGTAGCACCGGCTCGCCTTGTACGGGACGACCTGGCGGCAGTAGGCGCATTTCTTCTCGGTGGGCTGCTCCGGCTCGTCCTTCTCGTCGCCGCCGAACTCGTCCTGAATCTCCTCGCTGAGCTTGTTGACCGAGCGGATCACGATGAACATCGCCAGCGCGATGATGAACAGTGTGAAGACGTTCGTCAGGAAGGCTCCGTAGTTGAGCGTCGTCGCGCCCGCCTCGGCGGCGGCCTCCAGCGACACGTAGGGCGGCGCTGTCCCCTCGCCGGCCTTGAGCACGACGAACGCGTCCGAGAAGTCGGTCTGCCCGATGAGCAGTCCCAGCGGCGGCATGATGAGGTCATCAACGAGCGACTTGGCGACGGTGGAGAACGCCGCGCCGACGGTGAACCCGATGGCGAGGTCCACCAGGTTGCCGCGCATGAGGAACGTCTTGAACTCGCCGAAGAGCTTCTTCATGAGGGTCGAGGTAGGAAGTGAGAAGGTTGAAGTGGTGGTTCCCTTGCCTCGGAGTCATCCCATGCACCTCTAACTTCGCACTTCCCACCTCGAACTTCCTACCCGATGCGCCTACTCTTCCACGCGGGGGGCAGGCATCGAGCGGCCGCCTTGGTGGAGCACCACGCCCGTGGCCACGCCGTCTTCCACCTCGAAGGTGAGTTGGGCATCGACGACGGTGAGGTAGAACTCGGTCTCCGACGACGGATAGATCTCGAAGCGCGGCTGGCCGGTCGCCTGCGTGAAGAGCTGCGTGCCTTCCCGCGTCATCACGATGTCGAAGCCCGGCGCGAGGCGGTAGGTGCCGACGTAGCCCTCGAGCAGGTCTTCAGGCAGTTCGAGGGTCGCGTCCTCGGGCGTCACGCCGAGCCGTTCGAGCATGTCGCGGCCGTTCTGGTTGCCGGGGTTAAGCTCGATCGACTTCTCGTAGTTCTCGATCGCGAGGTCAGTCTGGCCGTCCTCCATGTAGGCCTCGCCGAGGCTATCGTACGGGTTCGAGGCCTCCGGGAACTGCGCGACGTTGCGCTGGAAGATCGGGATGGCGAGGTCCGGGCGGCCCTCGCCCATGACCATGTAGCCGAGCGTGTTGAGTTGGTCTTCGCCGAAGTCGTAGCCGTCAGGGTCGTCGGCCATGAGCGTCTCGTACTGCGCCAGCGCGGCCTCGACGCCCGCCTCCATCGTGGCGGCCTCTTCGATAGTAGCCATGAGCACCTGGGCAATGGGCTGCTTCGGCAAGTCGACCTCCTCGCCGTAGAACGTGCGGGCGAGCGTCATCAGGACCTGGCCCGAGTTGCCGCCTGTGTTGTCGAGCACAACGACGGTGAGTTCGTCTCCAGGAACGTAGGCGAGTTGCGTCGAGAAGCCCGGGATGCCCCCGCTGTGCTGATAGACCTGCCGCTCCTCGCCACCGATCTCCTGCGTCCCCGAGGCGATCCCGTACGCGTATCGTGCGTCAGCGGCGGCCCCTTCGGGCGTCGTCATCGCGGTGAGCGTCGCCGCGTCGCTGAAGACCTCGCCGCCATAAAGGGCGCGGTTCCAGCGGTGCAGATCGTGCACGGTCGAGTAGAGCATCCCGGCGGCATAGGGCACTGACGGGTGGATATAGGTCGCGTGGGCATAGTCCATGCCACTGCGGGTGTAGCCGGTTGCCATACGCTCCGTGACGGTGCTCTCGACGTAGCCTGTGTCGTTCAGACCGAGCGGATCGAAGAGCTTGGCCTGGAGCGCCTCGGCGTAGGTCATACCCGTTGCCTCCTCGATGAGCGCGCCGAGCAGGAAGTAGCCTGAGTTGTTGTAGGCGTACTGCGAGCCCGGCTCGAAGTCGAACGGCTCCTCGTTGAAGACGGCGAGCATCTCGTCCACGGTGAAGGCGTCGTTGGAGCGGGTCTGCATGAAGTCCTCCATGCCGGTCATGCTCGGGATGCCCGAGGTGTGGTTGAGCAGCATCCGCACGGTGACGGGGTCGCCCTGGGCGGCGGGGTAGTCGGGGAGGATCGCCGTGATGGGGTCGTCGAGGCCGAAGGCGCCCTCTTCGATGAGCATGAGCGCAAGCGCGGCGGTGAACTGCTTGGTGACCGAGGCGAGCCAGAAGCGCGTGTCGGGCGCGTTGGGCACGTCCCACGTCATGTCAGCGTGGCCGAAGCCCTCGGCGTAGAGCACGTCGTCGCCCTGCGCGACAAGGACGGTGCCGTTGAACATGCCGATGTCGTGGACGTGGCTGAGCGCGCCGTCGAGGCGGTCGGCCAGGTCAGCTGGTGGGGCCGCAGGCTGCGCGAAGGCAGGCACGGCGAGGAGCACGGCGAGGAGGAGAGCGAGAGAACGCATGGGGCTAGGCGTACGTGACAAAGGGGGGGAGCGAACGGGTGCCCTACGGACGCACGCCGAGCAGGATACACGCGCTGTCGAAAGGACTCACGATCCTACCCATCGTTGCTGCGCGTTCCTATTGTTCCAGCCACACGAGTTCGAGCGTTGCACGGCCCCGAGCAACCCTGGCGAGCTCCCTGGGTCTTGGGGGTCCGCTTCATTCCCAGCACACGCAGTCCGTTCCCGATGCCTTCCCTACGCTATCTCCTCCTGCTTCTCACCCCCGGCTCGGCCCCGCTTGCGCTCGCCCAGGACGCCGACCAGCTCCCCCAGATCGCCGGCGGGTTCGATACCATCTTCCAGGAACGCCGCTACCCCAAGCTGGCCAAGATGGCTGGCATTGAGGGCACAGTGGTCGTTCAGTTCGTCGTCACCGAAGAGGGCACCGTCGAGGACGCGGAGGTGACCCGAGGGCTCGACGGCGGCCTCAGCGAGGAAGCGCTGCGCGTCGTGCGGGGTCTCACGTTCGAGCCGGGCCTGAAGGACGGGGCCCCCACCAAGGTGCAGCTCACGCTCCCGATCCAGTTCCGTCTCCCCGACGACGAGCAGGATGGGGATCCAGACCGCTAGTCTGTCGCGCTGCCTCCACCGAAAAACGCCCGCGCCGGAGTCGTCCAGCGCGGGCGTTCGTGTGTCGATTGTCGATGCGAGGGCGCCTACTCTTGGGCGGGAGCCGGCTCCAGCGGAAGCGCGTCGCTCGGGGGGGCGGTGTCGAGCGGAGCCGGGGTAGCCTCCACGCCTTCGTCCGTGATGACCGTAGTCTGGTCGTCGGTGCCGGTAAACATCGTGGTGATGACGCAGAGCACCATCAGGGCGACGCCGAGCACCCAGGTCGTCTTTTCGAGGAAGTCGGGGGCTTGGCGCGCGCCGAGGATCTGCTGCGTCTGGCCGCCCGCCGCGATGCCTGCGAGGCCACCGCCCTTGCCGCTCTGGAGCAGCACCACGCCCGTGAGCACGATGGCGACGAGCAGGATCACGAAGATCATGAAGTAGAACAACAGCATCGCAGAGCGAGGTCAGAATCTGAGGTGTGAGGCAGAGCCGAACAAGATAGACGCGTCTATTCCGAAGGTGCCTCAAGCGGTCGTGAATTTATTCAGAGCGGTCGTAGCCTCGCGGCTTTCCCTTGCGCTTTCCCCCTGCAGGTTCCTACCAATGCCACGCTCCTGTTCCATTTTGGCATCTTGTTCGCCCACCTAGGATCTACTCGGGTCCTCCATGAGCCTCCAGCGCCCCCTCTGCCGCACGGCCTGCGTTCGTCCGTGAACATTTCGCATCCCAGCGTATCGTTTTGCTCCAGCCCCGTCGCGCCGGAACGGCCTCGCCCGCAGGCGTGCTGGGCGGTCGTCCGGGCCTGCATCGTGGTTGCCCTGCTGGGCCTCGTGGGCACGGGCCCTGCCAGTGCGCAGGTCGAGGCGGACTGGGGCCGGGTCCCGCTGCGCTATTTCGATCCGTCGGAGCACGGGCTCGCCCGGCAAAACTGGGGCGTCACGCAAGACGCCGACGGCCTGATCTACGCCGCCAACCTCAACGGAGTCCTCGTCTACGACGGCGTAACCTGGACCCCCGTCGAGGCTGCGGGCGGCATCGTCCGCTCGATCGGCTACGGCTTCGACGGCAAGGTCTACGTCGGGGCAGGCGGTGCTCCGGGTTACCTCGAGGCCGACGCGCAGGGGGTGCTCGCCTTCACCGAGTTGACGCGCCACCTCCCGGCTGTATACCGAAAGCACACGCTCATCTACGACACCGTCCCGACGGACCACGGCGTCTAC
Source organism: Bacteroidota bacterium (assembly GCA_039178415.1). Taxonomy (GTDB): domain Bacteria; phylum Bacteroidota; class Rhodothermia; order Rhodothermales; family Rubricoccaceae; genus JBCBEX01. Next base: position 15,517 of record JBCDFF010000003.1, read on the forward strand.
TTCGCCACCTACGAAGGGTGGGTGTTTCTCTGGGACGGCCAGCAGATGCACGTCTTCGACCCGGCTTTGGATGCTCCTGGCAGCCCTGACGGCGACGGCTATGGCGACCTGAGCGCGGTCGACGAGGAGCTCTACGCCAGCCTCGACCAGCGCACGCTCGTCCGGCTGAGCCCCGACGGCGGACCCGTCCCGCTCTACGTGTTTGCTGGCAACTTCCGGGGCATCGTCCCGGACGGCCCTGCGCACGTGCTCGTCCCCACCCAGCGGGATGGCCTGTGGCGCTGCCCCCGCGCCCCCCCCTCATCCGTAGAACGCCTGCCCCTCGACGCCTCCGCCGCCTGCACCCGCCTGACGACCGACCTCGAAGCGCTCGTGGAGAGCGGCTCCGTCTACACCGCCCTGCGCCTCAGCAACGGGACGCTCGCGATCGGCTTCGACGAGCAGGGCCTCGCGCTCTTCACCGCGGACGGCCGGCTCCTCCGCTTCTTTGACGAGGACGCCGGCCTCGAGAACACCGAGGTCATGCGGCTCTTCGAGGACCGCGAGGGGGCCTTGTGGGCAGCCCTCTACGGCGGGATCGCCCGCATCGACGTCGCCTCGCCGGTGACCCGGTTTGGACGCGCAGAAGGCCTCCTCTCCCTCACGCCCGAGGTCACGCGACACGGGGGCAATCTCTACGCCGGCAGCATGGTGGGCGTGCACCTCCTCGACACGGCGCAGCAGCCCGCCCGGTTCGAGCGCGTGACGCAGCAAGGCCTCCACATCAACTGCTGGGCACTCGAGCCGACCGCGGCGGCGCTGCTCGCGCTCTGCGGTCGGGACTTGCTGGCCATCAGCGGGCGACGAAGCCGACTGGTGTGGCGTGCCCCGGAGATGGTCTACGGGTTCGACGTGGACCCCGCCAGGTCGGGCCGGATCTTTGTCGGGGGGTACGGTGGCCTCTACGTCGTGGAAGCCGATGAGCAGGGGGCGTACCGCACCACAGCCCAGTACGACACGGGGACGCCGAACAGCGTGTATGTCGACCGTCCTCCCCCCGGCGACCGGACCACCGTCTGGACGGGCTACCGCGACGAGGGCTTCTACCGCGTCGTGTTCAGAGACGACGCCCCGTCCTCAGCGGCCACCGTCACGCTCGTGGCGCAGCCCGACACCCTCGACGACATCCAGCACGCCTACTGGCTCGACGGCAGCCTCCGGCTGGGCGGTGCGGTCCCGCATCGTGCCGTGGACCACCCGACGGCACCGCACGCCGTGCCCGACTCCTCAATCAGCACGTGGGCGGGCGACGTCCCTGCCGCCCGGTTTTTAGCTGACGACCCCCGTGGCCGGCGTTGGTTCACGGGCGCCAGCGACGGCGTCTACGTGGCCCACGCGCCCGGCGGGAGCGCCCTGCCTGCCACGCAGGTGCTCCCCGACTCGCCGGGCGCCTCGCCCACCCGCCTCCACTTTGACCCGGACGGAACTGGGTGGCTCGCCACCGAGACGGGGGTCGTGCGCCTGGCGGCCGACCTGCAGCCCCGAGGACGCCCCGAGGTCTTCGTCCGGCGCGTCGCTACCCTCGAGGGCGACGTGACGCTGGCGGGGCCGGCGGCTCCGGCAACGCCTCTCGTGCTCCCCTTCCAGCACGGCGGCGTCCGTTTCAGCTTCGCCAGCCCCGTCTTCGACCATTCCGACCTTGTCACCTACCGCGTCTACCTCGACGGTGTCTCCGACCAGTGGTCCGAGTGGGCCTCGGAGACGCACCGAGACTTCGTCAACCTCCGAGAAGGGACGTACACCTTCCGCGTGCAGGCCCGGGACGCGTTCGGCCGCACCAGTGACGAGGCCGCCTTCACCTTCGGCGTCCTGCCGCCGTGGTACCGCACCTGGTGGGCGTCCCTGCTCTGGACCGTGCTCGGTGTGTCGGTGATCGCCGGGATCGCGTTGGGCTATGGTCGCTACCGGGGGCACCAACTCGCCCTGCGCAACGCCTCGCTCGAACGTGCGGTCGCCGAGCGCACGGCCGAGATCGTCCAGCAGACCGCGACCATCGAGCAGGCCAACGTTGAACTGCACCAGCTCAACCACTCGCTGGAGGAGCGGACTGTCGAGCTCCGGGACGCGCTCGAGCGGAACAAGGAGTTTCTCGGCATCGCCGCCCACGACCTCAAGAACCCGCTGGGGGGGATCGCAGGCATGGCCGCCCTGCTGCTCGACGACGCCTCGGCGCTCAGTCCCGCCGAGCAGCACGAGAGCCTGGCGATGATTCGCTCGTCCGCCCTCCGAGGGGTCGAACTCATCACGAACCTGCTCCAAGACGCTCGCCGCGACGTGCAGAGCGCCGTGCCCCTGCGCCTGCACCCGGCCGACTTGGCCGAGGTCGCTCGGAGCGTAGTGCGCTGGAACAGCGCACAAGCTGAGCGCAAGCGCATCGGGCTCACCCTCGACGCCCCCGCTACCCTGGCCGCACGGGTGGACGTGTCGGCCGTCCAACGGGCGATGGACAACCTGGTGTCCAACGCGGTCAAGTACAGCCCGCCGGGGCGGCGGATCTGGGTGACCCTGGAGACCGAAGGCGACGGCGGGCCCGCGTGGGCGCGGTTCGCCGTGCGCGACCAAGGCCCCGGGCTGACGGAGGCCGACCGGGCGCGCGCCTTTGGCAAGCTGGAGCGGCTGAGTGCGCAGCCCACCGGCGGCGAGCACTCGACCGGACTGGGGCTCTACATCGCGAAGCAGCTTGTGGAGGCGCACCGGGGCACGGTCGGCGTCGACTCCGTGCCGGGCGAGGGGGCCACGTTCTGGCTCCGCCTCCCGCTGCGGCCGGCGGCCTCGGCTGCCGCGCCGCCGCACGCCAGCGAGGTGCCCGACGCCAGCGAGGTGCCCGACACCAGCGAGGTGCCCGACGCTGGCGAAGTTCCAGCGTAGCGCTACCGGCCCCGCCGCGCCACGCACGGCTTGGCACGCTTAGCTTGCACGGCACGGCTGCGTCGTGCCCGCCCCTTCGCCCTGCACGTCTCTGCCTCTCGCATGCGCCTCGCCGATCTCCTGCTGCTCGCGCTCGACGGGCTCCGCTCCAACCGCACCCGCAGCCTGATGACGCTCGCCGGCGTGGCCGTGGGGGTGGCGGCGCTGCTTGCGCTGCTCAGCTACGGCGCAGGCCTCCAGCGCCTCGCCCGCGCCGAGTTCGATGCGCTGGCGCTCTACAACACGCTGCGCGTCACCTCGACGCCGACGCCCATCTCCGGCTTTGGCGACCTCACCGTGCGGGAGTCGAACCCCGACGCGCGCGTCGCCGAGGTGACGCTCACCGACAGCGTCCTCGCCGCCCTCGACACCATCCCCGGCGTCGTCGCGGCCTATCCCGAGATCACGTTCCCGGCGCGGCTGCGCTGGAAAGGCAACGAGATCGACGTGGTGGTCGAGGGCGTCCCGCAGGCGATGGCGACAGTGCCCGGCTATCGCCCTGAGCACGGTGCCTTCTTCGAGACCGACGCCGACACGACCGCCTTCGTCTCGGTCTCCATGCTGGAGCGACTCAACTTCGGCCCGCCGGAGGAGGCCATCGGGCGCACCGTGACCCTCATCGTGCCGACGCTCGACTTGGAGGAGCTACGCCGCTCAATGCTGCTCATCAGCTTTGGGCTGCAGTCCATCCCGATCCGGTCGCAGCCCTATCAGATCCGCATCGCTGGCGTCCTGCCGGAGGAAAACCAGCAGCTCACCGGGTTCGCGCGCCTCGTACTCCCTCTGGACTTCGCGGCGGCGCTTCCGAAGATCACATTCTTTTCCAGCCTCGACCTCATCCTGCGCGACTCCAACACCGACGGCTACGGGGCCGCACGCGTCCAGGTGGCCGAGGAAAGAGCCTACGCCGAGGTGAAGGCGGCGATCGAAGAGACGGGCGTCTTCGCGACGGGCTTCCGCGAGCAGTTTGAGCAGGTCGAGCGGCTCTTCCGGGTGATGGACCTCTCGCTGGCCATCGTCGGCATCATCGGGCTGCTCGTGGCCACGCTCGGCATTGCCAACACGATGGCGATGAGCGTGCTGGAGCGGACGGGCGAGATTGGCGTCATGAAGGCCGTCGGCGGGCGGCAGCGCGACATCCGGCGGCAGTTCCTCGTCGAGAGCGGCGTGCTTGGCGTAGTGGGCGGCGTGGTGGGCGTCGTCGTCGGGTTCGGGTTTGTGCGGCTGCTGAGCTACGGCGTGCAGCGCTTCCTCGAAAGCCGCGCTGTGCCGCCCATCGACGTCTTCTACACGTCCCCGTGGCTCGCCCTCACCTGCCTTGCGATCGCGGTCGCGGTGGCCGTGCTCGCGGGCGTGTGGCCGTCGTCCCGCGCCGCCAAGCTGGAACCTGTCGCGGCGCTCCAGCGGACGTAGCCCTGCTGCACCGGATTGGTGGTATCAGTTGCGCAGATTGCTTCGGGCATGCCCAAAGCCCAACCAGGAGACGAACGCACTGCGACTAGCCCCTCACACCGGCAGGGTACCCTCAAGCGGGTACCCTGCCGGACGCGAGCTCTCGCACTCGGGCCTACTTGCGGTACTTGGCTGCGCGCTCCGCCATGAGCTCAAGGTGGTGTGTGGCTTCCCGCATCTCCTCAATCCACACAGCCACCGCCTCTGCCGCTCCGCGTTGTACGGCGGCGTCGATGTGCTTGCTGCCGGTTGCCTTCATCAACGCCTGAAGCGTGGGCTGCCCGCCCTTGATGCTGTTGCCAGCACGAGCAATGAGATGGTGGACCGCCCCTCCTGCGGCGAGGAGCTCGAGCTGTTCGGCGTCGAAGTACAGTGAGTCGAGATAAGGCGGGGGATCCGGCATCGGTATGCGCTTCCAAGGATCGTACACCTCGAGCCAGCCCAGCGGATCGCGGAACCAGATGGTCCTTTGGCACCGGGACGCCAACCGTCCCAGTGCGTCGCGGGCAACCGTACCCAACTGCAGGAAGTAGTCGAGCCGGTTGCGCACACTGTCTAGGTCTTTGTAGGTGATCAGGATGTCGTAGTGCCGCGTGAGGATGAGCCACCCGCCACGGCGAATGCAGTCCTGCGTCTTTGGTCGCGCCAACCACAACGCCACATTGCGGAAGTAGGCCTTCATCGCCTCCCACTTCGGCACGACCGACGGATCCTGGTCGGGATTCTCCGGATCCGTGGCCGCGAGGAACCCTACGAGGTTTGTGTTCACCCAGTGGTGCCAGGACGCGTCTACTAGCACACGCCCCACACCAACCTCGTGCCCATCGTAGGCCGCCAGTGCACCGAACGTGGTGTCGTTGGTCTCGTGGCTGGTAGACCATGCGATCACCTCAGGTACCTCCTGGTGACCGTCCCGCGAGGGGTATTCCACCCCCTCGTAGCCCGCGAACGCGACGCTCCGGCTCAGGTCCGACGGGACCTCGCAGTACCCCTCGTGCATGTGATCCGGGAAGTGCGTGATCACGCCGTCCGGGCCACAGAGCACCGGATGCGGGTAGGTCGTCACTCGCTTGTAGAGCCCCCGTCGGGAGGTTTGGCTGTAGTACCGGGGTCGGATCGTTTGCGGAACCTTGTCGGACTGATTCTGCCTCCGCCCCCTCGGTATAGAGCCGGGGCCATCGGGGTCAACCAGGGTGTCGTGGCGGTCCGGGCCGAGCGCCGGGGGCGCAGGGGGCTCCCCATTGGGTCCCTGCCTGGCATACCACCGGCGCATCGAACGCACACGCGGCACGCGCGCGCTCATGGCATTGCCGAGGTCCGAATGGTCGCCCGTGGCGAAGACGCCGCCGCCGCCATCCATGAACTCGGCGAGACTCCTCAACTCCTCCTCACCGAGGGGGTCAGCGCCCGCCTCGCGTTCGATGCCGAAAAGCCAGACCTGATCGTACCGGGACAGATCGTGGCGGTCGAAGCGAAAGTTGTCCAGCACGTTGGCCTCGCTGGTTCCCTGCCGGTGCGCCTTCACGATCTCGAAGCGCGCATGCGACCAGGGGTCGTCCCGGAGCACCTGGAGCACCTGACCCAGATGCAAGCCTGCAACAGTGCCGAAGCCGCCAGCGGGACTATCGGTCACGACGAGAATGCGGACCTCGCAGGCGAAGAGGTCTCGGAAGTCGAAGAACGTCCTCGGATCGAGGCGGTAGTCGGTCGGCAGGGTGACCTGTTTTGGTATGAACGGTGTTTCCATGGGAATCCCTCTGGTTGGAGCAGGACGTCCTGGGAGAGGCGGAGGGCGCGAAGCTGCGCCTGCCCAGGCGTGAATGGGCCGGGCACACGGTTCTCTCTGTGCCCTCACTCACCCAAGGCGAAGGGACGCCGCGCAAAGTCCCACGCCCCACCCCGCTACGACGGGCCAGCCTGGATGCCACGCTCCCTCCAACACTCTCGTCAAGCTGCAGACGCGCACCAGGACGTGCTCGCGGTGACGCGACGGTGCCCTACGAGCGACAGCACGGCCCTCGCAGCATACCTTAACCATTGTTAAATCAATTGCTAGCACGACAGGATGCGACCAATCGTGACGGTTTTACGCCTCATTGAGAAAGGCGCGCCAGACTGCCCCTTCCCTACCTGGCGCACTCCGTATCCCTAGTCGATTACCACCCGACCCATGCGCTCCTTCACCTTTCTCTTCGCTCTTGTGGTCCCCAGCCTGGTTGCAAACGCGCAGCAGGATCTCGCTCTTGCCATGCTAGGCGGTCTCGACGCGGAGAGCGAATCCGCTGCCGGGCTGCTCGAAGGACGGTACCTATTTCCCCTCGGCTCCAGTCAAGTCGGCCTCGTCGCCAGGACCGAGTTCGCGAGCACCTCCCAAAAGAAGCCCCCCTGCCCCAAGGGTGTCTGCCCGCCTCCACCCGACCTACCGGCCTCCTTGGATCGTATCGACCTGGGACCGCGCTTTGTGATTCTAGCAGGGCCTACGTTGGTGGTGCCCCTCCGAAGCAGGCTCTCCCTCGAAGGCCATGCGGCCATCGGGTATGGGTGGACGCTCGGGGGCAGCGACCCCACGGAGATTCAAGCCATCTCGACCGGGACAGAATCTGGCGTCGCGTTGGGCTGGAGCGGGACGCTCGACCTGGCCGTGTCGGACCAGCTTGGTCTTGTGCTTGGCTACCGAGGCTCGGCCCTCAACCTTGGAGAGGTGCCTGCCGAGGGCCCCAGCGGCACGCTCTTCACGGCCGAGCCGGAATGGGTCTACGGCCACGTGGTCGCCCTGGGCCTTCGTGTTGGGTTGTAGCACCGCCTGACATACCGCAGTCTACGGTGCGCGCTGACGCGGGCTGTTGCGCTGAATGGCCGCGAGCGTGGCCTCCGCTTCTGCCCGCTTTGCAGCCTGATCTGGGTCCGTGGCGAAGTAGGCCAGGGCACGACGAGCAAGGGGCGCAGCCTCCTCGTAGCGTTCCTGCAACACAAGCGCCTGGGCCATCCACAAGTGCGGGCGTGCCACGAAGTACGGATCTGCCTCCGTAGCCTCGTAGATCTCGATCGCGGCCTTGAGGACGCCTTCTGCCTCGGTCGCTCGCGCCTGCTGTACGTAGAGCTTTCCCGCCAGTGCGTACGGGTAGCCACGCTCGATGCGGACCCCCGCGGCTTCCTCGTAGGACGCTGCGGACTGGTGCAGATAGCGGAGGGCGCGCGTCGTATCGCCTGCCGTGGCCATAGCCCACCCGATGTAGTACTCGCTCTGCGCTACATCAACGTGCTGCCCGAGGACCACGCGCGTCGACGCCAGCGCGGCTTCGAGGAGGGCGATGCCCTCCCCATAGTCTCCCCTGCGCACGAGCAAGCCGCCCAAGCGGCGCTGCGTGTCAGCCACAGCAGGATGCCGGGTGCCGAGAGTGCGCGTGAGCACGACCAGCGCCGCTCTCAGTGCGTCTTCTGCCTCCACATCGCGTCCAGCATAGTCGAGGACTTCTCCGTAGCTGCTCAGCACCTGTCCCCGCTCGGCCTCGAACTGCCTCTCTGGCCATGCTTCGAGCACGGACTCGTAGCGACGCAGGGCCTCGCCGACGTCGCCCTCCGCGTACCACGAGTAGGCGATCTCTCCGCGCGTCAGCAACAGCCGCCCACTCGCGTCGGACAGGTAGGCCTCGCTCAACCTCTCGGACTCGTTGAAGAGCGTCCGCGCTTCCTCGTATCGCTCCGAGTTGAGGTGCACCTGCCCCAGCATGTACAAGGTCTCCGCGAGCTCTGTGTGGATGCCCTCATCGGGCCGGGCATCGTACAGCGCACGCTGCTCTGCCGCCACGAGCGTCAGCAGCGATTCAGCCATGGCGAAGTTCCCGAGGCGGTAGCTGAGCTGTCCGACCGCGCGGAGCAACGACGCGTGCAAGCGCGGCTCCTCCACGAGGCTCGCCTCCCGGACCCCTCGCATAAACAGGTCTGTGGCTTCGACGGGCTGGCCCTGTGCGGTCCCGGGGCTGACCTCGTCCAAGAGCCCATAGGCGAAGGCGAGCGTTGCCTGTGCACGGGCAGCCTCCAGGCTCTTCGCGTCGCGTTCGGCAGCGGCTACGCTGGCCTGCCAGAGCGCGAGGACCAACCCCATCACGAGCGCCAACACCGCAAGCGTACCTACGCCCACCGCACTACGGTGGCGCTGGATGAACTTCGCCGTCCGATAGCGCGCTGAATCATCGCGGGCGCTGACGGGCTGCCCTGCGATCAGCCGGTCGAGGTCGTCGCCGAAGTCGGCAGCCGCAACGTAGCGGCGCTCGGGCTCTTTCTTGAGTGCCTTGAGTAGGATCGCATCGAGATCACCGCGGAGGAACGGGGCCTGCGACGCGGCGGCGACCGTGCTGGGACGCGGCGGCACCGTCCCGCACACCACCCGCTCGATCTCGGCGAACGTCCTTACGGCGAAGGTGTAGGGACGCACTCCGGCGAGCAACTCATAGCCAAGCACCCCGAGCGCGTAGACATCGGTGGCCGTCGTGGGCGGGTGGCCCTGCACCTGTTCAGGGGCGGCATAGTTGGGCGTCAACCGCTGCGCGCCGCGCGCCGTGTGCAGCAGCGGGACACCACCAAGCTCAGGGATGGGCGACGCATCCAGGAGGCGGGCAATGCCAAAGTCCAAGAGGACGACGTGTGGCCGGCCCTGCTGGTCCTCGCGTACGAGGATGTTGGAGGGCTTGAGGTCGCGGTGCACGACGAGCCGCTGATGGGCATACGCTACCGCCTCGCAGACCGTGCGGAGCAGCGCTAGGCGCGCAGCCCCCTCGAGGTCATGGGCGGCGGCATAGTCCGTGACTGGCGTGCCCTCGACGTACTCCATCGCCAGCCAGGGGCGCCCGTCGTCGGTGACGCCGCCGCCGTAGAGCCGGGCGATGTGCGGGTGCTCCAGCCGCGCGAGCACATGCCGCTCGAACTGGAAGCGCCGAAGGACCTCGTCGGTGTCCATGCCGCGCTTGACCACCTTGAGCGCCACCGTGCGGGCAAACTGCCCGTCGGCGCGCGTCGCGCGGTAGACTACGCCCATCCCCCCTGCTCCCACCTGCGCCTCGATCCGATAAGGACCAACGCGATGCCCCAGCGGAAGCGACTCGTCCTCGGGGGTGGCCTCCTCGGCCAACACCGCATCCATCCAGATCGTCGGGACCTGATCAATGGCGGGGGTCTCGAACCGATCGGCAGCCGCGGCACAGGCTGCCAGGAGAGCCTGCACCTCCTGGAGGAGCGCGCGGTCGCCCTCGGTGCGCATCGCCAGGTGGTGGGTACGCTCGTCGGGTGCCCAGGTGAGGGCCTCTTCAACCAAGGCATCGACCCGCTGCATGCGCTCGATGTCAACAGGGTCGATCGTGGGTGGACGAGGAGAAAGTAACGCGTTCATAGAGAGCTACGGGTAGGTGCTTGGAGTCGCTGTGGCCTTCCTAGTAACGCGGAAAAAATGACGCTAGGGGCCCATCGCGCTCAGCAGCCACCCTTTCGCGCGGTGCCAGTCCCGGTGGTAGGTGCTCTTCGAGATGCCCATGAGGTCCATCGTTTCCTGCACGTTCAGTCCTCCGAAGTACCGAAGGACGACCAGTTGTGCCAGCCGCTCGTTGTGCTGCTCCAGCTTCTGGAGCGCATCGTCCACGGCCACGACCTCCTCGACCCGGATCTCGCTCGCGGAATGCACCCCCTCCAGGTCGACATGCACGGCGTCCCCTCCGCGCTTCTCGGCCGTACGACGCCGCGCGTAGTCCACCAACAGACGGCGCATCACGGTCGAGGCAATCCCATAGAACTGCGCCCGGTTCTTCCACTCGATCCGGGTATTGTCGACGAGCTTCAGGTAGGCTTCGTGGACGAGCGCCGTTGCAGAGAGCGTGTGGGACGCTCGCTCGCCGAGGAGGTGACGGTGCGCCATGGCACGAAGCTCCTCGTACACGGCGCGCCAGAGGCGTTCGGCCGCGGCCTCGTCGCCCGCACTCGCGTCGAGGAGTGCCTGGGTGATGTCGTGGTCGGGCATGGCGTGGTGGGGCAAGTACGTCTAGTCAAAATAGACGCCTGCCACCACTTGTAAAAGCACGCCCGCCGTCCTACCGGTTCGGGTCTATACCGGCGCTACACTTCCACAACGGCTCGCGGCTCCGTCACGCGGCCGATCGTTCGGTCGAGCGCTGCCGCGTCGGGCACGATGCTGTCGAGCACGCGCGCCGTCGAGAGCACGCCCGGCATGCCTGCGCCCGGGTGCGTCCCGCCACCGACGAGGAAGAGGCCCTCCACGTCCTCCGACTTGTTGTGCGGGCGGAAGTAGGCACTCTGCAGCAGGACGGGTTCGAAGGAGAACGCCGCGCCCTTGTACGAGAGGTAGTCGTCGCGGAAGCCCTGCGGGTCGAGCGTGATGCTCGCCGTGAGGTGCTCCGAGAGGCCCGGCATGACCGTCGATTCGAGGTAGTCCTGGACAGCCTGGCGGTACTGCTCGACCTGCGCGCTCCAGTCGGTGCCGCTCTCCAGGTGCGGGACGGGCGAGAGCACGTAGTAGCAGTCGTGCCCGGGCGGGGCCATCGAGGCGTCGGTGGCCGAGGGGCGGTGGAGGTAGAGCGAGAAGTCCTTCGCGAGGTACTTGTGCGTGAAGATGTCGTCGAGCAGCTCGCGGTAGCGCGGCCCCAGGAGGAGCGTGTGGTGAGCGACATCGTCGTACTTCTTGTCGGTGCCGAAGTACCACACGAAGAGGCTCATCGAGAACTTGGATTTCTCGACGCGCTCGTCGGTCCAGCGCTTGCGGTGCTCGGGGCGGATGAGGTGGCGGTAGGTCCACCCCGCGTCCGCGTTCGAGACGACGATGTCGGCCGGGATGTGCTCCCCTCCTTCGAGCTTGACGCCCGTCGCGCGGCCGTTCTGCACGGTGATCTCCTCGACCGTCTCGCCGAAGCGAAACTGGCCGTCGAGGCGCTCGATCACGTCGGCGAGGCCGCGCACGACGGCCCCGGTGCCGCCCATCGCGTACCACACGCCCCACTTGCGCTCCAGGAACGCGACCAGCGTGTAGATCGAGGTCGTCGAGAACGGGTTGCCGCCGACGAGCAGCGGGTGGAAGCTGAAGACCTGCCGCAACTGCTCGTCCTTGATGAAGCGCGAGACGAACTGGTAGACCGTCTCGTGGCTGCGCAGCGCCATCATCGCCGGGACGATCTTCGCCATGTCCGAGACTTTCGAGAACGGCACGTGGCCCAGCTCGGTGAAGCCGACCTCGAAGATCTCCTCGGACTTCTTGAGGAAGCGGTCGTAGCCCCGCACGTCGGCGGGATTGAACTTCGCGATCTCGCGGCGCATCCCGTCGGGGTCGCCGTTGTAGTTGAAGACGCGGCCGTCCTCGAACCGAATGCGGTAGAACGGGTCGATCTCGACGAACTCGACGTCGTCCTCGCGGCGCATCCCGGCCATGCTCCACAGTTCGTCGAAGAGGAAGGGGGCCGTGATGAGCGTGGGGCCCGCGTCGAAGGTGTAGCCCTGCTCCTTGAAGACACGCGCCCGCCCGCCGGGCTGGTCGAGGCGGTCCACGACGGTGACGCGGTAGCCGCGCACGCGCAGGCGGATGGCGGCGGCGAGGCCCCCGAAGCCCGCGCCGATCACGACGGCATGCGGCGACGCAGGGGTGATCGGGAGCGGCGACGTGGACGTGTTGAGGCGCGCGTCGGCGCGGTGCGACATGCGGGTGAGCCAGCTCATGGCAGGAGAGGCAGGAGAGAGGCGACAGGAGAAGTGGGGGCGAAAGTACGGACCCCTCCCCACTCCGTTCCGAGCCGCCTAAACACAAACGTCCAAAACGTCCAATTCGTCGATTTGGCAGTAACTCTGCGCTCCGCTTTACGTATGCCACCGCGAGTCCCGTTCACTGACCTTCCACCGACCATGGCTCTTACCACGACCTCGGACGAAGCCCGCTCCTGGGGCATGATCGCGCACCTCTCGGCGCTGCTCGGCCTGTTCTCGGGCATCGGCTTCTTCGTCGGCCCGCTCGTCGTCTATCTGCTCAAGAAGGACGGCCACCCGTTCGTTGAGGCGAACGCGCGCGAGGCGCTCAACTTCCAGATCAGTGCACTGATCGCCCTCGCCGTAGCGACCGTGCTCGCGATCACCATCATCGGCCTCGTGGTCGCCATCCCGGCGTTCATCGTGATCGGCCTGTCGATGGTCGTCTTGCCCATCATCGCCGGCCTCCGCGCCCGCGACGGCGAGACCTACCGCTACCCGTTCACGCTGCGGCTGATCTAGCACACAGGCGTCTAGCTCAATCGTTGCCCCCTGAGGCGATGAGCTGTTGCGTATTGCGTGTTGACTTCGATCCGATACGCAACACGCAATACGTAACACTGCGACCAACTCGAACCCGAGCGCTTCGTCTTCTCAACCCAGCAAGCCGCGGCTCACGCAGACCGAAGCGCATCCAGGCGGGGGCGGATCTCATCGAGGCTGTCCCCGCCGAGCTTTTCGAGGAGCGCGTTGGCGATCACGAGGGCGACGGTCGCCTCGGCGACGGTGCTCGCGGCGGGCACGCTCGTCACGTCGGAGCGCTCGTAGCGCGTCGGCTGCGCCTCGCCGGTGGCGATGTCCACGGTGCCGAGCGGCTTGATGAGCGTGGGAATCGGCTTCATCACGCCGCGCACGAGGATCGGCATACCGTTCGACATGCCCCCTTCGATGCCGCCTGCGTGGTTACTGCTCCGCGCAAACGTGCCGTTCTCGCGCGTGATCGGGTCGTGGAACGCCGAGCCCGGGAGTGTGCCCCCGTCGATGCCGTCGCCGACCTCGACGGCTTTCTGCGCCTGGATCGAGAGGATCGCCTGCGCCAGTTGCCCGTCGAGTTTGCGGTCCCACTGCACGTAGGAGCCCAGCCCCGGCGGGACGCCCGTGACGACGACCTCGTAGACGCCGCCGAGCGAGTCGCCGGCTTTCTTCATCGCCTTGATGTGCTCGATGGTGGCGGCGGTGAGGTCGGCGTCGAGCATGCGCGTCTCGGACTGGTCGGCGGCCTCGTAGAGCACCCGCGCGCCACCTTCCGCCAAGAGTGCATCGCGCTTCGCTACCCATTCTTCCTTCGACGCATACCCCACCGCGCCGATGCGGACGACGTGGCTGCCCACCTCGATGCCGAGCACGCGCAGCAGGTGCCGCGCGACGGAGCAGCACGCCACGCGCATCGCCGTCTCGCGCGCCGAGGAGCGATCGATCACGGGGCGGATGTCGTCGAAGCCGTACTTCTGCGTGCCCACGAGGTCGGCGTGCCCGGGCCGAGGCAGCGTCACCTTTTCGACATCCACCTCCACGGGCTCGACGGCCATGACTTCGGGCCAGCGCGCCTTGTCCTTGTGGTAGCTCGCGTTGACGAGCTTGAGCGCGATGGGGCTGCCCATCGTCGCGCCGTGGCGGAGGCCGGAATAGACGTGCGCCTGGTCCGTCTCGATCTTAGCGCGCCCGCCGCGCCCGAAGCCGAGCCAGCGCCGCGACAGGTGCTCGTTGAGGTTGGCGGGCCGCAGCGGCAGCCCGGCCGGGCACCCCTCGACGATGCCGATGAGCGCTTCGCCGTGGGACTCTCCGGCAGTCAGGTAGCGGATCATGGGTAGGATTGGGAGGTGGGTGAGGCGAGGACGGAAGGTCGGCGCGATGCAGACCGACGAAAAGCGCAAAGCGTGAATGCCGAAAGGAAAACACGGCTGACGCCCTCCTTATGCATAGCGCTTCCCCTTCGTCCTCGTGTAGCATGCCATGACGTTTAAGCTGGCCTCGGCCTCCCTAGGCACCGTCTCTACCCCCGACGATCTCCGACGTGCCCTCGCTGCCTCGCTGGCAAACTCAGGGGTCGTGAGTTCGCTCATTGAAACCGCCGCCGACTACTGGGCAACGGATGACGAGGTAACCATCTTGGAAGCCGAGCGCTCAGACGCCGTGGTGCGCGCAACGGGCCACATTGCGTTTACGGATACGCCATGGGAGGCCTGCGGCGCGACCATCCATGCACAGCGCCGGACCATCCCGATCACCCTCGAAGTCGACGTAGACACCGGACACGCCGACGTCCAGGTTTCGTGAGTCCTCGCTCTCAACCTCTCGCGATACCGACAAGGTGCCAGCGTCTCAGGGAGAAATCGAGGTTAGAAGCTATGTCCTAGTCTTGCTCCGTTGTTTTGTTACGACGTGTGTCAGATACGAATTCTGATCTGCCGTAGAAGCTTCGACCAGTTCAGCTGGACACTCCGGAAGTAGCAAGATTTCGACTTGCATGGAGACTCCAGCACCGTTCACGTCAGGATCCAGTTCGCCGATACGAAGCAGTCGTCTGCATTCCTTCTCATTCAGGGGTCGTCTATCGGTGAGCACCGACTTGAACGCTCGCCATCGCCAATGCTCTGGGTGCGGGTCCTCCTGTTCACGGTATTCCGCTACCAAAGCACTCAGTTTGTTCGGGCTAATGAACCTCCACGCAAGCCATTCTGGGGGAAACGCGAAGCTGTCAACAATCTCTTCGTCGGTCATGCGTCACTTCTCACTTCGACCTTCCCTACGCTCCGTAGATCGAGAACTCGTCCTTGCGCGCGTGCAGGTTGAGCGCGACGGCCACGAGCACCGTGTTCGCCAGGAGCGCGGAGCCGCCGTAGGACACGAACGGAAGCGGAATGCCGATGACCGGCATCACGCCTAGGTTCATCCCGATGTTGATGAGCACGTGGACGAGGAAGATGCCCGTGGCCCCGCCCGCCACGAGGCGCGTCATCGAGTAGCCCGCGTAGGTGCCGAGCCACGTCATGCGCACGAGCAACAGCGCGAAGAGGCCGAGCACGAGCATCGCGCCGATGAAGCCGAACTCCTCGCCGATCACGCTGAAGATGAAGTCGGTGGACTGCTCGGGGATGAACGCGAGTTGCGTCTGCGTGCCGCTCATGAAGCCCTTGCCGAAGAGCCCGCCCGAGCCCACGGCTGCCTTCGCCTGGATCATGTGGTAGCCCTCGGTCAGCCGGTAGGCCTCGGGCTCCACGAACGCGGTGAGGCGCCCCCGCTGGTGCGGCTTGAGCACGCGGTACAGCGCGAAGTTGGTCGCGAGCGCCACGCCCATCGAGCACACGCCTGCGATGACGGTGAACCAGCGCCGCCGCACCCAGAACCCCATCGCGGCAGTGAAGGCGACGCCGAAGACGAACCCCCAGATTGGGCTGATGATGGCGAGGTAGCCCGCTACGGCGATGCCCGCCAGGAGCGCCATCATTGGCAGCGGAACGAGGCCGGTCCAGAAGAGCATCACCGGGATGAGCGCCGCCACCACGAGCGCCGTCCCTGCGTCGCTGAGCGCGATGACCATCATCGGCACGGCGATGAGCGCGATGGCCCCCGCGAGGTAGGGCCACTGCCCCGCCCGCGCCTCCTTCGCCGAGAGCAGCCGTGCCACGGCCACGACCACGCCCACCTTCATCAGCTCCGACGTCTGCAAGCCGATGGGGCCGATGTAGAGCCACGACCGCGCGCCGTTGATCTCGCGGCCGAAGAGGGGCGTGAGCACGAGCAGCACGAACGTGACCGCGTAGCCGACGTAGGCGAGCCGCCGGATGGTCGTCGCCGGGATGAAGAGGATGATGGCCATCGCCACGCCGGAGATGACGAACCACTGCGACTGCCGGGTGAAGTTGCGCTGCACGCTGTCGAGCAAGAACTCCGACGCCGGGCCGTGCGTCGCGCTGTAGATCGCCACGAGGCCGACGCTCACGAGCGCCGCCCAGGTGCCGATCACCGTCCAGTCGAGGTTGCGGGTCCAGTTTCGGTTCATGCGGGGCTATCGGCTGTCAGCGGTTGGCTGTGGCGTTGCTGGGCGCAAGACCCCACGTACCTGTGTAGCGGTTGTGTGAGGTTTTACCCGTGTCGGCACCCCCTGTCCGGCGTCGCCTCCGTGCTGCGCACTCCGCTCCTCGGACTGTCCCCCTCGCCTACGAGGGGGACAGCTTGCGCGCCGTCGCAGGCGTGCAAGCGGGGGGTGACAAGGTGGAAGGTTCATCAGCATGCCCCTAGCCTTCGGCCTCTGAGTGCTGCGCTCGCCCGCGCTGGAACTCGTCCGACAACGCTTTGAAGTCTGTATTCCATTGCCCCAGCGAATCAAACGCCTCCTAGCCACGATCTCGTCCGCTGCGGCGGTTCATCACCGTCCGGATGAGCCCGATGCGGTCCACGCGGCCTTTGAGGTACTGCTCGATCATGAGGCTCGCAATCGGCGCGGCGGCGGTCGAGCCATAGCCTGCGTTCTCGACGAGGATGCCGACGGCGATCTCGGGGTCGTCCACGGGGGCGTAGGCGATGAACACCGAGTGGTCGTCGCCGCGCGGGTTCTGGGCGGTGCCCGTCTTGCCCGCGACTGAGACGCTGTCGATCTGCGCGATGCGGGCGGTCCCCGACGACACGACGAGCTCCATGCCGCGGCGGATGATGTCGACGTTCTCGGGCGAGACCGGCAGGGGCTCCGACTCCCAGCGGGGTCGCAGCGTGTCGCCGGCGGTCGGGTTGATCTGGTGCTTCAAGAGGTGCGGCCACGGGAGCGAGCCGCCGTTGCCGATCGCGGCGGTGTAGCGCGCCAGTTGGAGTGGCGTCGTGCCCATGTCGCCCTGCCCAATACCGAGGTTGATCGTGAAGCCCGGCCCCCAGCCTCGCGGGAACGCCTCGTCGAAGTAGGTCGAGTCGGGGATGAGGCCGGGGTGCTGGTCGGGAAAATCGATGGGCGCGAGCGTGCCGAAGCCGAAGCGGTTGGCCCACGTGCTCCACGTCGTCAGGTCCATGCGCTTGCCGTTGAGTTCGTCGTTCATCAGGCGGTAGAAGAACGTGTTGCACGAGACCTGGATAGCCCGCTCCACGCCGATGGGGCCGTGCGAGCCGCCGAGGCACTTGAAGAAGCGCCCGCCGAGGAGGTAGCCACCGCCGCAGAAGAGCCGGGAGTCGCGCGTGATCATGCCCTCCTCCAGCGCCACGAGCGACATGAACGGCTTCCACGTGGAGCCGGGGGGCTGGAAGCTCTGCGTAGCACGGTTGAAGAGCGGACGGTCGGGGTTGCGGTAGACGTAGTCGACGAAGTCCTGCGAGAGGCGTCCGCGCCAGCGGTCGAGGTCGTAGTCCGGTGCCGAGACCATCGCGATGAGCTCGCCTGTCTTGGGACTGATGGCGACCGCCCCGCCGCGCTTGTTCACGAACAGGCTCTCGGCGAGCGCCTGCACCCGCGCGTCGATTGAGAGGTGCAGCTCCCAGCCCGCCTGCGGGTCGAGGTCGTCCGCGCCGTCCTTGTAGCGCGACACCTCCATGCCGTGCGTGTTGACGAGCACGAACTCGCGGCCGATGCGCCCGCGCAGCAGGTCCTGGTAGTGCGCCTCGATGCCCGCGATGCCGATCATGTCACCCTGGCGGTAGCTCTCGTAGCGGGGCGAGGCGAGCTGCTGCTCGCTGATCTCGCGGACGTAGCCGAGCGCGTGCGACAGCTCGGCCTCGCCGTGGTAGCGCCGCTGCTGGCGCAGCTCGAAGCCGATGCCGGGGATGCGGTACTGGTTCTCGCGCAGCCGCACGAACGCGCCGAATGGGATGTTCTCCATCAGCACCGACTCCTTGTAGCGGGAGTACTGCACCACGCGGTCGTAGCGGACCTGCATGAGCGAGTCGGAAACGCCGAGCAGGCGCGCGAGGTCGGGGAGGTGCTCCGTCTCGAAGCGGCGCGGCGTGACGGTAAGGTCGTAGGTGGTGACGTTGTCGACGAGGAGCTCGCCGTTGCGGTCGTAGACGTACCCCCGCGCGGGGAGGACCAGCTTCTGCTCGATGGCGTTGTCCTCGGCCTCGTCGGTGTACTGGCTCTGGTCGAGGATCTGCATCTGCACGAGCCGGGCGCCGAGCAGCCCGAAGAGAAGCAGCACCGTCCCGGCGAAGACGCGGAGGCGCAGCGCGGAGCCGTCGTTGGTGGAGAAGGCAGACATGCGGGCCGGAGGGTCCTGGGTCGAGGGTCCTGGGGCAAAGGGCCTGGGCTGCACGTCGAGAGGCGGCCAGCGGCGACCGGGCCGAGCCGTTTGTGCAGGGCTGGGAGTATACCGCACCGAGGAGGCGCTGTTCGTTCTTCGGGCGCGGTTCAGCGTGGGTTTTCGGCGATTCGGCGCAGGCTGGTGGCGGCTCGCCCCAGTCGCGCGGCGAACGAGGGACCTTCCACCGTTCTCGTGTCGTGCACAGGGCCGGACAGGCAGCCGCCCCCGTTCGCGGGTAGGCTAGACAGATCGCCGTTCTGTCGCTTTCTTGCGCCTGCCCCTGTTCCCGCCCGTCTGTCGTCGCCATCCTCCGAGAGGTCACTTCGCTGTCCCCACTGTTACTCCGCTGATGTGTCCTGTGGCATGAGCCTTGCGCGCCGCCCCCCGGGCGACCGCCTCGCGTTCGCTGCCGCTCTTTCCTTCCCTTCTCGCCATGCCGACCGCTCGGATGTCTGCCTTCCTCGCCGCTCGTCTAGGTGCCCGCTTGGGTGCCTCTCTGCGCTCGCTCCTGCTGGTGCTCCTCGCCGCTGCGTGCACGCTGCCCGTCGTCCCGACCGCCGAGGCGCAGTACTTCGGCCGCAACAAGGTCCAGTACGACGACTTCGACTTCCAGGTGCTCGAAACCGAGCACTTCGACATCTACTACTACGGCGACATGGAGCAGGCGGCCCGCGACGCCGCCCGCATGGCCGAGCGCTGGTACACGCGCCTCTCGCGCATCCTCGAGCACGAGTTCGACGAGCGCAAGACGATCATCTTCTATGCCGACGACGCCGACTTCCGGCAGACGAACGTCATCGGCGGCATCATCTCGGACGGGGTCGCCGGGGTCACGGAGGGCCTCAAGCAGCGCATTGTGATGCCCTTCGGCGCGAGCTATGCCCAGACCGACCACGTGCTCGGGCACGAGTTGGTGCACCAGTTCCAGTACGACATCGCGCAGCGGGGCGGCTCGTTTGGCAACTTCGTGCGCATGCCGCTGTGGGTCGTCGAGGGCTTCGCGGAGTACCTCTCCGTCGGCCGCGAGGACGCCCACACCACGATGTGGATGCGCGACGCCGTGGTGCGGGACAACTTCCCGACGCTGCAGCAGCTCTCCTCTGACCCGCGCTTCTTCCCCTACCGCTACGGCCAGGCCTTCTGGGCGTTCGTCGGGGGCACCTATGGCGACGAGGCCGCCTCCGACCTCTTCAAGCGCGGCCTCTCGATGCCGTTCGACTCGGCCCTCGTCTCCATCACCGGCCTCGGCCCCGACGAGTTCTCGGAGCGCTGGGCCGAGCAGGTCGCAGAGGCCTACCTCCCCGTCGCCGCCGACCGCGCGATCCCCTACGGGCCCGCCCTGGCCGCCCTCGACCCGGAGCGCTATCCGCGCCTCGACTCGCTCCAGCTGGCCGACGCGCCCGGCACCCGCACCCTCGCCCGGGACATCGACGCGGGGGACACCAACGTCTCGCCGGTGCTCTCGCCCGACGGACGCTACGTGGCCTTCCTCTCCGAACGCGACCTCTTCGGCATCGACCTCTACCTCGGCGACGCGCAGACCGGCGAGGTCATCAAGAAGCTCGAATCAGTGGGCACGAGCGCGCACTTCGACGCGCTCCGCTTCATCAGCTCGGCCGGGACGTGGAGCCCCGACGGCACCCGCTTCGCCTACGTGGTCTTCGCCGAGGGCGACAACGAGATCGCCGTCCTGGACGTGGCCAGCCGCAACGTGGTGCAGCGCCTCAAGGTGGACGGCGTGACCGCGATCAAGGACCCCGCGTGGGGCCCCGACGGCGAGACGATCGCGTTCACGGGCCGCAAGGGCGGCGTGTCCAACCTCTACACGGTGACCGTGGACGGCGGCCAGGCACGCCAGCTCACCAACGACCGCTACACCGAGCTCCAGGCCCAGTGGAGCCCCGACGGCCGGACGCTCGTCTACGCGACCGATGAGGTGCCCGAGACCTCGTTCGAGCGGCTGCGCTTCGGCCCGATGCGGCTGGCCCTGCTGGACGTCGAGTCCGGCGAGCAGACGCTCCTCCCCCACTTCGACGGCGCCAAGCACATCAACCCGCAGTGGAGCCCCGACGGACGGAGCATCTACTTCATCAGCAACCCGGACGGCGTCTCCAACGTGTTCCGGTATGCCCTCGGGAGCCGGGTGACCGGCGACCCTGCGCAGGACGACGGCGTGACCGACGGCACGGTCTACCGCGTGACGAACCTCGTCTCGGGCGTGAGCGGGATCACGTTCCTCAGCCCTGCCCTCACCGTCGCCCAGCAGACAGGGCGGGTGATGTACTCGGCCTTCGAGGCCCAAGGCTACAGCGTCTACACCGTCGAGGCCGACGACGCGCAGGGCGAGCCGTTTGCCCACGAGGACAGCGACGCGGCCGCGACCCCGCTTGCCGCGCTGCTCGTGCCGACCGGCGCGCAGAACCGCAGCAAGGTCGACGGCTACCTCGCCGACGTGCTCGATGGGCTCCCCGACACGCGGGAGTTTCCCTCGCGCAGCTACTCGCCCAAGCTCACGCTCGACTACGTGAGCCAACCCAGCGTTGGCATCGGCTACAACTCCGGGCTCGGTGGCCTGGGCGTGGGCGGCGGCATCTTCATGCTCTTCACCGACCAACTCGGCAACCACCAGCTCGGCATCACCGCCCTCGCCAACGGGACGCTCAAGGACATCGGCGGGCAGGTGCAGTACATCAACCAGGGCAACCGCCTCAACTACGGCGCGGTCCTCTCGCACATCCCCTACCTGCGGCTCGGATTCGGGTCCGACGACGACCTGCCGGTCCTGACCCGGTTCTACGAGCGGATCTACTACTCGCAGGCGGGCCTGCTCTCGTCCTACCCGCTCTCCACCACACGGCGCTTCCAGATGTCCACCGGCTACACCCGCATCGGCCGCGACATCGAGTTCGATGACGTGCGGCTCGACGGGTCCGTCCGCCGCCGCGACGCCACGGCCGCCTTCGGCTTGGCCGAGTTCGACGCGCTCCACCTCGGCCAGCTTGGCGGAGCCTACGTGGGCGACTACTCGTTCTTCGGCTTCACGGGCCCCGTGCGCGGCGGCCGCTACTTCTTCGGCGCTGAGGGCACGGCCGGCTCGCTCACGTTCGGCACCCTCACCGCCGACTTCCGGCGCTACTTCTACCTCCCGTCGCTGCAGTCGACGTTCGCCGTGCGCGGCCTCGGCCAGGGGCGCTTCGGCAACGACGCCGGCGACGGCTCCCTGCGGCCCTACTTCCTCGGCTTCGACTTCCGCTACGGGCCGCTCGTGCGCGGCTACTCGTTCGGCTCGTTCGACGACACCAATGAGTACCTGGCGCTGCAGGACCGCCTCTTCGGTAACCGCTTCGTCTCCACCAGCGCGGAGCTGCGAGTCCCCCTGCTCGGCACGTCGGACTTCGGGCTGCTCAACTTCCCGTTCCTTCCCACCACGCTCGTTCTCTTCGGCGACATGGGCGTTGTGTGGGGCCAGCAGACGCTCACCAGTGCCACGTCGTCGCAGACGCTCGGGGTGGAGTTCGCCGACATCAACCCGCTCTTCAGCGCGGGCATCTCCACACGCGTGAACGTGCTCGGTGCCCTCATCCTGGAGCCCTACTTCGCCCTCCCGTTCTCGCGCGACGACCGACAGACGGTCTGGGGCCTGAGCTTCCTGCCAGGCTGGTAGTCGGAGGTCGAAGGGGTCTAGCTTCACCAGAGGGGGCGCACGTGGACGCAGTACCACATGCGCCCCCTCTTGACGCCTACCTTTCCCCTCCCTGCCCCGTCTGCTATGTACCGCCGCCTCCGCCCCCTGCTCTTCTGGCTCGACGCTGAGCAGGCGCACCACGCAGGCATGGCGGCTGCGGGCGTGGGGCAGCAGGTGCCCGGCGTGGTCCGTCGCCTGTTCTCCTTCGAGGAGCCGCCTGCGGACGCCCGGCTCGCGCAGACGTTCTGGCCGGATCGCGGCGGCTTGCGCTTTCGCAACCCGGTGGGCCTAGCCGCAGGGTTCGACAAAAACGCCGAGCGCGTGCCGTTCTGGGACGCGCTCGGCTTCGGGTTTGCCGAGGTCGGCTCTGTGACGGCGCTGCCGAGTGCTGGCAACCCAACGCCCCGGGCGTTTCGGCTCCCCGCCGACAGCGCGCTCGTCAACCGGATGGGCCTCAACAACGACGGCGCGGCGGCGATAGCCGAGCGGCTGGCCGCGACGCCCGTGCCGGAGGGCTTCGTGCTGGGCGTGAACGTCGCCAAGACGCACAGCGCGGACATCCTCGGCGACGCGGCGCTGGACGACTTCGCCGCGTCGGTGCGGCACGTCGCTGCCCACGCCCACTACCTCGCCCTCAACGTGTCGTGCCCCAACACGGCCGAGGGCAAGACCTTCGAGGAGCCCGCAGCACTCGACGGCCTGCTCCGCCGCGTGCAGGCCGTGCTCGACGACCTGGGCGTCCGCCCGCCCGTGCTCGTCAAGTTCTCCCCCCCAGCGCTCGTGGACGGCCAGCCCGACTTTGGCGGCGTAGACGCGCTGGTTGCCCTTGCGCAGGAGCACGGCGTGGACGGCTTCATCGCCACCAACACCGCTTCCGACCGGGCCGGCCTCGCCACCGACGCGGCGGCGCTCGAACGGATCGGGCGCGGCGGCCTCAGCGGAGCCCCCCTGCAGACGCGCTCGACTGCGCTCGTGCGGCACCTCTACCGGCTCACCGACGGCACCGTCCCGATCATCGGCGTGGGCGGCGTGGACTCCAGCGAGGCAGCCTACGAGAAGATCTGCGCTGGGGCGTCGCTGGTGGCACTCTACACGGGGCTCGTCTACGAAGGACCCGGCCTGGTCGGGCGCATCAACCGCGACCTTGTCCGCTTCCTGGACCGCGACGGCTTTGCTACGCTCTCCGAGGCTGTGGGCGCGCAGGCGTGAGGCGCGCCCCTCGGTCCTACTGGGGCCACGGCTCCTACCAGGAGCACTGCGTGGCGTCGGGGTTCGGCGGTGGCGTGCTGTTGTCGTTGCCGTCGGTCCAGGTGTCCGACTCTTGCCAGAAGTCGCTCCGCAGCACGAGGCAGCCGGGACGCGGCCCGAAGGCATAGACCTCGACCCGCGTCATGCCTCGCTCCACGGGCACCTGGTGGATGTGGATGTAGGGCACGGTCCCGTTCTGGACGACGTGGCGGCGGACGCCGTTGGCCGTCGTGCCCGTGCGCGACTTCCCGACGTAGGTGTCGGTGGCGTCGAGCGGATAGCCGAGGTCCGAGATGGTAACGTCTGCCAGCTTGGACGGGTCCTCGCCCGCCCCGCCCATTGCCGACGGCTTTTGGTACCACGCGATGATCTCGGCGGCTAGTTCGACGCCCATCTGGGCGTAGCGGTCAAACTCAGACTTGGCGCGGTTCTCCTCGAAGCTCTCGATGCCCGTGACCACGGCGAGGCCGACGACTACGATGCCGAGCACGAGGAGGAGGAGTTGCTGCTGGCCCATGGCGCAAAGGGGTGTGCGGTGCGGGGGACAGCGCGCTCACCCACAAAGGCCACGCCACCACCGGCCGGTGCCTGCCCGCCGGCGGGGCCGCGTCCTATCAGCGTCCGCTGAATGTCACCCTTCCGGTGTCGATTGGGACCCTTGACGGTTCGTTGCGTCCGATTCCTCGCCGCGCCCGAGGGTCCAATCTGCCTCGTGCGAGTTTCGATTATGCGCAGCGCTGCCAGCCTCCGCCCGGCGCGGACACGGCTACCAGAAACACCGCGTGGGATCGGGGTTCTCGTGCACGCCGCTGTCGAAGACGCGTCCGCTTCGGCTCTCCTGGTAGATCGCCGTGCGCCGGGTCATACAGGCAGGGTCTGGACCGTAGACGGCGATCTCCACGAGCGTGGCGTCGTCCACGTCCCACGGCATCGGGTGGATGTGGATGATCGGGGCCGACGACGAGCGGTAGATCGCGCGGATCTGCGTGTCGGTGCGGTGCTCGGTCCGGCTTGACGTGGAGCGGTTCTGCGGATAGCCAAGCGTCTCCATCGTGAGGGCCGACAGGTCGCTCTGCCCGCCGTTGCCGCCCATCGCGGTAGGCTTCTGGTACCACGCGATGATCTCCGCAGCCATTTGCACCGCCTCCTGCGTGTCGCGGTCGATCATCGACTTCTTGCGGTTCTCCTCAAACGCCTCGATGCCCGTGGACACCGCGAGGCCCACGATCACGATGCCGAGGACGAGGAGCAAAAGCTGTTGCTGACCCATGCGCTAGGGGGTGATACGGATTCGGCATGAGGATGTCTGTATACTGAGCGCACACCAACGCCTCCGCTCTTGTATCTCCGCTACGACACCCTCATCTCCGAGTCGCCGGAACTGCTCGCGCGCCTCGAACGCCAGCACCGACGCTCCCCCG
>JBCDFF010000004.1:0-35109 GCA_039178415.1 Bacteroidota bacterium
ACCTTCGACGGCCGCCCGCGCTTCTCGACGAACTACGTCGGCCTCCGCAACCGCATCGGGATTCTGAGCGAGGCCTACAGCTACGCGACGTTCGAGGACCGCGTCGAGGCATCGCTCGCATTCGTGACGGCCATCGCCGACGCGGTGGTGGCCCACGGCGACCGCATCCAGGCGCTCACCGACCGCCTCGACGCGGAGGCCGAGCAGGGCGCGCTCCGAGGCCAGCCGTTTGCGCTGCGCATCCGGCACGTGAGCGAGGGCGACACGACGATCCTGATGGGCGAAACGGAGGAGATCCCGCACCCCACGACCGGCGAGCCGATGCGGAGCCGCCTCGACGTCGTGACGCCGGAGGTGATGCCCGCCTTCACCCGCTTCGAGGCGACGGAGACCAACACGCTCCCGGCCGCCTACGTCTTCCCGCGCGACCAGCAGGCGCTCCGCGACCTCCTCGATGCCCACGGCATCACCTGGGGCATCCCGCGCGAGGCGTTCTGCGGCCCCGCCGAGGCCTTCCGCATCGACTCGGTGAAGGTGCTCGGCACGTTCCAGCAGCGCGACATCACGGAGGTGACGGGCGCATGGGAGCCGGTCGACGGCCCTGTCGCGGGCGTCGTCGTGCCGATGACGCAGCCGCTCGCCCGCCTCGCCTTCACCATCCTGGAGCCGCGCTCCGACGACGGCGCGGTCGCCTGGAACGTGCTCGGCGATGCGCTCCAGGAAGGCGCGCTCTACCCGGTCCTGCGGATTCCCGATGAGGACGGCCTCCGCTCGACGATGAGCGGAACGGGGTGCGCGGGCGGGAATTGACGGGTGCGTGTTGCGTGTTGCGTGTTGCGTGTTGCGTGTTGCGATAGAGCCTTATGCGATTCCTAGCCCTCCTCGTTCTGCTTTTCGCGGCCGGGTGCGCCGACAACAGCGTGGCCCCCGGCGACCCGGACCTGCGCTCCGTCGATGCGAGCGAGCTGCAGGCCGACCTCGTCGCGCTGGACGCCGAGATCGTCGTGCTCAACGCGTGGGCGACGTGGTGCCTGCCGTGCCGCGTCGAGTTCCCCGAGTTCATGGAGTACAGCCGCCGCAAGGCCGCCGACGGCGTGGTCGTCCGCTTCCTGAGCATGGACTACGAGGACGACGTGCGCTTCGCCATCGACTTCCTCAAGGAGCAGGAGGTCGAGGGCGTGACCTACATCAAGGAGCCGGGCACGACGACCTTCCTGCGCGACATGAATCCGCGCTGGTCGGGCGGCCTCCCCGCGTCGTTCGTCTACGACGGCGAGGGCAACCTGATCGATTTCTGGCAGGGCGCGGTCGACTATGAGACGCTTGACCAGCGCGTCGCCGCCGCCCGGGCGGCTCTGGCGGACGACCGTGCCGAGAACGAGGCCGCCGAGGAAGAAACCGCCGCGCTGGCACGTTGAACGAGCATCGATTCCCCCTCGGCCGACTCCCCAGCGCGATGCGCACGCTTCTGACGCTTCTCCTGCTCGCTGTCCCCCTCGTTGCCCCGCTCGACGCAATGGCGCAGCTCCAGCCCGGCAGCGCGCTGCCCGAGGCCTCGACGTCGTTCTCGACCGTAAGTGGCACGGCGCTGCGCCTCGCGGATGTCCAAGGCGAGCAGGGGCTCGTGGTCGTGCTCTGGGGCGCGGACTGCCCGTGGGTCGACCGCTACGAGGAGCGTCTCCTCGCGCTCGTCGGCGACTATGCCGAGCAGGGCGTCGGCTTCGCGCTCGTGGACCCGACGCCCGCCGCCGATGTGGACGCCGCTGCCCGTGCCGAGCAGGCGAGCCGGTATGGCGACCTGCCGTACTTCGCCGACCCCGACGCCCGCCTGGCCCGCGCGCTCGGCGCGACCCGCCAGCCGCAGGTCTTCGTCTTCGACGGGAACAGCGCGCTCGCCTACCAGGGAGCGCTCGACGACAGCGCCTCCGACCCGACGCTCATCGAGAGCAACTACGTCCGCGACGCCCTCGACGCGCTTGCCTCGGGCGGCACCCCTCCGGACGCCACGATCGCCGCGTTCGGGTGCTCGCTTCGTCTGTGAGTTCATCTATGAGTGGGTGAAGAGGCGAGCCGGCGAGGTGCAGGGCCAGGGCTGTTCGGATATTGCGGCGTTCCTGCCTACCGCCGCTCCCCGACTGCCAGCCCGATGATCGACACGCCTGATGCCCTCGCCGCCCTCGTGGACCGCATGCTGGCGGCGGAGGCCGTCGCCATCGACACGGAGTTCGTGTGGGACCGGACCTACTACCCGCGCCTCGGCCTCATCCAGATCGGCCTCGGGCGCGGCGACACGTACCTCCTCGACGCGCCCGCGCTCGACCTCGCGCCGCTCGGGCGAGTCCTGGCCGACCTGAGCGTGACCGTCGTGCTCCACGACGCCGTGCAGGACCTCACGATCCTCCACCGCGCCACGGGCGGGCTGCCAGTCAACGTCTTTGACACGCAGCGCATCGCCGGGCTCGTCGGCCTCACGGCGACGGCGTCGCTGACGGACCTCGTGGAAGACCTCGTCGGCGTGGAGATGCCCGCCACGCAGGCGCGCACCGACTGGCTGCGGCGGCCCCTCTCGCCGAAGCAGCAGACCTACGCGCTCGCCGATGTGGAATACCTCCTCGACGTAAAGGACCGACTCGAAGAACTCGTCGTGGCGAAGGGGCGGCAGGCTATCGCCGACGAGGAGCGAGCGACCTACGACGACCCAGCGCTCTACACCGAGGAGACGCCCGAGGAGGTCGCCGACCGCCTCAGCTTCAAGGGCCAGGGGCGGTTGCGGCCCCGGCAGCGCGTCACGCTCGACGCCCTCGCCGCGTGGCGCGAGGAAGAGGCGCGCTACCAGGACACCCCGCGCCGCCGTGTCGTCTCGGACGACGCGCTCGTGCAGATCGCCCAGCGCAACCCGCGCCGCTCGAACCTCCTCGGCGTGCGCGCCCTCGACGACCGCGACCGCGACCGCTACGGCGACGCGCTCCGCGAGGCGGTCGAGTACGCCCACAGCCTCCCGGACGACGCGCTCCCGCCGCCTACGCCGCCCCACCGCGACGACCCCGCCGAGCGCAGCCAGGCCTACCTCCTCAACGCGCTCGTCGTCGGGCGCGGCACCGCCGAAGACCTCGACCCGATCCTGCTCACCACGAAGTCCGGCATCGGTGCGCTCGTGGAGGCCGGCCCCGACGCCGACCCTGCCGACTACCCCGTCCTGCAAGGCTGGCGCCGTGAGATCGTCGGCGCTGACCTCCTGCGCGTGCTCCGCGGCGAAGCCGCCGTGCAACTCGACGCCAACGGTCTGCCGAGCCGGTGCATAAGGGCGGAGCAGCTCGCAGCCGGCGAGTAGCAGACTGTGATCGGCGTGGCTCCCCCCGCTTGACACGCCTGGACGGTGGTCAAGCTGTCCCCCTCACGCGTGAGGGGGACAGTTTTGGTTGATTGGGAGCAGCGCGACCGTCAACCAAAACAGGGGGAGCCGTCCCGGTCCCGTCTCGCGATATTGGTTTGACGTCTCGTCGCGAGCACGGCACCTTTTCCCACTTCCCACTTCCCACTTCCCACTTCCCACTTCCCACTTCCCACTTCGAATGTGGTCCCTCCTCACCGTCCTCGCCTGGCTGACCGTCGCCGCGCTCGCGGTGGGCGTGGTGCTGAAGAGCGTGGTCTGGATGCGGCGGGCGTTCCTGGCGACGGTGGGGCCGAAGCAGGGCGACGAGACGGCCCTGGAGCGCGTGGCGCGGCTCGACCGCTGGGCGATGCGGCTGCTCTACGTCGGGCTAGGCCTGTTGGCGGTCGTCGTCATCGCTGGGTTCGGGGCCAGCTACCTCACCCGACCCGCCTGAGAGCGCAGCCTCGGTCGCGCTGGGCGTGAGGCCATTGCCCTGGGTGTGACCGCCATGGGCTTGCAGATGGAGCTCAGCGCGAAGGGCGCGCACTTCGGCGTGCAAGTCCTCCACCATGCGCTCGACTTTCTCGGTGTTGTCCAGCGTCATCTCGTCCACGAAGATGGCGTTGGCGAGGCTCAGGCCGAGCAGTCCGCCGAAGAGGAGCGCGATCACGAAATAGGCACGGATCGCCGCGATCCACCCGGTGGCGATGCCCTCCGCCGCGAGCGCGTCCGGCACCTCGTACCACCCCTCGACGGTGAACACCTTGAACAGCGTGTAGAGCGCGTGCAGCGGGTCGCCGAAGTGCTGCGGCGCGACGTGCCCGAAGAGGAGCGTCGCGCCGAGGCCGAGGATCACGTTGAACAGCGCCAGCACGAGGAAGACCGGCACCGACGCCTTGATGGCCCGCACGACGCCCTGCCGCAGCTTGTCGATCTCGGGGACGAAGCGGAAGAGCCGCAACAGCCGCAGCAGCCGCCCGAGGCGCAGCAGCGTCAGCACCGCGAAGGCACGCGTCGGCACCTCCACGAACGGCTCCGCGAGCGCAGGCAGGCTCGTCAGCACGATCACGAAGTCGAACCGATTCCACGGGTCGGCCCAGTAGCCCCGGAAGCCGCGTGCGTCCCAGATCTTGAGCGCAGCCTCCACGACGAAGTAGACGAGGCAGCCGAAATCGACCCACCGCAGCGCCGCGCGCGTGCCCGGATCGAGGTCGGGGAACGCCGCCACGAAGAGCGCGACCGCGTTGAGCACGATCACGCTCAGCACGAGCCGCTGGTCGATCAGGAAGCGCACGGGGGTGTCCGTGGTGGGTGGTCCGGTGTCCGTTGTTTGCTGAGGGCGAAGATCGGGCCGAGCACCGCCACGTGCCACGGAATTCATGCGTTTGAACCTGACGCGGCGCGTGTACCTTGCCCGCATGAAAGTGCGCGATGTCATCAAGCTGATCGAAGCCGACGGTTGGGAGCACGTCAGGACGAAGGGTAGCCATCGCCAATTCAAGCACCCGAACAAGCCTGGGAAGGTGACCGTTGCAGGAAAACCGAGCCTGGACCTCCCACCAGGCACTCTCAATTCCATCCTGAAGCAAGCCGGACTGAAATAGCCATGCAGTACGCTGTCGTCATCGAGCCCGGAGAGGCGAGCTTCGGCGCATACGTCCCGGACCTCCCAGGCTGCGTCGCGGTGGGAGAGACTGCGGCGGAAGCCCGTCAACTCATCCGCGAGGCTATCGCGTTCCACCTGGAAGGGATGCGTGAAGACGGAGACCCGATCCCACCGCCTCGTGCGCACGTGGAATATGTTGAGGTCGCTAGCGCTGCGTGACCTCGCCCATGACCATATTCCTGGACTTCGACGGCGTCTTCACCACGGATCACAGCTGGGCCACCGAGGACGACCGCATCGACCGCAAGGCGTTTGCGTGCCTGGCGACGATGCTCGAGCAGCAGCGGTGTCAGATCGTCGTGACCTCCACGTGGCGCTCGGGGCATTCGCTGGACGAGTTGCGCGAGATTCTGTCTCCGCTGGACGCCGAGGTGATCGGTGTGACGCCGGTGCTCTCTAACCGAGGCGAAGAGGTCATCGCGTGGATCGCCACGCATCCCGTCGGGGACCAGTACCTCGTCATTGACGACGAAGTCGCCGAGATCCGTCCCTACATCGACGACGACCACATCGTCCACGTGCAGGACGGCTTTACCAAGGGGGGCTTCCAAGCCACGCACTTGGAGCGGGCCTTAGCCCTGCTGGCTCGATGGTCCGAGAGTGTCTGCGATTAACTCTAAGCCTCCACTGCGCTCCTGGGTATGCCTTGATCGAAATCTCCCTGCTTCGCTTCCCGAAAACCGGGTCGTACGGCCCCGTTCGTCTCGGCCAAACACGCGAGCAGGTCAGGAGCCACCTGGGTGAGCCCGACGACAAGGGGGGCGTGTCCAGGAAATACAGACGCCCCGCCGTCTGGAAATATGGAGATGTGCAGTTGTTCTGGCCTCAGCGAGAAGAGCGACTCAAGGCAATCGTCTTCTATGCTTTTCATGCCCCAAGTGGAGAAATCCTCAGTGGAAGGAAGTCTATCGGCCTGCGGCCTGGACTTCTGCGAGGTGGAATGGTAATCTATGAGGCGCTGCATATGCTCGACGAGGCTGGTATCGCCTCCCGTGAAGTCGATCACTGGCTGGATACCCACCGAGTTTTAGAGACGCCACCGGGTGTACAGTTGTTGTTTGTGGACACCTCAGATTGGAAAGGGCTGTACACCATCTCGCTGCGTCGAGAGTAAGTACAAGTCTCCGGCATGTGGAAAAACATCCACCCTGGTTACCCCCGATTTGATCTGGAGCCGAAGGGCGACGAAGTCAATCTATACGATGCACCGTATGGGTCCCCGCTTTCGCGGGGATGACTTGTGGGGAGTCCTGAGATGAGGCCGCAGATTGATTGGTTCAAGTTCAAGCGTACCCGGGCCTGAGGCTTGTCCTACACCTCCACCTCCCCGAACGCCTTTGTCACCTGAGCACGGAGGTCTTGCGCGTCGGAGCGCAGCGTCTCTAGCTCCGACTCGGCAGCGGTGAGCTTCTGGCGCTCGTCGGCGACGAGCGTCTCCACGGGGCGCACGAGCGTCCGCACGCGGGCGAGCGCGTCGTCGGTCTCCTCGTCGAACGTCTGCCGGAGGGCGTCGCGGAGGTTTTCGCGCAGCCGCCCGACCTGCTCCTTGAACTCGCGGATTGCCTTGCGCTTCTCGCGCGGCAGCACTAGGAAGCCGAGTGCTCCAATCGCCAGCGCCGCGAGGAGGCCGCCCGTCACGTCGAATGCGGCTGTGGTGGCGATGGCGGTGACGAGCAGGCCGATCCCGGCGGCGGTGCCGAGGCCCCCGGCGAAGAGCGTCGCGGCGGAGCGGGCGTTTTCGAGGATGCGGCGGGCTTCTTCCTGCAGGTCTGTGCCGTCGAGCGTGCGACGGGCCTCGCGGGCGACGGCAGTGAAGACCTCGTCGCGGTTATACAAGAACGCGTCGTCTTGGCGGGCAGCGGTACCCTCGTGGCGGCGCTTCTGGTCGGCGAGGTGCGTGTAGGTGTCGTTCCAGAGGTCGAGGACGGTGCGCAGGAGGGCGTCCACGGCCTCGCCCATGCGCGTCTCGATGCGGCCCTCGGCGTCGCGGAGGACCTGCTGCTGAAACTCTGTCTTGAAGCGGTCGCGGTCGCGCAGCATGCGGATTTTCGAGACGCGGATCGAGTCGTCGAGGAACTGCCGTCCGCGCTGCTCCAACTCCAGCAGTTCGTTGTCGATGGCCGTGAGCGCCTGCTCGGTCGTCGTGGCGAGGGCGGTTTCCTTCTGGGCGAAGCGCTCGTGGAGGCGGTCGAGCCCCGCTGCGTCGTCGTCCACGACGGTGCGGCGCTCGGCGAGGCGTTGTTCGGCATGCCCGAAGAGCTGCCGCGCGGCGTCGAGCGGCGCGTGGAGCTTCAGGGCGTAGCGGTGCGCGTCCGTGAGCGTGTCCGTGAGGTAGGATTCGAACGC
Source organism: Bacteroidota bacterium (assembly GCA_039178415.1). Taxonomy (GTDB): domain Bacteria; phylum Bacteroidota; class Rhodothermia; order Rhodothermales; family Rubricoccaceae; genus JBCBEX01. Next base: position 7,386 of record JBCDFF010000004.1, read on the forward strand.
GGCGAAGCGGCTCGCCGTCCAACGCGGGTCGTCGGCGAGCGTAGTCCCCCGGTCAGACGTGGGGGCGTCCAGCTTAGCCTTCAGGGCGAGACGGGCGGCGACGGGGAAGATCTTCGGCGTGAAGCCCATGAGCCGCTCCGTCCCCTCGAGGACGTGGGCGAGTACCTGCGCGAGCGCGGCGTCGGGGTCCTCGTTGGCGTCGTCGGCGAGGTCGGCCTTGTTCAACACAAAGACGAGTTGCTTGCCCCACGTGTCGCGGATGAAGCCGAGGAAGGTGCGCTCCGAGTCCGAGAGCGGCCGGTCGAAGCTCGTCACGAACACCACGAGGTCGGCGCGCGGGACGAAGTCTTCGGTGAGCGCCTGGTGCTCCTGGATGATCGAGTTGGTGCCGGGCGTGTCGACGAGCGTGAGGCCCTGGAGGAACGGCGCGGGGAGGCGGCGCTCCGTCACGAAGGGCGTCCGGTGATGCGTCTCGGCGGCGTCGCCGTGGCGGAGGACCGTGATCTTGTCCGTCGTCGGCACGGGCCCTTCCTCCATCACCACCTCGCCAAAGAGCGCGTTGAGCACCGTCGACTTGCCCGCGTTGAACTCGCCCACGACCACGACCAGAAACAGGTCAGACAGGTTGGCGGCAACCTCAGCGAGGCGGGCCGTCGTGGCAGGGTCGGCGTCGGCGGCGGCGAGGAGCGCGGCGAGGCGGTCGAGGAGCGCGCGCTCGGCGTCGAGGAGCGCGTCGGCCTGGGGCGAGACAAGGGCGGGCATCCGAGGAGCGGCGCGGGAAAACCGGAAGTTGGGGACGGAAATGAGGAGTTCTAAAGTAGGCTTGGAAGTGTTTAGGGCGGCATTGTAAGTTGCCCAATCGGAACTGGCCCCGCGTGCCTAGGCTCCAAAGGGGCGGGACCCTTCCGTCTCCCCCCTGCATAGGACCGAACACGTGGCGCACCTCCACGGGCCCTGCGTGATCCCCGTCAGCACCCCCACTTCCCCGACCTTTCTCTCAACCAGAGGATCTACCCCATGATCAACTTGGCACTTGTGGCTCTGCTCTCCGGCTCGCTGCTGCTCGGCAGCCCGGACGGCGAGAAGCCGGACGGCACCAAGAAGGACGCCACCACCACCGAGCAGGCTGACACCGAGTCTGCCGCCTCCCAGTCGATCGTCGTGATCGGCAACGACGACGAGGACGAGATGCCCTCGGACGAAGAGGATATCACGAACGACACCTTCGCGCTCGGCCGCTCGGCAGACGAAGCCCCGATCAAGCTCTGGGTCAGCTACGCCTACAGCGTCCTCAGCGAGGTCTACGACGAGAACGGCCAGGAGGGCGACTTCGAAGCGAGCGGCTTCGTCCCCGGTGAAGTCGTCGGCCAGCGCATCTACGTGGGGGGCCAGATCAACCTCATCAACTTCCCGCGCTTCAAGTTCGGTGGCGGTGCCCAACTCGGACTCGGGCAGAACGTGTTCACGGTCGAAAACGGCTCGGGCACGTTCCCGGTGGCCATCCAGAACATCGATCCGGCCACGAGCGGTCAGTTCCCGGTCATTCTCGCCCTGGGCGACGTGCCCTACGACGAGATCGAAACCGCCTTTGGCCTGCAGTCCATCAAGATCTATGGCATGCTCCAGGGCAAGACCCTGGGCATCCATGGCGGCTACATCATCGACCTCGGTGAAGAGCGCGAGTTCACGCAGGGCGACGTCCAGAACGTGAACACGCCGTTTGGCACCAACGTCACGGCCTCGGGCTACACGCGCCGCTCCAACTTCGACCTGACGGACAACCAGGATGCCATTTTCTTCGGCGCGGACTTCGACTACCCAGCCAACTGGATCCGCCTCTTCGGTGGCATCGACTACTTCATGCTCCTGGAAAAGGACGTCGAGGACCCGCTCTCCGTCGTCGATCCGCTGACCGGTAACGTCGTGAGCACCGTCGAGCAGGACGAGACCCTCGAAGATGGCAACGACCTCATCGTCATGAAGGCAGGCGTCGGCTTCCGCGTGTCCTTCTTCGAGATCGGCGCGGCGGCACAGATCCGCACGCAGATTGACCGCACGGTCGTCAGCGAAGGCTTCGCCAATGTCCCGGGGGCGGCTCCGGCCAGCGGTGGCCACCACGGCTCCCTGATCCCCTACCTCATCATTCGCCCGCCGAACTTCCCAGCCGCGCTCTCGCTCAAGGGCGGTGTGCAGCGCGAGTATGCGGACTACGGCTACGCCCTCGGTGGCGGCAATGACCTCCGCACCAGCTTCGGCTTCACCGCCACGCTGAGCGTCGGCTTCAACTAAGCCACGCAGGTCTGAATCACGGCAGCCTCGGTTGCCACGAGGGCCGCCTGGCAGTTGCCGGGCGGCCCTCACCGTTTCCCAACTCGCTACCCATGTCCACTCGACTGCGCTGCGCGCTTCTGCTGCTCATCGGCACGGGACTGGCTAGCTGTGTGGGCACCACGGCGCCGGCATCGTCCGCGGGGAGCGAAAGCGAGGTGCGGAGTGCGCTTCGGCAACTCGTCCCCGACGAGGATGCGCGCTTTTTGCAGACAGACCAGGCGGAGCTCCTGCTCTACGCTGCCGAGCGGCTGCAGCGCTATGGGTGGTCCCCGGTGGCCGGGGCCACCTTCATGCGTCGCCATCCCGGCGCGGCGTCAGCCGACTCGGGGCAGGCGCACGTCCTCGGTCTGCTCCCCGGACGAGATGGGCGCGTGCGCAGCGAACTGGTGGTAGTCGCGGCCGATCTGAACGGAGAGGGCACGGCAGCCGTCTTGAGTGTGGCTCAGCGACTGGCACAGCGGGCCCTCTACGAGTACACACCGGGCCGTACGGTCCTGGTCGGCCTGTGGGGAGCACCTCGGCTTGGCGCGGGAGGTTTTGCAGACCTCGTGCGCTTTCCAGGGTGGGTGCCCTCGGAGATCACGTCCGTGCTGTATGCGACGGCCGACACGACCCAGGCCTCGGCCGTCCGTGCAGTGCTTGCCCCTTTTGAAAACGCCGACGTGGTGCTCGTCACGCCCCCAGAGGGCGGGCGCGAGGGTACGAGCGACCTCGAACGCATGCAGCGCGCGCGCGAGGTCGCTGCCGTTGTCCGCTGGGCCGACGTGCTCACCGAGGCTGTCGAGGCGGCCGCTGCCGAATCGCCCTGACGCCATGCTGCCCGTTCTCCTCACCGATACCGTCTCGACCGACCTAGACCGCGCGCTTCACTATGCGCTGCTCTGGGGACATGAGGGCCTCGTGCTGCGGACGATGGGACGGCATGGGGAGCGCGTGCCCACCGTCAACGAGGCCAAGCTGCGCCGCCGGCTTGAGGAGCATGAAATGCCGCTCGTGGCGGTCGAGCCGGGCCTGTTTGAGGGGGCCGCTGCCGACCGGACGCAGGGGTTCACCGACCTGGGCGAACTCGCTGAGGTAGCGGCCTTCTGCGAGCGCTTCGCCTGCCATGTTGTGCTCATCGGTGCGCTCGCGGCCGACCCCGCTGCCGACCCGACGGCCGGGGCCGACCTCCTGCGTCGCGCAGGCGCAGCGGCGCAGCGGCACGGGCTCACGCTGGCCGTCCGCAATGCTGCGGGTACGGGGTGTGCCTCGGGGCAGGCGCTCGCTAGGCTGCTCGCCGCGGTAGACCATCCCCACGTCCAGGCCGCGTGGAGCCCCATCGAAGCCCTCCGTGTGGACGCCGATCCCATGGCGGGCGTGCAAGGGCTCGCGGGCCGCGTCGCGCTCACGGTCGTCCGCGATGGCCAGGCGGAAGCGGCCGGGTGGACGGAGACCACACCGGGCGACGGAGCCGTAGACTGGAACGCCCACCTGGCCGCGCTCCGAGCCAGTGGCTTCGACGGTCCGCTCTGCCTCGAAGTGCATGGCGAACCCGTGGGGCCGTTCGGGCTGCGCGCGACGACTGCGCTCGTTCGCCTCGTCCGCGCTCAGCGCCGGGCCGAACGCAGCGCCTAGCCCGCGACGCGTACGCTCCGCATCAGCGCCAGCAGGGCGTCACGGGTCGTAGCATCGGCCCAGAGGGCGGGGGGCGCACTCAGCCGGACGCTGTAGAACGCGCCGCCGCGCGTGTAGAGCGCATAGCCAGCGCGCCCGCCCCCGCGAAACGACACCGCCGCGCCGGTGCTCGCGCCGACAACGCCCAGCCCGACGGGCTCGATCTGATCAGACGCGTTGAGCCCGCGCAGGAGTTGGCCGCGCAGCCAGCGCTCCTGTTGGAGGCGGTTCAGGCTGGGCACCACCTCCACCACGAGCTTCGCGCCCGGATAGAGGCTGTCGCCGTCTTGCTCGTTGGCCACGACGCGCCGGATGCCGTCCTGCGCTGACGAGGTCGGGGTCGAAATCCAGCCGTCGGGGAGCGCCACGGAGACGCCGTCGACCACCACCGACGTGGGTTCGGTTTGCGCGAACGCCACGGGCGCAAGCAGCAGCACGAGCAGAAAGGAAGCAAGAGACGCACGCATCGTAACACGAAGAACAGGGAACGGGACGATAGCTACAGCGGCACAAAGCACATGCCGCACGCAGTTCGCCGTGCCATCGCCGCGCGCATGCACGAACTTAACAGCGTTCTGCCGCTTCAAGGTGGTGTCCTCCCCCCAGCCTGCCTGCCCTATGTCTGCCGTTGCTCTGCCGTCCGTCGAGACGCCCGCCATTGACACGAAGATCACCTCCCGCGCCGAACTCGACACGCTCGTGGCGGGCTTGCAGGACCGCGCTGCCGACTGGCTCGCCGTCCCGCTCCCCCGCAAGATTGCCTACGTCGAGTCGATGATCGAGGGGGTGGCGGCCGTCGCGCCGCGCATGGTGGCCGCCGCCGTGGAGGCCAAGGGCATGGAGCCTGGCGACCCCCGGGCTGCGGAGGACTGGATAGCCGGAGCTGTGGTGATCCTGCGCACGCTGCGCATCCTCAAGACCACGATGGAGCAGATCGACGCGACCGGCCGCGTCGGCATCGAGCCGCACCAGGTGCACACGCGCCCCGACGGCCAACTCGTCGTGGACGTGATGCCGGAAGGGGCCTACGACCGCATCCTCTACAACGGCTTCACCGCCGAGGTGTGGCAGCAGCCCCACGTCACGCGCCTCAACCTCGACGCGCACACGGGCGGCGTGCTCACGAAACCCGAGACGGCCGAGCCTGCCGTGTCGCTCGTGCTTGGTGCGGGCAACGTCGCCTCCATCGGCCCGCTCGACGTGATGACGAAGCTGTTCCACGAGGGGCACGTCTGCCTGCTCAAGTGGAACCCCGTCAACGACTACCTCGGCCCGCTCTTCGCCGAGGCCTTCGCCGACCTCATCCGCGATGGGTTCCTGCAGATGACCTACGGCGGGGCCGACGTCGGGGCCTACCTCGTGGAACACCCTGGCATCGACGAGGTCCACATCACGGGCAGCGCCCGCACGCACGACGTGATCGTCTTCGGGCCTGGGGAAGAGGGGGCAACGCGCAAGGCCGAGAACCGTCCGCGTCTCCAGAAGCGCATCACGAGCGAACTGGGCAACGTCACGCCCATCATCATTATGCCGGGCGACTGGAACCGCGCCGACCTGCAGTTTCACGCCGAGAACGTCGCAACGATGATGACGCAGAACGGCGGCTTCAACTGCAACGCGGCGAAGGTGCTCGTCACGCACGCCGACTGGCCGCAGCGCGAGGCCTTCCTCGACCGCCTGCGCGGGGTGCTGCGCAGCCTGGAGGGCCGCCCGGCCTACTACCCCGGCGCGCTCGACCGCTTCCGGCAGTTCGTGGACACCTATCCCGACGCCAACCTGCTCGGCCCCGGTGCCGTCCCGCCAACACTCATCGTGGACGTGGAGACCGACGCGGCGTCGCAACTCGCGTTCGAGATGGAGGCGTTCTGCCAGGTGACGGCCGAGGTCGCACTCACCGGGCACGGCCCCGCCGGCTTCCTGAAGCGAGCCGTGGCCTTCTGCAACGAGCGCCTCATGGGCACCCTCGCAGCCGGGCTCATCGTGGACGACGCCACACGCGGGACGCTCGACCTGGAAGCGCGATACACGGTCGAGGACGCGATCGCGGACCTACGCTACGGAGGGGTCAGCCTCAACCACTGGCCAGGCGTCTGCTACGGCCTCGGCTCGACGCCCTGGGGCGCCTTCCCTGGTCACACGCTCGCGGACATCCAGAGCGGCATCGGCATGGTGCACAACGCTAAGCTCTTCGACGCCGCCCAAAAGTCGGTGGTGCGCGGACCGTTCCGCTACCTCCCGAAGCCGCCGTGGTTCGTCACGCACGCCCACGCCGCCGAGGTGGGCGAACGGCTGGTCGACTTCGAGGCCGACCCGAACCCGGCTAAGCTCCCTGGCATCTTCGCGTTCGCTGTGCGAGGGTAGCGTGCAGCGGTGTTGCAGTGAGGCCGTGTCGCAGTGAAAACGAGGCTACGTCCGGCACAGAACGTTGGCATGAATCACCGCGACACGGCCGCACCGCTACACTCCCGCGAACGTCCCGGTCCAGCGCGCGTATGAATCGGCCATCTCGTCTGCCTGCCCTTCTCCGCGTATGAACCCCGACGACCGGCTGCCGCTGTTCCCCTTGGGCCTCGTTGTCTACCCCGGTGAGCCGCTGCCGCTGCACATCTTCGAGTTTCGCTATCGCGAGATGGTGAAGCTGTGCCTCGAAGAGAAGCGCGCCTTCGGGATCGTGCTTATGCACGAGGCCAAGCTCGCCGACGTAGGCTGCACGGTCCGCATCGAGCGCGTGCTCAAGCGCTACGACGACGGGCGCTCGGACATCCTCTGCCGCGGCGAGCAGCGCTTCCGCATCGCGCAGGTCTACCGCGAGAAGCCCTACCTCACCGCCGAGGCCGTCGACTTCGAACCCGACGGGTCGGGCGTCGCCGACGCGGACCCGGCCGCGCGCGAGCGGCTCATTACGCAGCACATGAAGCTGCTGGAGATGGCCGGCGAGGACATTCGCCCGGCGACCTACCAGACCAAGACGCCGATCTCGTACGTCGTCGCTCGCAACGCGGGGCTCGAACTGGAGCAGAAGCAGCAACTCCTGGAGATCCTCACCGAGAAGGACCGCCTCGCCTTCCTGACCGAGCACCTCGAAGACGTGCTCAAGCGCGTGCGGCTCGCTCGGGAGGTCAAGCGCCGCGCCCAAGGCGACGGCTTCGCCGGCGGCCTGCCAAGCTTGGAGTGAGGCGGTGCGGCGGTGAAGCAGCGCGGCGGTGAAGCCGTGCGGCGGTGAAGCGATGTGCCTGTGGGTACTTTGGACCACTGCAACACCGCCTCACTGCAACACCGCACCACTCATGACCTCCCTCGGCGGCTACACCCTCCACGCGCTCGACACGGGGCGCTTCGGCCTCGACGGCGGGGCGATGTTTGGCATTATCCCACGGGCGCTCTGGGCGCGACACGCCGAGCCGGACAGCAAGAACCGCATCCCGATGGGCATGCGCTGCCTGCTCCTCGAAGGCCACGGGCGGCTCATCCTCGTCGACAACGGGCTGGGCGACACCTACACCGAGAAGTTCGGCGCGATCTACGCCGTGGACTACGCGCACTCGGAGCTGCACCGCTCCCTGCGCGCGGCGGGCTTCGACGCGGGCGAGGTGACGGACGTCGTCCTGACACACCTGCACTTCGACCACTGCGGCGGCTCCACTACGCGCGACGCTGACGGGGCGCTCCGTCTCGCCTTTCCCAACGCCGTGCACCACGTGCAGGCGACGCACTGGGCGTGGGCGCACGAGAGCCCCCGCGAGCGTGCGTCGTTCCTCGCCGAAAACCTCGACCCTATCGAAGCCTCCGGACGCCTGCATCTGCTGACGGCGGCGCACGGTGGCCCGGGGGGCCTCTTCCCGCACGTCGAGTTGCTCACGGTGGACGGCCACACCCGCGGGCAGCAACTCGTGAAGCTCACCGCCGAGGCCGACGGCGCCGGGGAGACGCTGCTCTTCGCCGCCGACTTGCTCCCGACTGCGGCGCACGTGCCGCTGCTGTGGATCATGGCCTACGACATCGCCCCGCTCGACACCCTCGCGGAGAAGAAGCGCCTGCTCGCTCGGGCCGCCGACGAGGAGTGGCGCGTCTTCTTCGAGCACGACGCGGCGGTGACGACGGGTCGCATCGCGCGCACGGAGCGCGGCGACTACACGGTCGAAGACGCCAGCCCGACGCTCTAGAAGGCGGATCGGGTACGTGAGGGCGCGAAAAACCGGCGCCAAAGGGTACGGACCGGCATACGCTTTGCTGCGGACAGATCTTGTCGTCGCTGTCTGCTGAGGAAGTCGCTGGTGCGTGCTTCCGTGCACACAGGGCGCTACGATTGTAACCGCCACGAGAACTTTTTGCGCCGCGCCGCGCCGCGAAGCGACATGGCCCACCCCTCGCCCGTCCGTGCTGCGCTGCCGCTATGGGTGCTCGCCCTGGTGCTGCTCACCACGGTCGCCGCCGTGTTGGTGGCGACACGGTGGGACGAGGCGGCGGACCAGCAGGCCGCCACGCTCAGCAGTGAGGCGGCGCTCTTCCTTGCCGGCGTCGAGAGTGGAGCGCCTTCTCTGGGCAATATGGCGGAGCGCTACTTCGAGCGCCCCGGTGCGGACTCGACCTTTGCTCACACGCCGTCGCTCTACGTCGTCGACCGCAACGGCGCGCCGCAGTTGATCTACCGCCCGCCTTCCAGTGGGGCCCGCGCGGGCGCCGAAGAGGGCATCGACTGGCGAATGCACCTCGCGGCTGCCGAGACGGACCCGGTGAAGACCGTCACGCTGCCCAACGACCCCTATGTGGTGGCGACGCATGCCGCGCGCAACGGCCGCGCCTACCTCGCGCTCGTCGCTCCGGCTGTGCCGAGCGCCCGCACGTCCTTGCTGACGACGGCCGGTGGCGTTGTCGGCGGTGCGTGGCTGCTGCTGGCCCTTGCGCTGTGGTCGTCGCTGCGGGGGGCCCAGAAGCGCCCGCTCGCGCGGCTGAGTTACCTCGCGCGCCAGCTCGCCTCGCAGGTGGAAGAAGACGCCGACGCGGACACCCTCGCGGCCATGGAGTCGAGCGCCAAGGCCGAGGTCGGCGATGTCGCGGAGCCGCTGTTCCTGATGGCCAACTCGGTCGGCGTGCTGCGCACCCAACTCGACGAGACGCGCGCCCACCTCAACGCGCTCTTCCAGGTCCACACCAGCTATGTGCTGCTCGTCACGCTCGACGGCACCATCGTGGACGCCAACCCGGCTTTCTACGCGGTGAGTGGCCTCCCCCAGGAGGCCGTGCGCGGGTGCCCCATCGACGTGCTGGACGAGGTCATGCCGATGGAGCCGGTGCTGAAGCTCGCCCAGCGGAGCCAGAGCGAGGGGGCCGCCTTCGCCGACATCGACTACGCGATCCGCAGCCTGGAAGACGCCACGCGCCCCGTCAAGCTCTCGCTGCTCGCCGTCCGCGCCGACGGGCGCCAGGCGGTGCTGATCGTCGCCTCGGACAAGATGAAAGAGCGCACGCTGGAGCGCCAGATCGAGTCGTTCTCGGACTCGCTCGACCTGATGGTCGACAAGCGCATGGAAGAGCTGACCAACGGCCAGCAGCGTGTCGACGCCCTCGTGGCAGCCACCGGAGCGGTGCTGGCCGCTTTTGACCGCGCGGGAAGCACGCGCCGCTGGAACGACGCCGCCGCCACGCTGACCGGCCGCGAACTCAGCCAGGTGCCCCACATGGACGACCTCCCGGCGGCGCTTGGCCTCGACGAGGAAGACGCATCCATCTTCATGGCTTGGTTCCTGGGTCACGGCTCCGAGGCGTGCGTGGTTACGGTCCATGCGCGCTCCCGCGACTCCAGCCTCTACGCCTGGCATCGTGCCCTGGTGGACGAGGGCGAGTTGCACGAGCGTCGCGTGCTCGTTGGGTTGGTGCTGCCACCCCTCGCTGAGACGGAGGCGGCACCCGTTCCGCCGCCGCTCGCCGGGCTGGACGATGTGGAAGCCCTCACGCATCGGTTCGAGACAGCGGCTGACGCGCAGACGCTCGCCCAGGAACAGATCGCTATGCTCCGCGCCGAACTCGGAGCTCCCCTCGACACGATGCGGACCTACACGCTGCGGCTCCAGAGCGGCGTCGAGCCGCTCTCGTCCGAAGCGCAAACCTGCCTCCAGATGATCGACGGGGCCTCGCAGATGATCGAGAGCATCGTGGCCCGCGTGGCAGCGGAGCCCGACAGCACCGAGGTCACGAGCGCGCCCCTGGGCACGGGCCCCACGGCGTTCGGCGATGGGGCGGACTTCCTTTCCGGCAACGATCTCGCCCCGACAGGAGGCGACGCAGTGCACGCCGAGCCCGAAGCCCCCACGTTCGAATCCAGCTAGCCCGCCTCGAATCCGACGCGCCCGAAATCACGTTGGGCACAGCCCAATGCTTTGGCTACATTGTAATGCTTTGTTGACCGCCCCGTCTCCCTGAACGCCCTCTGCGGACCCTGAGCCCCGCAGCCGGGTCATGTCCTCCACCACCCTAGCACGGTTCACCCCCGTACGTCCCCCGTATGTCCTTGCTACCTGCTGACGTTGCCAACGGTCACGCTGCCGTCCTCTTCATCGATGCCGACGATGCCGTTGTCCAGCCTATCAAGCGCTGGCTGCGTCACACGCTCCCGGCCGCGCACATCACCCACTGCCGCTCCTTCGCCGACGCGCAGGACTATCTCGATGCCGCCGCCGTGGACCTGATCCTCGCAAGCGGCGTGCTGCCGGACGCCACCAGCATGGACGTGCTGCACTTCGTGCGCGAGCGCCGCATCACGGCCCCGGTGGTGGTGCAGGCCGTGGTGCTGCCCGACGGCACGCAGGCCGCGCTCCTCGACGCGGGGGCCCTCGACGTGGCATGCACGCCCGAGCCCGCCGACCGCATTACGCACCTGCGTCGCGTTTTCGGGCTGGCGGAGGACGGCGACTTGCCGCTGGCCGCCGCCAGCGGGGAGATCAACCATCTGCGGGGGTTGCTCCGCGCGCTCTGCACCGAGGTCGGCAGCGTCACGCACGACATCAACAATCCGCTTACCACCATCTCGGGCAACGCCCAGTTCGTCAGGGAACTGGGAAGCATGATGGACCTCGACCCGATGCTCCTCACCGCGATTGAGCACATCGCGGAGGCCAGCCACCAGCTCACGGGAGAGTTGGACAAGCTCAACCGGCTCAAGCAGCACCTGCGTCAGCACGTGGGCCACGAGGCCGCGCTGCCAAACTAGCCACGACACGTTTCGGGACTCAAGCGACGAGGGCGGTGCTACGGCATCGCCCTTTTGCGTGGAGCCCCGCTCGCCGAGGCACTCCGCTCGCTGAGGCACTCCGCTCGTTGAGGCACTGGGCAGGAGAGCCTGCTCGCCGGGCCCGCGTGCAGGCCTAGCGTGTAGTGGCCGAGGGCCTTGGAGGGCACGGTGGCCTGCGGAATTTATTACCGGGTACAAAGGAATTAAAGAGCGTGACAATTCGCGGAAGTAAACGCAGTGAAAGGCCGACTTGTAGAGAAAACGAAACAGATGGCTAAAGCAAACAGGGGGCAGCCCGATACCTGAAGCACGCTGGACGACCGCGCTTCAGGCTTCGCCGCCACGGTCTGTCGCCGGGTCGCAGCGGTGTTTTTCCCACGCACTCCCCTGCTTTGTGTCATGCCCTCCGTCCCGATGAACCCGGCCCACGAACTCGAGCACATCGAGCGGGCTGCCGACCACCTGAACGCGCTCCCCGAGGCCCAGCGTCGCCGCTGGCTCCGCGCGGTGGCCGCCATGGACAAGGCCCGCGTCTATGATGCGTTTCTCGAGTTCAACGAGCTGCTCAAGGACCCCGCCCTCGACGCCATCGGGCGTACGCACGTCCAGCTGCAAGCCGTCCGCTGCCTCCGCGACGCCCCCATCGAGCGGGTCAAGACCGAGCTCGCCTTCGTGGAGCCGAACGACGCGTACCAGACGGTCGTCCTCGATTACCGCCTCGGCTGGCTCATGCGCCATCGCCTGGCGAGCCCCGTGGCCGCGCTGCAGTACTTCGACCGGGTGCGTGAGGAGGCGCGCAACCTCGGCACCCGCCCCTGGGAGATCGCCGCAGTCTACCAGAAGGCAGGCATCCTGGCCGAGCAAGGGCAGTACGACGAGGCCGTCGAGCAGTTTGACCGTGTCTACAACCTCAGCCGTCGCAACGGGCTCGTGGAGTACATCCCAAAGGCTCTCATGAACAAGGGCTATGTGTTCGTGAAGCAGGGCAACACGGCCGACGGGGAGGAACTGATCCAGAAAGCGTTCGAGCTCGCCACCCGCAACGACCTCATCGCCGAGCAGGGCGTCGTGCTTCACCAGCTTGCGTCGCTCTACCACCGGGAGTTCCGCTTCTTCGGCCTCGCGCTCGAGTACTACGAGCAGGCGCGCCAGATCTTCTCGAAGGTGCCGGTCTGGAACTCCATCAAGGAGCGTCTCGAAGCGGACATCCGTGCCTGCCAGGAAGACCTCGGCGCGCTCGACATCGCCAAGATCCTCGGTCCGGTGCCGATCAACAAGCTGCGCCAGGAGTACCTCACGAGCCTCGTCAACGGCTTCGTCGGCATCCCCGGCATTGACAACCGCTCCCAACTCGGCGAGCGCATCGGGCTGACGCGGCAGGCGATCCACCGCAACATCAACAGCTGAGGCGCTCTGCTCCAGCGCGCATTGCGGGCCACACCCGAGCCCGTCTCTGCACGAAGGCGACGGCGGCTTCCCAGGTGGGAGGTCGCCGTCGTGCCGTTGGGGGCCGGGCCCGCCCCAGGGGGGTGGGGGGGCAGGATACCCTTGTGCCCGCTGAGTGTCACGGCTATATTCGCCGTCCCTGCCCGCATCCATGGGCACGCCGTCGAAGCGAGTCCGATCTCAGGACACCTGCACCGCGAGACACCGCTGATCTCGAGACGCAGGCCGGGCTCGCCCATCCTCACACGCACCCCCCTCGCCGCATCGAGTTCGTAGCGCTACGGCTGCCCGACCGGCTCTAGGCTGTCGCCCCTGGCATTCGCTAGACGAGGCGCGGCCCTCGCGTGTATCGAGATCGTCCGGGATCTTCGGGCTGCGCCGCTCCCTACCACGAGGCGCCGCCTTCCGCACCCAAGCGGAAGGACACTGCCTGCTGACCCCCGCTCTCTCAGGGCCTGCCCACCGAATCGACGATGCTCTCTTTCCTGCGAGGATTTTCTCAGCCAACACCGGCCGTGCTCCTGGGTGTGCTGGTCAGTGGCGTGCTACTCAGCACCGCCCCCGCTCAGGCACAGCGCCCCGCTCAGGACGCCACGCGCACCGCTGCGACGCAGCAGGACGCGCAGCGGGAGGCCGCGCCGCCGCCAACCCGCAGCGGTGCGGTTCAGCGGGCGCTGCCAGCACCGTCTGGTCGTACGCTGGCGTTTCCCGAGGAGCGGCGCTCCGAGCCCCCGGTGGTCCGTACGGCCCCGCGCATCGAACTCCTCGACGCCTCGTCGGGAAGCGCAACGTATGCCATGACGGTCACGTGGGCGGGGTCGTTGGCCGACCGCGCAGGACGCCTCGCCAGTCCGAGCTTGCTGCTGGCCAACGCCGCCGGGGGGTGGCGCGACGCCGCCGTGAGCGTGCCGCTGCCCACCTCGCAGCGCCCGCGCGTCGAGATCGTGGCGGCCGACTTCGATGAGGTGGCGCTGCCGCCGCAGACGGACCTGGAGCGGTGGTCGGCGCTGGGCCTCGATCTAGCGCGGGTCCAAGCCATCGGCACGGAGCGCCGTCAGCCGGCGGGGACGCTCAGCGTGGGGGTGCTGCGCGCCGACGCCGAGGCAGGGGTGCTGCGCCGCTACCGCCGCGTTGTCGTGCGGGTGGTCTACGCGACCCCGTTCGCCACGGGCCGGACCGCCGCCGCCACAGCCCCGCTTGCGTCCCGCTCCTTCGCGCGCGCGCGCCTCTCGCCACATGTGGCCGTCGAGCGGAGCGTGCTCGCCGACGGCACCTGGCACAAGCTCCCGATCACCCGCGAGGGGGTCTACCGGATCGATGCGGACTACCTCCGCGACCTCGGCCTCGACCCCGGCAGCGTGCAGGTCGATCAACTCCAGATCTATGGCAACGGTGGCGAGCCGCTCCCCGCGCTCAACGGCGATCCGCGGATTGCCGACCTCGCGCAGAATGCCGTCTGGACGCAGGGCGGGCCCACCTTCGCCGACGGCGGCACGCTCTACTTCTTTGCCGAGGCCCCCAACGGGTGGCGCTACGACACCACCGCGACCGACTGGGCGCACTACGTGAATCCATTCACGACCACAGCCTCGTACTTCGTCCACGTTGGAGCCGAGGCAGGGGAGCGGGTGACGGCCGGGGCGTTCCCCGGCTACGCGGATGCGCTGCGCCGGACGCAGTTCCTGGATCGCCTCTTCGTGGAGGAAGACCTCTTCATGGCGGAGTCGAGCGGCGGCGGCTCGGGCCTCGACTGGCTCGGCCAGGACGTGGTGGCCGCCCGGCCGGTGCGAAGCGTCCTCGACACCACCCTGGTGGGGCGCCTCCCAGGGACCGCGGTCCGCTTCGAGGCCCTCACCGCAACGCGCGCAAGCCCGGCCGTGGAGATCCAGTTTGAGCGGAACGGTACCGTGGTGGCCTCGGCGCGCCCCTCGGCCGCGTCCTTGAACACGGCGACGAGCTTCTACGCGCGCGAGAACCGCCTCTCGTTCGTAGAGGAGACCATTCCCTCCACGCAGCCGCTCCAGCTCGACTTCCGCCTCATTGGCTCGCAAAACAACCCGACCTCCTACCTCAACTGGCTGCGGGTCTTCGCCTCGCGCGAGCTCCAGGCGCAGGATGGGTACCTCCGCTTCCACACGCCGGGCGGTGGGACGGGGCGGTACGAGTTCGCGCTGGGTGGGTTCACGAGCGCCCCCCAGGTGTGGGACGTGACCGAGCCCAACGCGATCCGCGCGCTCGGCACCCGGGCTGAGGGCGGCACCTATCTGGTGCAGATCGAAGTGACCGATCCCGCCACCCCCCGCGAACTGGTCGCCTTCGTCCCGACGGCGGGGCGGATCGAGGCACCGCCGGTGGGGCGCGCCGTGGCCAACCAAAACCTGCACGGCCTCGCGGGCTTCCCCGACTTCGTCATCGTGACCCATGCAGACTTCCTGCCCGCTGCGGAGGCGCTCGCTGCCTACCGGCGCGACCGCGACGGCTTGCGCGTGCTCGTCGCAGACATCGAGCAGGTCTACAACGAGTTCTCAGGCGGCCATGTCGACATGCGCGCCGTCCGGGACTTCATGACGTTCCTCTATGACCGCGCCGATACGCCTGCTCGCCTGCCCGACTACCTCCTGCTCTTCGGCGATGGCCACTACGACTTCCGAGGCATCCAGGCGGGCTTCCGCGACGATGGCAGGGTCGTGGACAACTACATCCCGATGTACGAGTCCGACGAGTCGCTCTTCCTGGAGCGCTCCTACACGTCGGATGACTACTTCGGACTGCTCGATGCCGACGAGGGCGTCTGGCCCTACATCAGTCTGACGAGTGTGAGCGCCGAGCGCGTCGACGTGGGCATCGGGAGGCTGCCCGTGCGGACGCTCGCCGAGGCCGAAGCGCTCGTTGCCAAGATCCAGGCCTACGAGGACCCCACCAGCTTCGGAGCCTGGCGGACGCGCTACACCTTCCTCTCCGACGACAACAACCCCGCCCCGAGCGACGCCGACCTCCACCTCCAGAACATCGATGCGGTGGCGGTCAACGCGGTGAAGCCGTCGGCCCCCTACATCAACCAGCAAAAGGTCTACACGCTCTCCTACACCCCCGAGGTGACCGCTGTCGGGCGGCGCTATCCCCAGGCGAGCGCCGATGCCGTCCGCGCCATCAACGAGGGCACCCTCGTGTGGAACTACGCCGGACACGGAGGCATCGAGCGCCTCGCCGACGAGAGCCTCCTCGACCGCGAGGCCATCGAGGCGCTGGACAACGCGGGGCGGCCCACGCTCTGCATCACCGCGACGTGCTCGTTCGGGCGCATGGACATGATCGACCAGCAGAGCGCCGCCGAGCTGATGCTGCTGCGGCCCGAGGGGGGAGGCATCGCCATGCTCACGACGCTCCGGGTCGTGTTCACGTCGTCGTCGCTCTCGTCGCTCAACACGGCGCTCAACCTGCGGCTCAACGAGGCGCTGTTCGTGCGCGACCCCGATGGCCGCCCCCGTCGCCTCGGCGACATCGTGCGGACGACCAAAAACACAGACGACGGGGCGGAGTCGAACAACCGCAAGTTCGCGCTCCTTGGTGACCCGACGATGCGCATCGGCCTGCCGACGCGGACCGTCCGCCTGACGACGGTCAACGGCCAGCCGATCAGCCCGGACAGCCCGCCGCAGTTGCGCGCGCTCGACCGCACCGAGGTCGAGGGCGAGGTGCTCAACCTCGATGGCACGGTGGACACGTCGTTTGAGGGCGACGTGGAGGTGACCGTGTTCGACGCGGCCCGCCAGGTGGCCATCCCTGAGGAAGCCCAGCGCTTCCAGCCGGGCGGCGACTTCGAGGTGCGCAACGACCGCCTCTTCCAGGGACGGGCCAGCGTGAGCCAGGGGCGCTTCCGCGTGGCCTTCGTGGTGCCGCGCGACGTGTCGTACTCGGGGGCGCCAGGTCGCATCGCGGTCTATGCGCGCTCTGCTGGCACGGACGGCGCGGGGGCGACCGAGGACGTGGTCATCAGCACCACCGCCGGGGCGGGCAGCAGCGACACCGCGGGCCCGCGCATGACGCTCCGCTTCGCCACCGACGCCGACCTCAACGGAGAGCCCGGCACCGAGCCGTCCACGCGCGACAGCGCTCCCCAGGCCGCCTTTGTGGACGGGGGCCTCGTGGGGCAAGCGCCCACGCTCGTGGTGCGGCTCGAAGACGAGACCGGCATCAACACCGTCGGCTCGGGCGTGGGGCACCAGCTGCTGCTCACCCTCGACGGCGACGCGGCTGGTGCCATCGACATCGGCTCGTTCTATGAGGGCGACCTCAACGACGCGGGCAGCGGCACCATCCGCTTCACGCTCCCCGAGCAGGCCGAGGGGCCGCACAGCCTCACCGTCCGCGCTTGGGACGTGGCCAACAACTCCACCGAGGCCACCCTGACCTACGTGGTCGCGGCCGACGACGACCTCGTGGTCCGCAACGTCCTCAACTACCCCAACCCGACACCGGGCCCGACCGACTTCGTCTTCGAGCACAACCAGCCACCGGGCACCCCCGCGCGGGTGCAGCTGCGCATCTACACCCTCTCGGGCCGGCCCGTCGTCACGCTCGACGATGTAGCCACGCTGCCCTCGGGCACGCTCGACGGCAACCTCATCCGCATCCCCTGGCAAGGCCTCGACGACGATTTTGACCGCCTCGCCAGTGGGGTCTACCTCTACCGCCTGCGCGTTGAGGTGGAGCGTGCGGAGGGGGAGCGGCAGGTCGCAGAGCGCATCGAGCGGCTCGCGATCATTCGCTGAGCGCCCGCCCGCAGCACAGACGCCCCCACGTCGAGATGGCGCCGCCGTGGGGGCGTTCCCGTGGCGCCCTACGGTCGCCAACATCCCCGTGGGGCCCCAGCGATACCATTGCGGCCCGCGATTTGCTAGCTTATCGTTCTCCGCTCAGTTCACGCCCACCCACATCCCCACGCCTATTTGATCGTTGCGACGGCACTTGCATCGTTGACATTCTCCAACACCAAACGAACCATGTCTCGTTTCCTTCGCTCCTGCCTCGCGCTGGTAGCCCTGACTGCGCTCGCCCTGCCGGTCCGTGCTCAGGTGGGTGGGGCCGCCGTCGTCTTCCTTCAGATCGAGCCGGACAGCCGGGCTGCCGGGATGGGCAACGCGGGCGTCGGCATTGCCGACAACGCCAGTGCCGTCTTCTGGAACCCGGCGGGCCTCGCCTTCCAGGACGGCGTCGAGGCCTCGATGACGGTCTCGCAGTGGCTCCCGTCGCTCCAGGCCGACCTGTACTACTACTACCTCTCCGGCAAGTACGCCGTGGACGGCATCGGCACCTTCGGGGCTCACATCACCTACCTCGACTTGGGCGAGCAGGAGTACCGTGGTGAGCAGAACCAGGACCTCGGCACCTTCTCGGCGGGCGAACTCGCCGTTGGCGTCTCCTACGCGGCCAAGGTGACCGAACGCTTCGCCCTAGGCACAGGGCTGCGGTTCATCTACTCGAACCTCACCGGCGGTGTGGACGTCGGCAACCAGTCCACGAACGCGGGCATCTCGGTCGGCTTTGACCTCTCGGGCCTCTGGCGCGCGCCGAGCTTCAGCCTCGGCAGCGTGGTCCTGGAGCCGAGCCTGGGCTTCAACCTCGCCAACATGGGGCCGACCATCCAGTACGTGGACGGCGAGCAGAGCGACCCCATCCCGACGAACCTGCGCTTCGGCGGGGCGATGACGGCCAACCTCGATGACTTCAACCGTGTCAACCTGGCCCTCGACTTCACCAAAACGCTCATCGACTTCGAGACGGGCGAAGACGAGAGTGGCAACCCGACCCGCGAGCCGAAGTCGTTCCTGACGTCCATCTTCAGCGCGTGGCAGCCCATCTCGGTGGACCTCAACCCCGGCGACAACGACGAAGACGGCAACCCCGTCAGCCAGGAGGAGGTGTACAACTGCGACCTCGACAACACCTGTCGCGAGCTGGGCGTGCTCGAGCAGCTCACGATCGGCCTCGGGCTGGAGTACTGGTACGACGACCTCTTCGCCATCCGCGCGGGCTACTTCTACGAGAACCCGTACAACGGGAACCGGGAGTACCTCACCTTTGGCGCGGGCATCCGCTACCAGATCATCGGCGTGGACCTGTCCTACATCTACGCCGTCGAGGAGAACTCGCCGCTCTCGGACACCATCCGCTTCTCGCTGCTGCTCAACGTGCTCAACTAGCGCCTCGGGGCCAGCCGACATGCAGGCGGGCGGCTCCATCTCGGAGCCGCCCGCCGTTGTTTGGCGTCGGTGTGACCGTCAGCGCTCGACGGGAGCCCAGATCGGGTCGGTGATCCCAGCGCGGTGGTTCACCCAGCGTGCGAGCGTGAAGAGGAGGTCGGAGAGCCGGTTGAGGTAGCGCGGGCAGGCCTCGGAGATGGGCTCCAGGTGGGCGAGGTCCACGGTGAGACGTTCGGCGCGGCGGCAGGTGGTGCGTGCGAGGTGCAGCGCGGCAGCGGCGGCGCTCCCGCCCGGCAGGATGAAGTGCTTGAGCGCCGGCAGGTCCTCGTCGAGCCGGTCGATCTCGGTCTCCAGCGCCGCGGTGTGGTCCAGCGTCACGCGTGGGACGGGATACTTCGTGTCGTGAGGCGAGGCGAGGTCGCCGCCGAGAACGAACAGGTCGTGTTGGATGCGGTCGAGCAGGCCGTCGGCGTGGGCGAAGTCGGCGTCGGAGAAGCCGGCTCCCTGGTAGATCGTGGAGCCGAGCGAAACCATCGACTTGAGGTGGGCGCGGGCAAGGCCGAGGCAGGCGTTCGTCTCGTCCACGGTGCCGTAGGCATCGATGCGGGGATGGGTCTTGGCGACGCGCTCGCCCCCGAAGAGGGCGGTGGTGCCGTCATCGCCCGTGCGGGTGTAGACTTTCATGAGAGGGAAGCAAGAGGTGCGAAGTGAGAAGGGACCACGGGTACGCGGCAGTCAGGAGCCGGTGCCGGGGCGATAGCGAAAGTGCAGCCCGTCGGCGGTCGGCGTGACGGTGGCGGTAACGCCGAAGACCTCGGCGAGGTGCGGCGGCGTCAACACGTCGATGGGGGGACCTGCGGCGACGAGATGCCCTCGGTGCAGCAGCAGCACCTGGTCCGCCAGCCGCGCCGCGAGGTCGAGTTCGTGCAGCGCCACGACGAGGGTCCGTCCGTCTGCGTGGAGCCGTTGGAGCAGCGCGGCGAGGTCGAGGTGGTGGCGGAGGTCGAGGTGCGCGGTGGGCTCGTCGAGGAGCAGGGTGGGCGTGGCCTGCGCGAGGGCCTGTGCGAGGAGCAGCCGCCGGTGCTCGCCGCCCGAGAGCGCGCGCGCCGACCGGCCGGCAAGATCGGTGAGTCGGGCCGTGGCGAGCGCGTCGGCTACGGCAGCGCAGTCGGCCTCCGAGGGGCCCGCCAGCCAACTTCGGTGCGGCATGCGCCCCAGAGAGACGAACTCACGAACGGTGAGGTCGAACGCGAGCGAGGGGCGCTGCTGCACGTAGGCCAGGTGCCGCGCGCGGTCGCGGTCCGTCCAGGCATGCAGGGGCGTCCCGTCGAGCAGCAGCGTCCCTTCGTGGGGCAGCAGCCCGGCCAGCGTGCGCAGCAGCGTGGTCTTGCCGCTGCCGTTGGGGCCCACGAGGGCTGTCACCGTGCCCGGCTCGACGCGAAACGACAGCCCGTTCAGGATCCGACGCCCCGCGAGGTCCACGCGCAGCGTCTCGGTCGCGAAGCGTGCAGTGGGCGCGGAGGCGACAGGGGGCATAAACGGGGGCGCGGGGAACCGAGACGCTAGACAGGGTTGTAGCGCAACGCTCACCACCGCTCACCGTTTCGACGCGCATGTACCGTTTCTTTGCGGCTCTCCTCGCGGTCCTCGTGCTGGCCCCCGCGTGCGACTCTGCGGAGCAGCAGCGGGACTTCGAAGCCCAGGCTTTCCTGCCGCCCGACGGTCTCGACAACAACGACTGGCAGATTGCCCCCTTCTTCGCCACCGCCGCGTTCTTCCTGGAGACGCCGGCCCCCAACCCGGTGCCTGTGGGCGAGCGCGTTGCGTTTACGCTCCGCGTCCAAGACGCCGGGCTCTTCCCCAGCTTCCTGACGCTGGAGACCTCCTTCGACTTCGACCGCGACGGCGACGACCGCGAGCCGGGCGAGGTCGCGGTCGTGTTCGCCAACGTCGGGTATGACGGCGGCGCGCAGTTCTTCGTGGACTTCGACCCGCGCCGGACAGCCAGCGGCGTCACCCCAACGTTCCCGCCAGGCGCGACGTACCGGCTCCGCATCTATGCCGGACGCGAGATTCTCTCCTACGGCGACCTCCGCCTGGGGAACTGACCGCGAGCCCCAGGCGGGATCGCGGAGGTCTACCGAACGAGCGTGACGCGCCGTGTGGTGGCGAACGTCTCGCCGACGACGCGGATCACGTAGAGGCCGCTCGCGAGTGAGCGCCCGTCGAGTGCTATGGCGGCCGGGACCTCCGGGGTCATCGGGCCGTCGTGCAGCGTCGCCACGGTGCGGCCGAGCGCGTCGTAGACAGTGACGAGGACGGCCTGCGGCTGCTGCACCCGCAGCGAGAGCTCGGCGACTCCTGAGAACGGGTTGGGATACGTGTCCGACAGGGTGAACGCGTCGTCGAGTGTGACGGTGGCCTCGACCTCGGGGCTATACTCAAACGCCCCGTCAAAGTCGAGCTGCTTCAGCCGGAACGTGTAGCTGCCCGCCGCGAGGGCATCGGTGCGGAAGCCGTAGGCCGTTGTCTCGGTCGTGGTCCCGCGACCCTCCACAAAGCCGAGCACGTCGAAGGCCGCGTCCTGCGGCCCGCGCATTTGCACCTCAAAGCCCCGGTTGTTCGTCTCGGACGATGTCGTCCAGGCGAGGCGTGCCGCGATGCCGTCCAGCGTCACGCTAAACGCCGTCAACTCGACCGGGATGTTGAGCGCGCCGGGGTTGGGGGGCGAGCTCACGATGGTGGCGGAGCCGTCCGGCGCGCGTTGGAGGGACTCCCCATCGGTGTCGCTGCCGAAGTTGGTCTCGCCGATCAGGGTGGCAACCGGGCCTGGAAAGGACGACGTGTCGCCGTTGTAGCGCGCCACGACATATTCCCCGGTGGATGGCTTGTACAGAAAGACGGAGTCGCCGCCGTTGTTGAGGCTGAGCATGCCATCGCTCGCGTTGACCACGCCGGCGGGGGGAGAGCCGTTGTCCCAACGCCCCACGACGACGATAAAGTCGCCGGGGTTGAGGACGGTGCCCGCCGTGAACGTGTGGCGGAAGCCCGAGCCGTCGTAGAGCTCCCAACTGCTGATGTCGACGGCGCTGCTTCCGTTGTTGTAGAGTTCGACGAACTCGTCCTCAGTCTCGGCGTCCCCGTCGCCGTCGGTATCGAAGTCGCCAATGCCGTCGGTCGTGTCTCCAGTGTTCGGGTCGATCAGGATCTCATTGATGACCACGTCGAAGCTGCCTGTGGCGTTGTCGTTGTCGGTGAGCGTGAGGGTGAACGTGTCGCGCGAGCCGGCCGCGGCCATATTGCCGCCCGCCACGTTTTGGAGCGTGAAGGTGAAGGCCTCCGTGCCCTCGATGTCCATGTCGTCGGTGATGGTGACGGTCACGGTCTGATCGGAGCCGTCGCCTGCTGGGAAGGCGACCGACTGCGTCATGTAGCGGTCGAGGTCGAGGGGGTCGCCGGAGGTGAGTGCGACGTCCGCCGTGGTCGCTACGGTGGCGTCGGGGCCCGCGATCGAAACGGTGAGCGTCACGGTGCCATCGCCCTCGTCGGCGGCACCCGTGGCCGCGCCGAAGAAGACGCGCGTGTCCGACGAGGGCGGTGTGTTGGTGGCTCCGGGGGTGTCGTTGCTCGCGCTCGGGTCGAACTCGCCGATGACCCAGGCAAGCGTGGCTGCATCGCGGTAGACGTGACTCGGGACGAAGGAGCCGTTGGGGCCCACGTCGGTGCCGCCGAGTGCGGTCGCGTAGACCTGGTCGCCCGAGCCGACGGTTTCGATGAGGGCGACGGCGTCTTGCACAAACATCCACGGCGTCAGGTCGAGCGTGCCGTCGTCGTTGAGGTCGAGGTCGTCCTGGTCGGCCCCCGTGAAGCCGTTGACGAGGAGGTGTGTGACGTTGTCGCTGTTCTCGAAGTTGAGCGACGCTGTCGTGATGTCGGCGATGGCTCCGAACGTGTCGCCGTCTTCCGCGACGAGAAAGAAACCGTTGGCGGGGACGATGTCGCTCGCTCCGAAGCGTGTGACCGACTCCACGACCCCACTCCCCCCTGCGCCATCACCGATCACGAGGTACGTGTAGCCATCGAGGGAGAAGGGCGCCCCCGTGAGGTTCACGAACTCGACGTATTCGTCGTCGTCCGCACTCGGCTGATCGATGCGGATTTCGTTGATGAGGAGGGCTGCACCGCGCTCGCCTGCTTGGGCGAAGGCCGGCACGGCGAGGGCAACAAGGGCGAGGGCAACAAGGGCGAGGGCGGCGAGGAGGAGCGAGAGCGCGCGCATGGGAGCGTAGCGTGGGTGAAGAGGAGACGGTAGTTTACCGACCGCTCTCGACTTCCCCAACCGTGCCGTGTGTTGCCAAATCCGGAAGCATCGCGGCGGTTTGGCCTGGGGTTCGAGGCCGGCTTTGGGTGTGGACGTGCGCAGCGCGGAGGTACCATCCGCGTATGAACGTACGGACGAGGACGAAGGCCTCCACACGTTCGTACCGGCACACATCCACGCCCAGATTCCGCAAGAGGATCTGGTATGATCCTACGGTTACGCGAGGCGCTACTCCCCGTCCGGCTGCGCGCGCTCCTGTAGCTGCTCAAAGTAGCGCTTGATGAGGTCCTGGTAGTCGGGCGCGTAGCCCGATTCGAGCGCGCGGATGAGGTCGCGGCGGAGGCGGTCGGCGTCCGCGTCGCGCGGGGGCAGCGGCGGCGGGTCGGGGTTGGTGTACGCGTCGCCCGACCGTCCCTCGCGCTCCTGCTTCCGTCCGCGCTGGTTGATCGACTCCTCGGCCTGAAGCAGCCGCTCCAGGATCTGCTGCTGGCGCTGCTCCGTGCGGCGGTTGACGCGGCCTTGGCGCAGCTCGCGGGCCGCCTCTTCCATCTGCTCGGCGATGCGCTGGAGCTGGCTCTGGAGCTGCGCGTCTAGGGTGCCGTCCTCCATGCCTTGCTCCATGAGCTGTTGGAGCTGCTCGCGGAGCTGCTGCTGCTGGCGGGCCATCTGTTCGAGGCGCTGCTGCTGGTCGCCGGAGAGACGCTGCCCGGCCATGTCGTTGAGCATCTGCTGGATCTGGTCGCCCATCTGCTGCTGGCCCTGCTGGAGCTGCTGCATCATCTGCTGCATCGACATGCCGCCGCCGCCGCCGCCGGACGGGTTGTTCATCATCTGGTCGAGCAACTCCGACAGCAGCAGCGCGAGGTCGTTGAGGTGGGTCATGGAGGCGAGCTGGTGCCCGGCGGCCTGCGGCGCACGGCGCTCGGCGAGCTGCTCGGTGGCGAGGCCCATCTCGCGGAGCGCGCCTCCCGTGTGGACCTGCACCTGGCGCGTCATCTGCGGGATCTCACGGGCGAGCGCGTTGAGGCTGTCGGCGACCGTCGCGAGGCCGTCGGCCAGGCCGACCTGCTGCTGCGCCATCGGGCGGAGCGCGGGGCTGTCGCGCGTGAGCGTCTGCGCGTCGAGGCCGAGGCCCTCCTGCTCCTCGCTCAGCGTGAGCACGTCGTCGAGCGACCGGCGCAGCGCGGCGATGTTGATCTGCTGCTGCTCGCCCTGCATCTGCTGGCTCATCTCCTGGAGCTGCTGACGGAGGTTCTGGAGCTGCTGCTGCATCTGCTGCTGGCCCTGCTGCGCGTCCTGGAGCTGCTGCTGCTGAAGCTGCTGGCTGTTCTGCTGCATCTGCTGGGGGAGCTGCTGCTGCTGCAACTGCTCGCGCATCTGCTGCATCTCCTGGGCCGGACCCTCGTCGCGGAGCGCCTCCATCTTCTCCTGGACCTCGCGGAGCAGCTCTTCGAGCGCCTGCATCTCCTCGGCGGCGCGCTCCTGTTCTTCCGCAAGCTGTTCGGGGGTCTTGGGTTGCTGTCCGTTGTCCGTTGGCTGTTGTCCGTTGTCACCCGATTCGGACTGTTCGCCCGATTCGGGAGGCTCACCCGACTCTGACTCGTTTCCGCTCTCCGACTGCTCACCAGATTCGGACTCATCGCCGTTCTCCGATTCGCTGTCGGACTGCTCACCTGACTCTGACTGTTCGCCTGACTCAGATTCGTTGCCCTCCGACTCACTGTCCTCTGGCACACTGTCCTCCGACCCACCGTCTTCCGACTCGTCCTCCAGCGCTTCGGTCTGCTCCTGCAGCGCCTCCTGCGTCTTGGCGAGCTCCTCGGCGCGGCGGGCGGCCTCGTCGAGCTCCTGCGAGACTTCGAGCTTCCTGAACAGCTCCAGCGCCCGCTCCAGGCGCTCGCGAAACTGCTCCTCGTTGAACTCGAAGTCCTCCATCGCCTGCATCATCTGCGGGAGGTCCATGTTCTCCATCGACTCCTGCAAGCGCTGCAGCGCCTCCTGCAACTCGGGCGACTGGATCTCGTCGATCACGCGCTGCATCTCCTCGTACATCCGCTGCGTCTCCTCGTCGACGAGGTTCTCCTGCTGCATCTGGTCGAGTAGCTCCTGCATCTGCTCGGAGAGCGTCTCGGCCTGCTCCTGGAGCGCCTCCTGCTGGTTCTGGAGGCGTTCGAGCTGGCGGCGGTCCTCGTAGTCGGGCTGCTGGTCGCGGCGGAGCTGGTCGCGGAGCTCCTCGAAGCGGCGGCGGGCGTCGTCGGCCTCGTCGCGCATGTCTTCCATGGTCTCCTCGGCTTCGTCCTGGGCGCGGTCGAGTTCTTCGAAGCGCTCGGCGAGGCTGGGCAGGCGCAGCGTAAACGTGCCCGTGCGCGCCGTCTTCGGTCCGTTGACGGTGTCGTTGTCGCGGACTTCGAGGTAGTAGGCGATGGCGTCGCCGGGCGTGAGGTCGAGGCCGGTGGTGGGGGAGAGGAGCCAGTCGTAGAGGACCTGCTGGTCGAGCGTGCGCGCGTCGATGGGGAGGTCGACGGCCTCGAAGGTCTCGGTGGGCTGGCCGTAGCGGCTCTCCGTGAGGCGCCAGAAGAGGCGCAGGCTGCGGAAGCCGAAGTCGTCGGTGACGCGCACCTGGACGGGCACCTGGAGGCGCTCGGCGAGGTCGACATCGCCTGGGCCTTGGAGGGTGATCTCGGGCGGCTCGTCGCGCAGCAGGTCGAGGCGGTAGCGGACCGGGTCGGCATTGGCGAAGCCGTCGGCGTTTTCGAGGTGGACGCGGTAGCTGCCCGGCCGCTGCAGCCCGAACGCGCCCGCCGCTTCGACGCCGTCTTGCGCGAGTGCGGCGCTGTCCGTCGGCGTGCCCTCGACGTTTTCCAGGACGAGCGCGGCGTCGGCCACCGGCTCATCGCCGAGGCGCACGGCCACCTCGACGCGGGTGCCGGGCAGTGCGGCCACGTCGCCGACGCCGGGCGCAAGGCGCTGGGCGGGGAGGCCGGTGTAGGAGGGCGGGCGCAGCGTCACGCGGAGGCCGCGCACGAGCGGGCGCGCCACGACGGTCGCGGTGTATGCCGGCGAAGTCACGCCCGCCGTCTCCACACGGTAGGTGACCGTCGAGCGGAGGTTGCGTAGCGTGTGGCTGAACGCGCCGTCCTCGCCGAGGGCAACGCGGACCGGCTCGGCACGCGTCTCGCCGGGGCGCGTGAGCACGAGCGTCGCCGTGGCCGGGAAGCTCGTGCCGATGGGCAGGGCCGTGACCGTGAGGCTGTCGCCGCGCACGAGTTCGACGTCGCCGGGCGACACGTCGAGGCGGAACGGCGCGGGGCGGTCGAAGGCGTCCGTCGGGTTGAAGAGGCGGTACGTCGCCCCCGTGAACGAGGTCGGGGCGAGGAGGAGGAACGCGAGCACGCCGAGCACAGGCACAGCGGCGAACGGCGCGGCGCGGCGCACCGGCTGCGTGTCCTCGATCCGCTCGAACGGGACGGCCTCGACGTGCGTGCCGAGCGCCGTCACGGCGCGGTCCACGAGCGGCGTCGGCGCGTCCGAGCGGCGTCCGTCGGCGAGGTCGAGGAGCGCCGAGAGCCGGTCGCCGACCTCCGGGAAGCGCTGCCCCGCAGCCACGGCGGCAGTCCGCTCGTCGCGGCCCGGCAGCACGCCGTAGAGCCGCAAGAGCGGCCACGCCACGAAATAGCCCAGCACGCCCAGCGCGGCGACCACGAACAGCGCCAGCCACAACCCGCGCAGCCCGCTCCCGAGCCACCAGACGGCCTCCGCGCCCGCGCCGATGAGCAGCAGCAGCGCAAGCACCCCCACGAGCACCAGCGCCCCGAAGGCGACCTCGGCGGTTGTCTGGCGCCGGAGGGCCGTGCGCAGGCGGCCGCGGATCGCGTCGAGCAGGCGGAGGGACGTGTCGCTCATGCGGCTGGAAACAAACAGGCGGCTCGAAAAACAGACAGACGGACAACCTCGCACCATCCGGCCGGGTTCGCAAGGGCGTAACGTTTCCGTACCGCTGGGCATTGTCCCTGTTGCTTCCCCGCGTCTCGCGCCTCCGCACACGCTAGCACGGGGCCCCACGTATCCCCTACTTTAGAGCAGGCCCTTCTCTCCATTCTTTGCCCCTCGACCATGGATCCCGAAGCACTCCGCGCCAACCCCCGCGACCTTATGGCGGTGATCCTCGGCGGTGGTGCCGGGACGCGCCTCGCGCCGCTCACGATCCCGCGCTCGAAGCCCGCCGTGCCGCTCGCGGGCAAGTACCGCCTCATCGACATCCCCGTCTCGAACTGCATCAATTCGCAGGTGACGAGCATGTTTGTGCTCACGCAGTTCAACTCGGCGAGCCTCAACCGGCACATCCACCGGACCTACCGCTTCGACCGCTTCCGGCGCGGCTTCGTGACCATCATCGCCGCGGAGCAGACCCCCGAGTCGCGCGACTGGTTTCAGGGCACCGCCGACGCCGTGCGCAAGTCGATGCCGCACATCAACGCGTTCCCGCACGAGCACACGCTGATCCTCTCCGGCGACCAGCTCTACCGGATGGACTACCGGAAG
>JBCDFF010000005.1:0-33358 GCA_039178415.1 Bacteroidota bacterium
GCGCCGCCTCGAACAGCCCGACGTGTTCTTCGCCGCGACCTACGCACCGGGCGGCGGCACGGAGCAGACGCTGATCGCGCTGCCTGGAGGTCGGCCGTTCCTACAGGAGGTGCGCCACGGGCAGGGTACCGCGCTCATCTACGCCGTAGCACCCGACCCGGCGTGGAGCGACTTCTCTGTGCGCGGGCTGTTCGTGCCGCTGCTCTACCGCTCGGCGTTCTACCTCGCCCAGAACGAAGACGGCGAAGCCACGCGGCTGATCGTGGGCGAATCGGCGACGCTACGCCTCGGCGGTATCCGCGAAGGCACGCCCGTCCGCCTCGTCGCGCCGGAAGACGTGGGCGCGGAGACCGTCCCCGAGCAACGTGCGTTGCCCGGCGCGCTGCTCGTGGAGGTCCCGCCCGAGGCTGTCCCTGCACCTGGCGTCTACGACGTGCGCCAAGGCGATGCGCTACTCCGACGCGTTGCTGCCAACCTCGACGCCCGTGAATCGAACCTGACCCGCCTCAACGCGACCGACGCCCGCGATGCGCTCGCCGATGCCACAGGCCGCCCGGTGCGCCTCCTCGACGCCGCCGGGGGCGCTGGCCTGCGCGCTGCTGAGCAGTTGCAAACGGAGCGGGCAGGCATCGAACTGTGGAAGACGTTCCTCTGGCTCGCGCTCGCGTTCCTCGTCGCCGAGATGCTCGTGGCGATGCGCTGGCGGAGCGAGAGTGTGGGCGTGTGAGAGTGGGTGCGTATGAGAGTGCGGGCACAACCGGCCCTTTCGCTCACATGAAGTCAGGGATTGGTTTCACCGCTTCATTCACTCTGATTCTCCCTTACTCTCACACCCCCATACTCCTCCACACCTCGAAGTTCTCGTGGCGTTGCAGCCAAACCGCAACCCAAGGTGCCACACCATGTTGAAGCATCCCGCTTTCCAGGGTGCGCTTTGTGTGCGAGGTTCCTGGAGACGCCCTCCGTCCATCCACCGACCCGCTTCCGTTTGCAGCCGAAGACCACCCGCGAATCCGCGATCCTCGTGGGCGTCCAGACGCCCGAGACCACCCGCTATCACCTCGACGAGAGCCTCGATGAACTCGAACTCCTAGCCGACACCGCTGGGGCGGACGTGACCGACCGCCTCACGCAAAACATGACCACACCTGCCGTCGCGACGTACATCGGTAAAGGCAAGGTGCAGGAACTCAAAGCCCTCGTCGAGAAGCGCAAGGCAGATCTCGTCATCTTCGACGACGACCTCTCGCCGGTGCAGGCACGCAATCTGGAGCGCGAGTTGGAATGCAAGCTCGTGGACCGCTCGGGGCTGATCCTGGACATCTTCGCCGGACGCGCGAAGACGGCAACAGCCAAGACGCAAGTTGAGTTGGCGCAGCTCGATTACCTCGTGACGCGCCTCACGCGGCAGTGGACGCACCTCTCCCGCCAGAAAGGCGGCATCGGGATGCGCGGGCCAGGCGAGACGCAGATCGAAACCGACAGACGCCTCATCGGCCGCCGCATCGCCGTCCTGAAGGACAAGCTGGAGCGCATCGACCGGCAGCGGACGACCCAGCGCAAGGGCCGCGCCGACCAGACGCGCGTGGCGCTCGTGGGCTACACCAACGCGGGCAAGTCGACGCTGATGAACGCGCTCGCCGAGGATGCCCAGGTGCACGCCGAGGACCGCCTCTTCGCCACGCTCGACGCGACGACGCGCAAGGCTTTCCTCGCGCCGAACAAGCCGGTGCTGCTCTCGGACACGGTCGGCTTCATCCGCAAGCTCCCGCACAAGCTCATCGAGAGCTTCAAGAGCACGCTCGACGAGACGCGTGAGGCCGACGTGCTCATGCACGTGGTCGACGCGAGCCACCCGTACTTTGAGGATCACATCCGCGTGGTCAACCAGACGCTCAAGGACCTCGGCGCGCTCGACAAGCCGACGCTGATGGTGTTCAACAAACTCGATGTGTTGGAGGAGCGTGGCTTGCTGGCGAGTCTCCGGGCGTCGTACGAGAACGCTGCGTTCGTCTCGGCGCTCCGCGGCATCGGCCTCGACCAACTCCGTGTCCAGTTGCTCGACGTCATCGAAGCGGATTACCGCGAGCAGGCTGTCGTGCTGCCGGTCCGCGCGGGCAAGGAGCGCTCGTACCTCCACAAGGTCGCCGAGGTGCACACCGAAGTGCCCGTGACCGCGCTCTCGAAGGACGCGGCTGACGACTCGACCGCGATCCCCGCGCTCGTGATCCGTTACCGCGTCGCGCCGAAGAACGCCGACGACCTCGACCGGATGCTCACACGCTTCGCCGACCTCCGCGTCGTCTCGACGCTCGGCCCCGAGGCGCTTCTAAGCGGCGACGGCCAGGCAACGGCGATCCCCGACGCGCTCGTGAGCAACCTTGCGCGCTCGGCCTAGTCCGACTCCTGGGTGGGCGAAAGACCTTGCAGCTTCGCCGCCTCCAGTCGTAGTTCTTACCCGTACCACCACCGCCCCTCACGCCTGGCGTGTCGCAGACCGCTTGGCATGAGTATTGACCCGCACTCAGGGGTAGCGCAACACACGCCCCCGGGTGCCGTCTGACTACCATGACTGTCCAAGACCTCCTTGATCTGACGCTCGAACCGCTCCACGCGGACGATGCTGTCTTTGACGCGCTCACCGATGCGGTGGAGGCGGAGGTCGAGCAGTTCCCCGTCGTGGACGCGCAGGGCCGCCTGGTCGCGCTCGTCTCGGAGACGCAGCTCATGGAGCACGCGGGTGCGGTGACACCCATCGGCGACCTACCCGCGGGCGCACCCGTGAGCGTCCGTCCCGACACGCACAGCTTCGAGGCTGCGCTCCAGATGATGCGCCACCACCTCGACGTGTTGCCCGTCGTTGACGCCGACGAGGTCCTCCTCGGCGTGGTGCGCCGGACCACGCTCTTCGACACGCTCTCGCGGATGCTCTCCGTGGGCGATGCCGGGACGATCGTCGTGCTAGAGATGCCAGAACGGGACTACGCCCTGGGGCCGATGCTGTACGCGGTCGAGCAGAACGGCGCGAAGGTGCTCAGCGTGGCGAGCGAGCACGAGCCGAGCGGCATTGCCCGCGTGACGCTGAAGCTCAACGTGTCGGACAGCAGCCGCATCCGCGCCGTCTTAGAGCAACGCGGCTACCGTGTCGTTGCTACCTTCGGCGAAGACCAGCGCGACGAAGAGCTGCAGTACCGCGTCGAGCAGTTCATGCGCTATCTAGATCTGTAGGACGGCCTGCGGCCTTGCGTCACTATCGTGGCCGTCCACAGCTTCCTTGTGTGAGGCTCGCGTTGCCCGCTGTAGTTCGTGGAAGGTCAGCGGTGACCTTTGGCATTCCTCCGACGCTCTCCAAATAGTCATCCCTGCGAAAGCGGAGACCCACAAGGTTGCTCCGTTATCAGGCAGGCTGCGCAGCCGCGAACCTGCGCAATCCTGCCCCTCCGCTTTCTCGTCTCACCGTCTCGTTCCCTCCGGTGAAATGCCCTCGGATCGAAGCTGTCGAGCGTTGAGCTGGGATCTGAAGCGCGCCGGTTTCGTGGAAGGGCGCGCTGAACCGCCGATTCTGACCCAAACGGGCGTGGTTTCAGCTTTGATTGTACACGTTTCACGGTGAAACATCTTATCTTTTAGCTTGAGCGTTAGCTATGGTACGGACTGATTTAGCGCATGCGTTCGACGTGATCGTGGTTGGCGCGGGCCATGCCGGCTCCGAGGCGGCGCACGCCGCGGCGCGGATGGGGGCGCGCACGCTGCTCGTCACGATGAGCCTTGAGGCGGTCGGGCGGATGTCGTGCAACCCAGCGATCGGCGGCATCGGGAAGGGACAGATCGTCCGCGAGATCGATGCGCTCGGCGGGCTGATGGCGCGCGTCACCGACCGCACGGGCGTGCAGTTTCGGATGCTCAACCGGAGCAAGGGTCCGGCCGTGTGGAGCCCCCGCGCCCAGAGCGACCGGGCCGCCTACGCCGCCGCGGTCCGCGAGGAACTCGAAGCGATCCCGACGCTCTTCTTCCGGCAGGACATGGCCGTGGAAGTCATCTTAGACGAGCAAGTAGGGCACAAGCGTGCGGTCGGCATTCGCACGCAGACGGCGCAGGAGTTTTATGCCCCGTGCGTCATCCTTACGAGCGGCACGTTCCTCAACGGCACGATCCACATCGGCGAGCGGCAGTACGGCGGCGGACGCAGCGGCGAACGCGCGGCCGTGGGCCTGAGCGCCTGCCTCGAACAGCATGGCTTCGAACTGGGTCGCCTCAAGACCGGCACACCGCCCCGCATCGACGGGCGCACCATCGACTACAGCGTCTGCGAGGAGCAGCCGGGTGACGCCGAGCCTTCGCCGTTCTCCTTCATGAGCGACGCGCTTCCGGACGAGCAGCTCTCGTGCTGGCTTACTTACACGAGCCCGGCCGTCCATGACACGCTCCGCACGGGCTTCGAGCGCAGTCCGATGTTCGCGGGCCGCATCCAGGGGCGCGGGCCACGCTACTGCCCCTCCATCGAGGACAAGATCGACCGCTTCGCCGAGAAACAGCAGCACCAGCTCTTTCTCGAACCGGAGGGACGCAGCACCTATGAGGTCTATGTCAATGGCTTCTCGACAAGCCTGCCTGAGGAGATCCAGGTGGCGGCGCTGCGCCAGATCTCCGGACTGGAACAGGCGCACATGCTGCGACCCGGCTACGCGATTGAGTACGACTACGTCCCGCCCTACCAACTCCGCTACTCGCTTGAGACCAAGGCCATCGACGGGCTCTTCTTCGCGGGGCAGATCAACGGCACGACCGGCTACGAAGAGGCCGCCGCGCAAGGGCTCATCGCGGGCATCAACGCCGTGCAACGGCTGCGCGACGCGACGCCGCTCGTGCTCACGCGCGACCAAGCGTACATCGCGGTGCTGATCGACGACCTCGTGGCGAAGGGGACCGACGAGCCCTATCGCATGTTTACGAGCCGCGCGGAATACCGTCTTCTGCTTCGGCAGGACAACGCCGACCTCCGCCTCACCCAACTGGGCCACGACCTCGGCCTCGCAACACCGGAGCGCCTCGCCCGGATGCGCGCCAAGGAGGCCGCGCTCACACAGACCATCGCGGCGATTGAGAAGGAGTCGGTCAAGTCCACCGAGGTGAATGGCTACCTCGAAGCCATCGGCTCGACGCCGGTGGGGCAGGGGCTGAAGCTCGGTAAGCTCGCGCTCCGCCCGGAGGTCGACCTCGCCGCGCTCCTCGATGCAACGGGGCGCCGTCACCTCGTGACTGAGGGCCCGGGCCTCGGATCGACGTTGGAGCAGGCAGCAACGGCGCTACGGTACGCGGGCTACCTCGAGCGCGAGCAGGCGCAGGTGGAGAAGATGCAGCAGCTCGAACGCTACCGCGTACCCACCGGCTTCGACTTCGACGGGGTCGGTGCAATCACCATAGAGGCGCGGGAGAAGCTCGCCAAGATTCGTCCCGAGACGCTCGGCCAGGCAAGCCGCATCAGCGGCGTCAGCCCCGCCGACATCTCCGCGCTGATGGTGCTTCTCAAGCGCCGCCGTATGCCTGAGGATCACACGACTACCGATGTGCCGTCGGGCGATGGAGCCGACGCGCCTGCCGATGTTTCACGTGAAACATCGCGCCGTGAAACAGCCCAAAACACGGCCTCAAACCAGGTGTAGATGCTGATGTCGTCCCAGCAACACCCGTGGAACCCGCTCGACGCCTGCACACCAGCACAACGGAAGCAGCTCGCCGACTACGAGCGCTTGCTGCTCGATTGGAACACGCGCGTCAACCTGATCTCGCGCTCGACCGAGCCCGCTGTCGTCTTTGAGCGCCACATGCTCCACAGCCTTGCGCTCGCCGAGCGTGCCTTCCCGGACGGCTGCGCCGTGGCCGACTTCGGAACAGGCGGCGGCCTACCAGGCATTCCGCTTGCCATCCGCTTTCCAGCAGTGACGTTCCACCTCGTGGACAGCACTCTCAAGAAGCTTCGCGCCATCGACGACATGGCGACGCAGCTGGGGCTCTCGAACGTGCACGTGCACCACACCCGCGCTGAGACGTGGGCGGGACACGCGCACTACGCCGTCTCCCGAGCCACGGCCCCCCTCAATGCACTCTGGCGATGGTACGAGCGCCGTCGAGTTCCCCTCCGCAGTGAGCTGAACGAAGCACACTGGACGCCAGGCTTACTCTGCCTCAAAGGTGGCGACCTCCGCGACGAAATCGCTCGGCTCACGAACCAGCACCGGTATTCCTCGCTCCAGGTGACGAGCACACCCTTGCAGCCACTCCTTGGGCCCTCCTATTTCGGCGAGAAGGTGCGCCTACACGTGGTGGACCCTGACTTCGCGCAGCCGGCCTCGCGCTGAGGACCCATCGCGGTTCTCTGGGTGATGCCCCCTCTACCGAGTCGCCCTCGAACGCGCTGGCGTGCGGTCCCGGATCACGTCCGGGCTGACCTAGTGCGGTGACCTATCAACCTGGCGATTGAGCAGCAGAGTCTAGCGGCTTCGCATCAGAGGCGGTAGCTGAGCGAGACGATAACGCCGCTGTGCCGGAGGTCGGCGAACACTGGATCTGCCGAGTCGCTCGACACATTGCTCAGGCTGCGATGGTAGCGGACGGCGATCTCGTAGCGCTCGATGCCGAGAGCAGCTCCAAGTTGACCCGCGAGAGCGTTCCCATTGAAGTTCTCCGTCGTGATGACACCAGTTCGGTCCTCGCTCTCCGTGATGAGCTCGATGCCCTCATCGAGCAAAAACTCGATGGCGATGCCGCCCAGCAGACCGGCGGTAACCCCGGGGCGGAGGTTGAAGTCCGCGCGGAGCAGGACCGGCACATCGAGATAGGCAAGCCGAAGCTCGGTCGTGACGTCTTCGAGCGGACCGCCATCGATGCTCACTTGCCCCTCGGAGGTTGCGCCTTTGCCCACATAAAACAGCCCGACTTCGACCGCGACCTGGCGTGCCACGGGCAGCCGCCGCTGCACCATCAGCCCCGCCGTTGGGAACGCAAACGCTGAACGGTCACCGGGAGAGTCACCGCCTACCACGGTGAACCCGCTCACGCCGAGATAGCCACGGAGCGTCGTCTGGGACTGGGCAGGCGATGCTGCCGCGACGGTCAACAGGACCATGGAAAAGGCGAGCGGGGCACGGAGAAGATGGAGCATTGGAGCAGGGGGGGCGTAGGAGCGAACGCGCACAAGGTACCAGGACCCGCGGCGTATACGGGTCCCATTCGAGGTCGCCTCGCTGCCTGCGCTGGAGCATCGCTCCTCCTCGTTTGCGCGTCGCCCCGTAGCTTCTGGCGTCTGCCGCTCACCCCACCGCCCCGCCCAAGTCTGACCGTGTCCAAGTCCGACCGCTCCCTCAACAAGACCGAGCGCCTGTTCGCGCTGGTGCTGTTGCTGCAGAACCGGCCCAACATGACCAGCCGCGACCTCGCGGAGCACTTCGGCGTGAGCCGACGGACCATCTTCCGGGACCTCCGCACGCTCGGCGAGTCGGGCGTCCCGCTGACCTACGCCGAGGGCGGCGGCTACGAGATCCTGGAGGGCTACCAGCTCCCCCCGCTGATGTTTTCGGCACGTGAAGCGGCGACGCTCCTCGTGGGACTGGAGTTCGCCAAGCTGCAACCCGACGCGTCGCTCAAGTCAGACGCCGATGCCGTGGCGCTCAAGATCCGTTCGGTGCTGCCCGAGCAAGTACGCTCGTACATCGACCGCTTGCAGGAGAGCACGGTCCTCACGCCCTACCTCCAGGACATGAATCCGACGGGCGCGAACGACGAGGAGGAAGGGAAGTGGTACGCGCTCTCGGAGGCCGTCGCCCGGCAGCGGGTCGTCAAGATGGACTACTACGTGCTGAGCCGGGACGAGGTGACCGAGCGCAACGTGAACCCGCTCGGGTTGGTCTACTACGCCGACCACTGGAACCTCATCGCCTACGACCTGCTGCGCGACGATATCCGCAACTTCCGCCTCGATCGGATCCGCGCGATGAAGGTGCGGTTGCGCACGTTTGAGCGCCCGCGTGGCTTCGACCTCATGGAGCACCTGCGCGAGCGAGGAACGAGCCCGAACAACCTTCGCATGCGCGTCTGGTTTGCCGAGCGCGCCTACCGCTGGGCGCGGCGTGGCATCCCCGCCGACATCGAGGAAGAGGTGCAGCGCGACGGCGGGACCGAGGTCACATTCTACTTCGAGAACCCCGACTACGTCGCCCGTTGGCTACTTCGCTGGGGCGCTGATGCCGACGTGCTCGAACCGCAGGTGCTCAAGGACCGCGTCCGCGACAAAGCGCTCTCGCTGGCGAAGCAGTACGCCTGATCCCCTCAAAACAGGGCTAGATCGTTGATCTGCAATACCGATGTTTCACGTGAAACATCGCAGCGTGCATCGCCCCGACTATGATTGAGGAGCTTGCAGCAGGCGTCAACGGTGTTATGTGTGTACAAGGAGCAACACCTCCACACGTTCGCACATCCATACGTTCACCCCCAAAGCGCAGCTTCACGAAGTAAATCCAGCCTCGGAGGTCGCCTCAAACCGCGATGTTGCTTCCGGTTTGGGGATCAGTCGCAGGGACGGAGCTTGGCATAGTCGCCGCCTGGACCCGACTTCCGGACCGTGCTCGGGTTGCCGGTGTAGCAGACGTCGGTGTTGAAATACAGCCGCGCCCGCACCGACTCCGACGGGGAGACCGCTGCCTTGATCTGGCTCTGCCCGTCGATTACAACAGACTCCGCAATGAGGTCACGCGCCTCCAACTGCGCGTCGATGTCGAGGTCAGCGTCGAGACGCTCCGCGGTGCCGCCCAGTGTGACAATAGCGCGCGGTCCCTCGCGTAGGACAAACGTATCGGCAGCGATGTCAGTCACGGCGACCTGGGCGTCAGGACCGGTTTCGAGCCGGGTGAGCGCCGGGACCGTGATCGTAGCGCTAAGACCCGTCCGGGTCCGCAGCGGCTCGCGGGCGAAGACATAGAGGCGCCCATCGCGCACTTGGGTCTCCACAAACGCCACGAGATTGTCGTCGGCCATCACCGACACGCTGCGCTGCGATCCAACCACGATGGTGGCCGAGAGGCGCTCGCCGATGAAGACCTCGTCGAAGGCGTCGACCGTGCGCACTTGCATCGCTGCTTCGCCGCTACCGACGGTGCGAATTGTCCGCTCGCGGGCGATGTAGGGATCAGGCAAATTGACGTCATTGGCCTCCGTCGTGTAGACGCGGGTATCGCCCGAGGAAGCAGCGGGCTGGAAAAAGAGCGACCCCGGCAGCCGAATGCGTCCGCCGCCTGCGGCGTTGAGGCGCACCTCGTTCACCGTGAGTTCCTCCGCATTGATGCGCGCACCACCGCCGGCCTCGACCGACAGTTCATCCAGCGAACCTGAAGCCGTGATGACTGCGCCACCACCGAGGTCGAGTGCCAACGGCGTCGTCTGGTCAAACCGCGCTGTCACCCGAGCGCCGCCGCCGCCATCGATCCGCGCCCACGCCGGTACTGTGATCCGAACCACGACTCCACTCGGAGAAATACGCCAATCCAGCGGACGCACGACGAGCTCAGAGCCTTCCACAACGGCCTCAATGAGGTCGAAGTCGGACGAATTCGCCTCGATTGTCACGCTCTGGATCGCTCCTGGCTCAAGCTCGAACGTGACACCATGCCCTACCGACAGCGCGTCGAACGTGGGGAGATCGAAGGTGCGCGTGACGCGAGAATCCTGTGCCACGCAGGCACTCGCCAGCACAAACGCGAGCATGGCGATGGTAAACAGACGAGACATGAGACGAGGAGATAGGCACAAACGGACGAGTTGCACCCATCCAGACGAGCCAACACGGTGAAAGGATACAGGCCGTCCTGTCAACGAATGTCTCGATCGAAAGGAGATGCCCACTGGAGGTCTAAACCGCCTCAACGAGTTCCTTGACGGGAAGCAGCTGCTGCAACACGCGCTCGGCCGCCGCCACGTCGCTCACGTCCTGGATGATCGCGCGGAGGCGGCCCTTCTTGGTGTCACGTAACACATACCGCCGTTTCTGACCGGCCATGCGTTCGAGGAAGGGGTTGAACACGACCTCGTAGAAGTAGAGGTCCTCCTCCTGCGTGGGCATGTCGAGCCACAGCCGGTTGTTCTTGAGTTGCACCCGGAGGAGCCGCAAGGGCGTGACCATCAGGCCGAGCTTCGTCGCCGCGAGTAGGTGCGTGACCTCCTTCGGCACGACGCCGAAGCGGTCCTTCAACTCACGCGCGAGATCGTCCACCTGCGCTGGATCGGACGCTTCGCTGAGGCGGCGATAGAGGTTGAGCCGCTCGAAATGGTTCGAGACGAACGTCTCCGGAATGAGCGCATCCTCGCCGATATCGACGCTGGGCTCGCGAACGAGCGGTGGCGGCGCGGCCTCCTCATCGAACACCTCGCGGAACTCCTCCCGGCGCAATTCCTGCACAGCCTCGTCGAGGATTTGGTGGTACGTCTCGTAGCCCACGTCTTCGATGAAGCCACTCTGCTCGGCCCCGAGGAGGGCACCGGCTCCGCGAATGTCGAGGTCGCGCATGGCAATGTTGAAGCCGCTCCCGAGGTCTGAGAACTCTTCGACGGCGCGCAGCCGTTGCCGGGCTTCACGAGTCAAGGTATGCACGCTCGGGACGAGGAGGTAGCAGAACGCCTTCTCGCCGCGACGCCCGACGCGCCCGCGCAACTGATGGAGGTCTGACAGCCCGAAGCGCTCGGCGTGGTTGATGATGATCGTGTTCGCGTTCGACACGTCGAGGCCGCTCTCCACGATGTTGGTGCAGACGAGCACGTCAAACTTGCGGTCCATGAAGTCGTGCATGACGCCTTCGAGGACCGTCGGCTTCATCTGGCCGTGCGCCACCTGGATGCGGACGTTCGGGACGAGCGCGCGGATCGTGCCCGCGACTTCTTCGATGTTCTTCACGCGGTTGTGGATGAAGAACACCTGGCCGCCGCGGTTGACCTCGTAGAGGATGGCGTCGCGTACGAGATCTTGGTCGTAGGCGTGGATCTCCGTGACGATGGGCTGGCGGTTGGGCGGCGGCGTCGAGATGATCGAGAGGTCGCGCGCGCCCATGAGCGAGAACTGGAGCGTCCGCGGAATGGGTGTGGCTGTAAGCGTTAGCGTGTCGACGTCAGGCCGGAGTTTGCGGAGCTTCTCCTTAGCCGATACGCCAAACTTTTGCTCCTCATCGACGACTAAAAGACCCAGGTCTTTAAATTGTATGTCTTTGGATAAAAGTCTTATCGTGCCAATAACGATGTCGATCTCGCCTGCTTTTAGGAGTGACGCGACTTCTTTCTGCTCGGCAGCCAAAACGAAGCGAGAAAGCTGAGCGAGCTGCACCGGGAAGCGCTTCATCCGCTCGGCGAACGTCTCGACGTGCTGCGCCGCGAGGATCGTCGTCGGGACGATGACCGCGACCTGCTTGCCGTCCTGCACCGCCTTGAACGCGGCGCGCACCGCGATCTCAGTTTTGCCGAAGCCGACGTCGCCGCAGACGAGGCGGTCCATCGGGATCGGCTGCTCCATGTCGTCCTTCACGGCCTGCGCGGACGAGGCCTGGTCCGGCGTGTCCTCGTAGGGGAACGACGCCTCCAACTCCTGCTGCCAGATCGTATCGGCTTGGAAGCCGAAGCCGGTCGACTGCTTGCGCTTGGCGTAGAGCTGAATCAAGTCGCGCGCGATGTCCTTGACGCGCTTCTTGGTGCGGGCCTTGAGCCGCTCCCAAGCGCCCGTCCCGAGCTTTGTCAGGCGAGGTTGGTGGCCTTCCTTGCCGGAGTACTTGTGCAGCTTGTGCAGCGCGCTCACGTTGACGAACAGCGCGTCGCCGTCGCGGAAGGTGAGCTTGACGGCCTCCTGCTGCTTCTCGCGGACCTTGATCTTGTGCAGCCCCGCGAACTGCCCGATGCCGTAGTCGACGTGCACGACGAAGTCGCCAGGGGTGAGCGTCTTGAGTTCGCGGAGGCTGAGGCCGCCAGTCGACTTGGCGCGCCTCCGGGCCGTGGGACGATGGTAGCGGTTGAAAAGCTGGTGGTCGGTGTAGACCGCGAGCCCCGCCGCTGGCACCTCAAAGCCCTCGTGGATCGACTCGACAACGAGCGTGGCGTCGGGTGGGCGGTCGTCGTCGGTGAGGAGTTCGGTGAGACGGCCTCGCTGCGAGGCGCTGTCGCAGAGGATGACCGTGTCGAGGTCGCGCCGTCGGTTGTCGGCGAGCGCCTGCCGCAGCCGACCCATGTCGCTGTTGAACGCGGGCTGCGGCGCGGCTGTGAGGTCGAACGCGTGCGGGGCCTCGTCGGAGAACGTGCCGAATAGGAGTCGGCCGTGCTGACCGAGTACCCGCGTGAGCGCATCGCCAGTGAGGTAGCGCGCCTCGGGCGGGGCGAGCTTCGCAGCGGCTGCCACCTCCGCGTCGGTGTCGGCGTCGCGGAGGCGCTGTTCGTACGCCCCCTCCGCCTCAGCGTAGCGACTCTGCGCGTGCTCGGCGAGCCGCTGGCTGTCGAAGAGCACGAAGAGAGGATCGGCATCCTGGCCATTGGAGCGGAGATGCGTGAAGAGCGGCGTGAACGAACCCGTTGTCGCAGCGTCGAGGTTCGGGACGAGGCGTGCGACAGGGAGCGTGGCGAGCGAGCGCTGCGTCGCCGGGTCGAACTCGCGCAGCCCGTCGATCTCGTCGCCGAAGAACTCAATGCGGACGGGGTAGTCGCCCGCGAACGGAAACACGTCGAGGATGCCGCCGCGGATGGCGACCTCGCCCTGCGAGCCGACAAACTCGACGGCCTCGAAGCCCTGCGCTACTAATCGCGCCATCAGGTCCTGCGGGTCAATCTCGTCGCCGGGCCGGATCGTCAGCGTCTCATCGGCGACGGTATCGGGCGGTGGGACGAGGTCGCTCAGCGCATCGACGCTCGTGACGAGAATCCCGGCGAAGCCCGCGCGGAGTTGCTGGAGCACGTCGGCCCGCTGTGCGATAGGCGTCGGGTCCGCAACTTGCCCCGCATCGTAGGGATGCTGCCCGGTCGGCGGGAGGTAAAGCAGGTCCGCCGGGTCCGCGACGAGTTGTTCGAGGTCGCTGCGGAGGTAGCTTGCCGCCTCGCGCTCGGCGAGGATCGCGACGATGAGCCGGTCGGTATGCGCTGCTAGGTCAGCGAGGACAAACGCGGGAAGCGAGCCGACCGTCCCGCGCAGCCGGAGCGAATTGTCAGTCAGCGTAGCAACACGGGTGCGAACCTCGGCGAAGAAGTCGGTGGCGGCGAGGCGAGCCTGGACGGTAGCGAGCGTCGAGGGCATGGAACGGCGGGCTGAGCGGGAGCGATAGCCGTCGTTTTACCGAGAGGAGAGGAGCGGGTTCGGAATACCGGCGGAGTCAAACACGACGAAAAGGGGTACCAGGGACACGCACGAGAGATCGCGACCATTTAGCAACACCTTGGGCGTAGCCTCGAATGGTCTGATCTGGCAAGTCCCCGCGTGCGCGAGAACGACGAAGCTAATCCTCTCTAGAATTCCCTGCGCCCGTTTTGCCCGCCTCACACAAGGGCGCCGCGGACAAACCCATCGGCGCTTTCGAGACGGTGGCGAGCCTCCACCGCATCCACATCGGCGAGGAGCATCACA
The DNA here is from genome assembly GCA_039178415.1 of Bacteroidota bacterium. GTDB lineage: Bacteria > Bacteroidota > Rhodothermia > Rhodothermales > Rubricoccaceae > JBCBEX01. The sequence continues at coordinate 13,637 of JBCDFF010000005.1, forward strand.
AGCGCGGTCTTGACGTGACCACGTGCGGCGTCGAGTGTCGCCATTGCGGTGTCGTAGTCAGCGCCGGTCGCGAGCATCACGATGCGTTTCGAGCGCTCGACCAGTTTCAGGTTCGACATTTGGAGGTCTACCATCATGTTTTCGTATACCTTGCCAAGCTTCACCATCGAGATGGTTGTGAGCGCATTGAGGACCAGTTTCGTGGCTGTCCCGCTCTTCATCCGCGTCGAGCCCATGATGGGCTCCGGGCCAACGGCGGGGCAGATCGCCACGTCGGTGACACCGTGGAGGTCGAAGCGCTCACGGGGGTTGCACGTCACGAAGAGCGTCGTGGCGCCCAGCTCGTGCGCACGCTTGACGGCCCCGACCACGAACGGTGTCCGGCGGCTCGCTGCGATCCCGCACACGACGTCGTCCACCGTTACCTCCACCTCGTCGATGGCGGCGGCCCCGTCCGCCTCGTGGTCCTCCGCGCCTTCCTGCGACTGGAAGACGGCCGGTATCCCACCTGCGATGATGCCCTGCACCATCTCCGGCGGCGTGCCATAGGTCGGCGGGCACTCCGAGGCGTCGAGGATGCCCAGGCGCCCACTCGTCCCAGCCCCGACGTAGAAGAGCCGCCCGCCGCGCTTGAACGCTGCCACGATCCGGTCCACGGCATCGGCGATGTAGGACAACTCGGACTCCACGGCTGCCACGGCGACGCGGTCTTCGTCGTGAAGCATCCGCACGGCGTCGAGCGTCGTCGCTTCGTCGATGTGCATCGTGCGTGGGTTGCGCTGCTCGGTGGCGAGGCGCTGGAGTTGGTCAAAGAGGTCGTTGGGAGGAGCTGGCATGGACGTCAAGACGCGGAAAGGTGGGGCGCGTGGAGGCGGCGTAAGAGGAAGAGGAGGCCCGTGAGGAGAGGGGCTGCGAGGAGCAGCCACAGCCATGGACGGCGCGGGGAAACGGCAAGCGGGGAAACGTCCCCGTGGAGCACGAGCCCGGCCCAGAAGGAGGGGTGGGCTAGCGCCCCGGTATAGCGCGCGCGGTAGTCCCGCTGGGCCGCCTGGAGCGCGCGGTCCTTGGGGAGGCCGTCGGCGAGGTGCGCGTAGAAGTCGGTCACGAGTTCCGCCATCGCGGCGTCGTTGACGGGCCAGGCTGTGGCGAGGACGCTGCGAGCCCCAGCGGCCTGGAAGGCGTACTGCAGACCGATCATGCCCTCGCTCAGATGCGCCGAGCCGCGTTCGGTACTGCACGCGCTCAGCAGCACCAGATCCGCTGCGAGGCTCGCCTGCTGGACTTCGGACAGGAACAGCAGGCTCGACGCAAGGGAATCGGCACCGAACGCGTCGGGGGAGTCGGGAGCAAGAACGACGAAGCTGCTCATGGGAGCGTCGGGGTCCACGAGCGCGTGCGAGGCGAGGTGCACCACGCGCGCCTCCGGTGCCCACGCGAAGAACACATCCTTGGTCGCCGCCTGGTTGAGAAACACCTTGCCGCCGAGGCGCTGGTGCGCGCGGCGCAGCTCTTCCTCGACCCGAGGCAACGAGGTCAGCCCCGCCGACAGCGAGGCCGCGCGGGTGGCCTGCACTCCGAGTGCATCCGACCCAGACGCATAGGGCGACGCGAAGGACGACCGTCCCATCGCGAGCAGCGGCAGCGAGGGCGTGCCGCGCGCGGGTGCTGCCGTCGCGGCCTCGTAGAAGGCCGACGCCGAGAGCGAGGTCGAAAGGGCGTAGCGCTGGACGAGGTAGCGGGCCGTCGTATAGGACTCCGCTGGAGCGGTCGTCAGCAGCGTGAACGGAAGCCCGACGAGCGGCCCCTCCGGCACGAGCACGAGCGCGTCCACCTCCGCCAGCACCGCCTCGACGGGGGCGAGCAGCAGCGTGTAGAGCTGGTGCGCCCGGTCGAGGTCGAACATCCGGTCGGGGTCGAACATGCCGGGCACGACGGACTCGCCCGGCGGCACTGCGAGCAGCGGGTCGAGCGCCGACACGTCCACCGGGGCAGCGACGAGGGTGTCGGGCGTGAGCGCGAACACGTAGCCCGCGTCGCCCTCCAGGAAGTACGTCACGAGGGCGCGGTCCTGGGCTCCGAGGACCGACTGGATCGCGTCCAGCGGAGGGGAAGCTAGCTCGGGAGCGTCGCCGAGCAGTCCCGTGAGCGCGTCGATGGTGAGTTGGGCGCGTTGAATGTTGGAGGTTTGCTGGCTCCGCTCGGCGACGGAGAGGTCGGCGCGGTCGAGGGCACGACGTGCGGACTCCTGGGCGGCGAACAGGCTATCGAGGGCGGCCCGGTTGCGCGGGGAGAGAACGGCCCGCCGCCGCCCAGCCTCGCGCAGGTCGTGGAAGTAGCGCGCGCGCGAGTCGTCGAGCGTTGTAAAGGCGTCGCGGTGGCGTCCCTGGCGGAGATAGAGGTGGACGAGCGCGCGGAACGGACGCTGCCCCTCAACCCAGGCGGAGGGCGCGACGTCCATGAGCCCGTAGCGCGCTCGGCTCTGCAACGCGAAGTCCATCGCGCGCTGGTAGTACGCCTCGGCATCCGAGAGCGCTGCGATCAGGGCAGGACCGTCCAGCGCAGCAGCCCGCGCTTCGGCGACGCGCCCGAGAAGCGTATGCGCCCGGCTCTGGTAGTCGAGGGTGCGGGTTGAATCGGCGAGCAGGCGAAACGACGTCGCCGCAGCCTGGGCTCGTTCGAGCTGTCCTAGCGCCAGGGCCGTCTGCACGCGCTCCTCGTAGTAGGACACCCAGCGGTCGGGCCGATCTTCGACCGTGCGCAGCAGGGCGACCGCTCGGTCTAGCGCGGCGGCGGCATCCGCAGGGCGGCCGAGTCTACGGAGCACCGTAGCCCGCGCGATCGGTACGGGAGGCAAGCGCGTTTGCCCAAATTCCTCGACTTCAAAGATGCGCCGGGCCTCGTCGAGGTAGTCCAACGCGGGAAGGAGCACGTCCGAATTGGGACGGCGGCGTGTTTCGTCCAGCAGGAGCCGCGCCTGCCGGAAGCGCAGGAGCGCCAGGTTGAGGCGGGCAGGCCGGTCGCTCACCACGAAGTGCGAGTCAGCCGCCGCGAAGTAGCGGCGGGCTTCGCGCAGCCGGCCGAGCTCGCGGAAGTGCTCCCCGGTTTCGGAGAGTTGACGCCCTGCTTCGAGTGGCGTGAGGCGGTCCGCCAGCCCGGCTGCCTCAGCATAGGCCGCGAGGCTCTCCCCGTGGAGGTTGAGCTGCGCCAGCAGGAAGCCATAGCGGGTCAACTGACGCGCATGCCGATTCGGCGGAGCGGCCGAGGCGACATCGCGGAAGTAGCGCTCGAAGGCGAGCAGGAGTTGCTCCGTGCGCCCCATCTCCAGCAAGAGGAACGCCTCGTATTCACTCACGCGCGCGTGCGCCTCGGTGGGTACGGGCCCCAGGCACGCGAAGGCGGCATCGACGAAGGGCAGCACCGTCTCGTAGCGCGGTGGAGCCATGTCGGCAGCGGCACGGTACGCGGCGCGCATGGCGTCCTGTTCGGGCACGCACGCCTCTTCAGCGCGGACGCTCGGAGCAGACAACGCCGCAGCGAGCACGCAGAGAGTACAGAGCGCGAGGGGACGAACGACCATAAGGGTGGGGAGTACGACCACCGTGCCGCCAGCAGGATCGTCACCCGGACGGGCGACACGGTTGAGCAGTCTACGCAAATCGCACGAGGGGTCCTAGGCACGCCTCCCACATCGTTCCGGCCATTCACGATCTTCGGTGCGCGCTTGCCGTCACCGCTCATGCACCTCCGCCGTCTCCGACTCGTCTCGTTCCGAGCGCACGCAGAGAGCACGCTCGCGCTTGCCCCAAAGGTGAACCTGCTCACCGGCCCTAATGGAGCGGGCAAGACCAACGTGCTGGAGGCGATTCACTACCTGTGCCTCTCGAAGAGCTTCCTCACGAGCAGCGACGCCTACGTTCTCCAACGGGAGCGCCCCTTTTTCGAGGTAGAGGGTGACTTCGCGAGCGAGCGGCGGCCCTCGCTCCAGGTGCGGCTCGTCTACGTGCCCGATGAAGGCAAGAAGCTCTTCGTCAACCGCGCACCGCTCGACCGGCTCTCGAACATCGTCGGGCAGCTCCCGGTGGTGGTGATCGCGCCCGACGACTACGATCTCACGGCGGGCGGGCCCGAGCAACGCCGTCGCTTCCTCGACAACACACTCAGCCAGTCGAAGCCCGTCTACCTGGACGACCTGCTGAAGTACCGCCGCGCCCTCAAGCAGCGCAACGCGCTCCTGCTCCACCTCAAGCGCAACCGAGGGGCGAGCGACGCTGGGCTCGGCGCGTGGACCGAGGAACTCGTGACGCTCGGCGCGCGGATCGTGGGGCGGCGCGCGCGCTTCCTCGAACGGTTCGCCGAGTTTCTCGCGGAGGCCTACGTCCAACTCGGCGAGGTCGGCGAGGAGCCGACGTTCGACTACCAGACCTTTGCACCGCTGCCCGCCGGCCCGGCCGATGACCTCAACACCGACGCCGTGGCCGATCTGTTCAGGCAACACCTAGGACGCCGCGCCCGGCAGGAACGGGAACGAGGCCGCACGCTCCTGGGCCCGCACCGCGACGAGATCGTCTTCAGGCTCAACGGCTTCGAAGTCAGGCCCTATGCCTCGCAGGGCCAGCACCGCACGTTCGGCCTCGCGCTCAAGCTCGCTAAGTTCTTCTACCTCAAGGACCGCCTCGACGAGACGCCCCTGCTGCTGCTCGACGACGTGTTCGGCACGCTCGACGTGCGACGAGCACGTGTGGTGCTTGCGTTGCTGCGCTCGGATGCGGTCGGCCAGAGCCTCCTCACCGCCGCCCGCGCCGACGCCTTCGCCGACCTGATCGACTTCGACGGCGCGACACACCGCCATCTGCGCGTCGAGGGGGGACGCGTGCTCACACTCGGCGTCGACAACGCCGCGCCGACATCGGGCCTCGGAGCAGCGCCATCAGCGCCAGACGCCTCCATCGCGGATCCCGCAATTCCGGACGATTCGGTGGAAACGACCGCGGCTTCGTCCTGATATTCTTCCTCAGCGACTGCTCTCGTCAATCTCTCCCGACCATGCCTGTCCGACCCGCTCCGCTACTCCGTCGTGTGGCGCTCGTGCTGTTGCTGCCGCTCGGTTTGCTCGGCTGCGCGACCTCCACCAACTTCATCACGGGCGAGAACCAGCCCGCTGCCTACACGTGGGCCGAGGAGGTCCAGATCGGACGAGAGGCCGACGCCTCGATCGTGGCGCAGTACGGGGTCTACGACAATCCGGAGCTGAGCGCCTACGTGACGCGCATCGGCGAAGAGGTCCTGCGGCAGAGCGCGCTCCGGCAGGCACCCGCCCCGCCGGAGGTACAGAACACGCCCTTCACGTTCCGCGTGCTCGACAGCCCGATCGTCAACGCGTTTGCGCTGCCTGGTGGCTTCATCTACGTGACGCGCGGCCTCCTCGCCCATCTCGAAAACGAGGCCCAGCTTGCCGTTGTGCTCGGACACGAGGTCGGGCACGTCGCCGGGCGTCACGCGTCGAGACGGGCAGCGACGCAGCAGCGCAATATGCTCGGGCTGATCGGTGCCGCCGCCGCCGCGGAGGTGGTCTTTGGACGCGGAGCCCAGGTACTCGACATCGGTGGTACGGGGGTACAACTGCTCCAGCTGAGCTACGGACGCGACGACGAGCGGGAGTCGGACCAGGCGGGCGTGGCCTATGCGGAGCGCGCGGGCTGGGATGGGGCTGAGGGAGCTGCGTTCTTCACATCGCTCAAGCGCCTCCAAGAGCAAGCGGGCGCGTCGATCCCCAACTTCCTATCGACGCACCCCGACCCCGGCGAGCGCGAGGTGACGATCCGCCAGCTCGCCGCGCAGTACCCGACCGGCACACGGGTCAACCAAGCCGAGTTCTTCCGCATGATCGACGGCATCGTCGTCGGCGACGACCCGCGCCAGGGCTACACCGAGGGCGGCAGCTTCTACCATCCTCAGCTTCGCTTTCAGTTTACTTACCCGGTGGGGTGGCAAGTGCTCAACAGCGCCGCCGCCGTGCAAATCGGCGAGCCCAACGGCGCCGCCGCGATGCTCTTCACCTTCGCCGAGGGCACGTCTGCACAGGAGGCAGGGCGCGCCTTTGCTGACCAACAAGGCTTCACCGCGAACGAGCAGGGCGGCGTGCGCATCAACGGGCTGAGCGCCTACCGCGTCATCGGAAACGCAGCCACCGACGATGGAAGCCTGGGGGTCGTGAGCTACCACATCGACTACGACGGCAACGTCTACCACTTCTACGGCGTCACGAGTTCGGGGGCGTTCGGGACCTACTCGTCAGCGATGGACAACGCCATCCGCAGCTTTGCACGCCTGACCGACAGCCGCTACCTCAACCGCGACCCGATCCGCCTCACGATCACGAACGCAGGCCGCACCGCGCCCTTCTCGGCGCTTGCCGCCCGCGCGAACCTGCCCGGCGGGATGGACACGCTCAGCCTCGCCATCATCAACCAGGTGGACGTCAACGAAACGATCCAGGCTGGAACCCCCATCAAGCTGACGCGCTGAGATCCAGGACGCCCTGATGCTCGAAAACCGCTTCGACGCGGCCCACTCGGAGGCCGAATGGCAAGCCTTCCTGGCGGGGGAGTCCTTCGGACAGTTCGTCGTCAGCGCGGACGGCTTTCCTTTCGTCGTGCCGACGCACTACGTCTACGACCCGGGACGCCCAGAGGGTAAGCACGGCGTGATCGAGTTTCACCTCCACCGCGGCAATCCCGCTTTACGACCCCTCGCTGAGGACGACCGCGCCGTCTTTGCGGTGCTCGCTGCCGACACCTACATCCCCACCGACTGGAACCGCGACGAGGGCGCAGACCCCGCCTGGTCCGCCCCGACCAGCTACTTCGCCGCCGTGCAAGCCCTCGGCCGCGCCACCGTCATCGACGACGAGGCCGAAAAGGCAGCGGTGCTTAATCGCCAATTCGTGCGGCTCCAGCCCGAGGGCGGCCACCATGTGGTCGAGCCGGGTGCGAACCCGTTTGGGAAGATGCTCAGGGGCATCCGCGCCGTGCGGCTCACCGTAGACAAGGTGCGGGTCAAGATCAAGGTCGGCGGCAACCGGACGCACACGGTGCAGGAGCGCATCGCCAGCCACCTCGCTGAGCGCGCCAAGGGCCGCGATCTCGAAGCCCGTGCCCACCTCGTTCGCCGTAGCGGACTGGAATAGGAGCGTGCTTCGGTGATTCCGTAGATCTGTGGTTCTGTAGACGGACAGCCCTACTGAATCACGGGATCACCGAACTACTGAACAACGACCTCGCCCTCCATCTTGTAAACCACGCCGTCCTTCATCACAAAGGTGATGTCGGTTTCGAGCACCGTGATATCGGTGAGCGGATCGCGGGGCACGGCTACGATGTCGGCGAAGAAGCCAGGCTGGAGCGCGCCAAGGTGGGCTTCCTGGTCGAGCAGGTCGGCAGCGGCGACGGTGGCGCTGCGAAGCGTCTCCATCGGCGGCATCCCCGCCTCGACCATGTAGGCGAACTCGCGCGCGTTGCGGCCGTGCCGGAAGACGCCTGCGTCGGTGCCGAAGGCGATGGGCACGCCGCGCTCGTAGGCGTTGGCGAACGTCGACTGGATCATCGGGCCGATGCGGAGCGCCTTCTCAGCGACCATCGGGACGTAGTAGCCCGCGATGCTCGCCGAGTCGGCGACGCTGCGCCCGGCGGTGATCGTCGGGACGTAGTAGGTGCCGCGCTCGATCATCAGATCCATCGTCGCCGTGCTCATCATCGTCCCGTGCTCAATGGAGCCGACGCCCGCCTCGACGGCCCGGCGCATGCCCTCGTCGCCGTGGGCGTGGGCCGTCACCTTGATCCCCGCGTCACGGGCAGTCTGGACGATTGCCTCGATCTCCTCGGTGCGAAACTGCGGGCCGGAGCCGTCGCGCGCAAGCGAGAGCACGCCGCCCGTCGCCGTGATTTTGATAAGGTCGGCGCCTCGTTTGATCGCGAGCCGCGTCGCCTGGATCGCGCTGTCGACGCCGCCCACGATGCCTTGCGACTCATCGGGGACGCCGAGCAAGTCCTCGCGCCCGCCGTTGGTCGGGTCAGCGTGCCCGCCCATGATGGCAAGCGACTGCCCCGCGACGAACATGCGCGGCCCGACGACCACGCCGCCGTTGATCGCGTTGCGCAGCGCGATCGTGACGCCCTCGCGCCCGCCGACGTTGCGGACCGTCGTGAAGCCGGAGAGGAGCGTCGTGCGCGCGTAGACGGTCGCTCGGAGGGCCTGCTCGGCCGGGGGAACGGTGTAGAGGTCGATGTAGCCGTTCTTCCGGCTCTCGCCGCCGAGGTGCGTGTGCATGTCCATCAGCCCCGGCATGCAAAAGGCGTCGCGCAGGTCGATCACGGTGTCGCCCTCGGCTGGCTCTGCGAAGCCCCCGCTCACTACTGCAATGCGACGGCCCTCGACCGTGAGCGTGTGCGGCCCGAGCGGCTCCATCGATGTGGCGGGGTCGAGCACGGTACCACAATGGAGCAGGGTGCGTTGTGCCTGGACAGGCACGGTAACGGCAAGCAGAGCGAGAAACAGGGCGAAGCGCATGAGAGGTGGGGGTCGCTTGGAAAAGGCTGCGCGAAGCTACGCGTGGCACTGGAAAAGCGGCACCGACGCGACCGATGCGGGTTTTGAAGTCGTCCTGTGTTCTCCCTCTCTTCCAGCCTCTCGGGTTCCATGCTCTTCATCGTCGACGCTTTCACCGATACGCCGTTCGGCGGCAACCCTGCCGCCGTGTGCCTCCTCGACGAGCCCGCCGAGACCGCGTGGATGCAGCAGGTGGCGATGGAGATGAACCTCTCAGAAACGGCGTTCGTGCTGCCCGAGGGCGTCGAGGCCGATCCGGGCGTGCGGCGGCTGCGCTGGTTCACGCCCGCGGCCGAGGTGGAGCTGTGCGGCCACGCCACGCTCGCGACGGCGCACATCCTCTTCGAGACGGGCCGTGTCGCCGACATCGCGCGCTTCGAGACGCGCAGCGGACGCCTCACCGTCACGAGAAACGGACCAGGCTACGCGATGGACTTCCCCGCCACCACGGCAACGGCTGCGCCGACTCCCGACGGGCTACTCGACCAACTCGCCCTCGCACTTGCCGACGTCCGCTTCGTCGGCCGCAACACCTACGATGTGCTCGTCGAGGTCGACGACGCCGCGACCGTGCGGGGCCTTGATCCCGACTTCCAGGGCCTCGGCAGCATTCCCAACATCGAGCGCGGCGTGATCGTGACGGCGGAAGCGGGCGACGACGACCCGTACGACTTCATCTCGCGCTTCTTCGCCCCGGCGGTGCGCGTCGCCGAGGACCCCGTGACGGGCTCGGCCCACTGCACGCTCGCGCCCTACTGGGCGGGCCGCCTCGGACGCTCGGCGCTCGTCGGCTACCAGGCGTCCGAGCGCGGCGGCACGGTGACAGTAGAGCACCGCCCTGACCCACAGAATGGCGACCGGGTGCTGCTCGGTGGCCAGGCCGTGACGATGGTGGAGGGGACGCTGCGGATTCAGGTCGCAGGTCGTAGGTCCTAGGTCGTGCGATCTTGTTCGCGTTCATACGTCCACACCCGCACCCGTCCACACCCCTCGCCGTGCATCTCTGCCTGTTCGAAGACGCCGCCGTTCGCCACCTTGAACCGCTCGTGCTCACGCGCGCGGCGGGCGACCTCCGCCTCGGCATCCGCACGCTCTTCGAGGCGCAACAGGCTGCCTTCCCGCACGGTGGCGTGGTGCTTCACACGCGTCGACTCGTCGCCGACGTGACTACGCAGGAGCATCCCGACGCGATGGTCAACGCGCTCCCGGACAATCATGGCGGGCTGCTACTCGTCAATGCGCGCTACCGCCCCGAACCTGGCGATTTGCTCGATCGACTCCGGGCGGCGGCCCAGCCCAATGAGCCGGCCCGTGCGTTCGTACAGGACGACACGCTCGTCGCGGCGTGGCTGCCTGACCCATCGGCTACGCTTCTCGACGCTGACTTCATTGGGCTGGATGACCTCGAAAGCATCGCCACGGAGACCGTCTCGGACGCGAAGTTGGTCACGTACCTCTGGGACCTCCTCAACGACGTGGGCGGCCGCATTGAGCAGGACTTCAAAGCGCTCGGCCATCGCGGTCACGACGGGGCCACGGTCCACGACGGCGCGCTGCTTGTCAACCCCGACAACATCTACCTCGCCCCCGGCGCCACGATCAAGCCCGGCGCTATCGTCACGGCGGAAAAGGGGCCGATCTACCTCGGTCCTGGTGCGACCATCTTCGAGGGCGCGGTCGCCAAAGGGCCGGTCTATCTCGGCGAGAAGGCGCAACTCAAGACGCTCAGCCGTATCGAAGGCAGCGCCGTCGGGCCGTGGTCGAAGGTCGGCGGAGAGGTGAGTGCGAGCGTCGTCCACTCGTACACCAACAAGGGGCACGACGGCTACCTCGGCAACTCGTACCTCGGGCGCTGGTGCAACCTCGGCGCGGACACCAACACGAGCAACCTCCGCAACGACTACGGCGAGGTGACGCTCTTCGACGCCGTCGCCGACACGTTCATGCCGAGCGGAACGCAGTTCCTCGGCCTCGTCATGGGCGACCACTCGAAGGCCGGCATCAACACGATGTTCAACACCGGCACTGTCGTCGGCGTGTCGTGCAACCTCTACGGCGGCGGTTTCGCCCCACGCCGTGTCCCGAGCTTCTCGTGGGGCGGCTGGCAGGACGGCGGCCTCGTCCGCTATCGCCTTGACAAGGCCCTCCGCGTCGCCGAGGCCGTGATGCAGCGCCGCAGCGTCGCCCTCACCGACGCCGACCGGGCGATGTTGTCGGCTATCGCCAGTGTGTAGGTGTGAACGTATGAAGGTGCATACGTTCATACCTCCATACGTTCATACCTCCATACGTTCACACCTGACGCCTACTCCTGAAACGGCACCTGCACGAACACCCGCTCGGGGAGTTGCACGGCGGTGAGGATGCCGTAGCCGGGGCGGTGGTGATAGACACAGCCCGTGTCGATGTCGATGAGCCTGGGCTGGTTGATCGGCGTCGAAACGGGCGTGTGGCCACAGACGACGGTCTTCTCCCAGCCGCTCAGGTCGGCGTTGAGGTGGCTGCGCTCCCATAGGAACGTCTCCGCAGTGCCGAAGCGCAGGTTGTCGGCGATGCTCAGGTCGGGGCGCAGGCCCGCGTGGACGAAGACGAAGGCATCCGTCTCGTGGTAGAGCGCCGTTCGCTGCATGAAGTCGACGTGCGCGTCCGGGATGCGGAGGCGGTCCCGCTCCATGTAGTTGGCGAGCGTCGAGAGGCCGCCGTTGATGCGCCACAGTTCGAGGTCGGCGTCGGCCACGAAGTCCAGCATCATCTGGTCGTGGTTGCCGCGCAGGAAGACGCAGGGGTGCTCCTGTTCGAGGCGCAGCAGCCGGTCGATCACGCCCCGCGAGTTTGGCCCCCGGTCGATGTAGTCGCCTACGAACACGAGCGGCACGTCCGACGGCGGCGCGAGCCGGTCGAGAAGCGCGTCGAGGGTACGTAAGCACCCGTGCACATCGCCGAGGGCGAGGTGGGTCATCGAAGGGGAAAAGGCGTGGTGGGGAAGGCCGGGCCGTAGGGTGAACCCGGCGCACAGAGATAGGGCTCGCTTCTCTTTAGCGCGGTCTGCCTGCAAAACAGATCATGCCGCATCGCCAAAAAAATTCGGGAGCTAGGACGACGTGAACGTGGGCATGCCGACGAGGCCGCGCCCGGACTTCTTCAGACGCCCTGTCTCGATGAGTTCTTTCAGGACGGCATCGAGGACACCGTTGAGGAAGTGTGCGCTGCGCGGGGTGCTATAGCGCTTGGCGATGTCGAGCGCCTCGTTGATCGACACCTTGGGGGGGATGTCGGGGAAACCGAGAAACTCGCCGATGGCGAGGCGGAGGAGCAGCCGGTCCACGAGCGCGAGGCGTTCGACCTCCCAGTTCTGGACGTACCGGTCGATGAGCACCTCGGCGTCCTCGGCGTGGTCGAGCGTGCGGAGGAAGAGCTTCTCGGCAAAGCGCTGCGCCTTCTCGTCGAGGTGCGGCTCCACGACCGTGCGGAGGACATGCTCCGGGGCGTCGTCGCTGAGTTCGCGGGCGTAGAGGGCTTGCAGCGTACGCTCGCGGGCTTCGCGGCGGGTGCTCATGGGTCGGGGCGAAGAGCGGAAAAAGGCACGAGGCCAAGAGGGTCGGCGCGGCATACTACGGCAACGGATGCCACGGGTCCCAGCATGCGCCGCGCTTCACGCAAGATACGCGGGGGTGACTGAGAGCCCGGTTCGAGGTCCAGCGGATGCAACAGAGAACGCAGGTTATGACTCCGCCGAGCACGGTGTCTTGGACGATGCTGCTGACCCGGCTTGCCCCTGCCCGATTGATGCCTTCGTCGCCCCCACTGCCCCCGTTCTGCTGGACAGCCCGCCCGATGCTCACGGCGGCGCTGCTCTTCGGCGGAGGCATCGCACTGGCGACCCACCTTGGCGCACCGCTCCGCGTTTGGCTGTTTGTCACCACCCTGCTCTGGATTGCCGCGATGGGGCTCGCGCTTGCACCACGCCGACGGCTTGTGACGCTACGTCCACTCGCGCTCACCGGTTTGACGCTCAGCCTAATCCTGGTCGCAGGCGCCGCACGCTATGCCACGTGGGACCGGATTTCCACTCACAGCGTCGCGCACGTTGCCGCCTGGAGCGACTCAACGCGGGTAGTTGTCACGCTCTGGGGCACGGTCGCCGAGGCACCCGTTGCGGCGCGCTCCGGCACGCGGCTGTGGCTCGACGTCGACTCGGCTGCCACGGAAGGACCCGCCGCCCTCGTCACGGGACGCATGCAGGTAGCGCTGCGTCAGGCTCGATATGGCACCGCCGCGACCTATCCCACGCTTAGCACGGGCGACTATCTCGAAGTCACGAGCCTGGTCAGTCCGCTTCCCACCAAGCGCAACCCCGCCGACTTCGACTACGGGGCCTACCTCCGTCGCCAAAACGTCCACGCCACGCTCGCGCTCTACGACGCCGACGCGCTCGCCGTCTTGGGCAGCGAGGCGAGCCTGCTCCAACGCGCCACCGCGGCGGCGCAGCAGCACGTCCGGGCTTCCATTGCCGCACATGTTGGCACCCCGGAGGCACGATCGCTCCTCTACGCGCTCCTCCTCGCCGATCGCAGCGCACTCGACCCCGAGACGCAAGACGCGTTTCGGCAGACGGGACTGATGCACCTCCTCGCTGTGTCGGGGCTGCACGTATTGCTTGTCGGGCTGGCGCTGTTTCATCTGCTCAAGCCACTTCTCCTGCGCGTCCGCCTGCGATGGCGGGCGATGGAGACGACCCGGGCACTCGTGACGCTCATGGTGTTGGGTGGCTATGTCTTGCTGACGGGCGCACCCATCTCGGTCGTTCGTGCGTTCGTGATGGCGGCGCTCTTCATTGCGGGGGGCGTACTGCAACGGCAGACCGACGCGCTCAACACGCTCGGGCTCGCGGCCGTGGTGTTGCTTGTGCTCCGACCGGCTGCGCTGTTCGATGTGGGATTTCAGCTGTCGTTCTCGGCCGTCACGGGCCTGGTGCTGCTCACGCCGCTCGCCGAGCGCTGGACGCCTGCACGGTGGTGGCAGCCCTCGCGGTGGCGATGGGCGCTCCAGAGCACAAACGCCACCATCGCCGCGACGCTAGCGACGGCACCGGTGCTGGCCTACCACTTCGGCGCGGTGCCGCTCGCCGGACTGGTGCTCAACCTCGTGGCGATCCACCTCACCGCAGCCGTTCTGCTTGCTGGGCTGCTCACCGTAGCGACAGCGGGCTGGGCTGACGCGTTGGCGACGGCCTACGGCGGGGCCGTCGAGCTGGGCGCGGCCTTGCTGCTGGGCACGGCCGAGGTTGGCAACGACTGGCTGGGCGTCTGGACGTTCACCGGCTTCGTGCGCAATCCGTGGCTCGTAGCAGCCGGTGTTGCTGCGCTGCTCACGCTCACCGCTTGGTCGCGACCTCGTTGGCGTTGGCGGATTGCCGTGTTCAGCGCTGCGCTCGCGGTCGTTGCGGCGGGAGCACCAGCGCTCACGGGGGACGATGCCCCACGCCTCGACGTTGTCTTCTTCGATGTCGGCCAGGGCGATGCGACGCTCCTCGTGACGCCGCGCGGCCGCACGGTGCTAATCGACGCGGGCGTGCGGGACGATTTCAGCGACCAGGGCGCGTGGACGATCTTGCCGCACCTCCAACGTCACGGTATCGACCGCCTCGACGCGCTTGTTCTCACGCATGCCCACGCCGACCACTACGGCGGGGCCCAAGCGCTCCTCGAAGCGTTGCCTGTCGGTACGGTCTACACGAACGGCCTCGACAGCGACGCCGATCTCTGGCGTGGCCTCCTCGCCGCAGCGGCGGCTCACAACGTGCCAATCGTCACGCCTGCCGGCGGCACCATGCTCGACCTCGACCCGAGCGTGCGGATGCAGTGGCTCCACGCGTCCGCCGCTTCGTTCAGCGATGCCAACGAGGCCTCGCTCGCACTGCGCGTCGTCCATGGTGTGACCTCATGGCTCTTCACCGGCGACGGCGAAGCCCAGGCCGAGGCATACCTCGTCGCACGCTATGGATCGCTCCTCGCCAGCGATGTCGTGCAAGTCGGCCACCACGGCTCGCGTACGAGCTCAACGCCAGCGTTTGTCGAGCACGTGACGATGGAGGACACGCGCGCGGTTGTGAGCGTGGGACGGCGCAATCGGTATCGGCTGCCACACGCCGAGGTAATTGAACGCTGGGAGCACGCTGGAGCGAAGGTCGCCCAAACCGCCGACGTGGGAGCTGTCTGGTTGCGCTCCGATGGCACTGCCGTCGAGGAGGTCGCATGGCGCTGAACGCGACGAGGTTGTTCACCTCCACACGTTTACACCTCCATACCCAGACTCCGCTCGCGGAGTCGGCCTCAGTGGTACATGAACAGCGGCACCTCGCTGTGCTCGATCAATCCCTTGGCCGTCGAGCCGAAGAAGAGGCGTCGGATGCCAGATCGAGAGTAGGCACCAGCTACGATCAGGTCGGCATTGACCTGCGTAGCATGGTCGAGGAGCGTCTGCTGCACGTTGCCACCAAGTAGCATGGTCACCTCCACGTCGCCGAAGCCGTAGGTGTCGAGGTACGCGGCGGCCCGTTCGAGATCGTAGCGGGCGGCGAGCCGTGCGTCTTCGCCGCCGTCACCCAGGATGTGTACGAGTTCGACGGTCACCTCGGTGCCGAAGGGGGCGAGCTGCGCAAACTTCTGGAGGGCTCGTGCTGCGGTCTTTCCACCATCGAAGGCGACGAGAACGCGCTCGGTGGGTCGGTGGTCTTTCTCCACGATCAGCACGGCACCAGCGCCCTCTTCGGCGATGCGAGCCAGTGCATGCGTGCGCTTCTCCGGATCGGCGTAGTAAAAGTGGGACTCATCGCCTGCAACGAGGAGATCGTGATACTTCAGGTGCTCCGTGATTTGCTTGTGCGGCACACCCATGGCCACGTGGGCTCTCTTGAACCGAACGCCGTTCCCCTCGCACGCGGCGGCGAACTCGTCCAGGAGTTCCTCGGCACGCTCAAGGATTTGGACCGAGAGCTCGTCTCTGCGCTTCTGCGCGTAGTACATCGCTCCGATTCCGCTCCCCGCGGTCGCCTCGTCGATAGCGTCCTTGGCGACAAGCGCGAGTCCCGTCACCACGCCGTTACACGGACGTACGATGTCCGCGGCGTAGCGAATGGCAACAGGGGTGTCGTGGTCGGGGTCTAGGGCGACAAGGACGCGGCGAACCATGGCGGGCGTAGGGGTCGATGGATGGCTTCGCTGACAGGATACGGATGCGACGCCGCTCCGACTGATATACGCTGGTACATCTGGCTCCGATAGGGCTTTCCCACGCTCCTAAATAAATAAACCTGAATAGAAAAAATTAGAAGGTATAGTAGGCCCGTGGATACGTGGATAACACGAAGGGAGCACGAACACGTGGACATCAGCGGGCTCATCCACAGCATCGTCCCCGACTCTTCCACAATCGTGGGGTCCGTGCACCGTCGCCGTGCTGACGAATTTCAAGGCATTGTGCTAGGCTGTCCACGTATCCACATTGATCCACATCGAATCGAGTGAATGAGGGGAGAGCCTGTGCACACGGCTGTGCTGTGGACGGTATCGGGATAGTCCGTGGGTGGTTCGAGCTTGACATTCACAGCCTGTCGCACTTCTCCGCATCGTGGAAAAGTTGGGCACGCCGTGTCCCCCGTTCTCCACATCCGTGTCCACAGTGTGGAGAAGAATTTCGAGGCGACATTGCAGACTTCTGTTCCTAAAACCCTTGGCGCACGAATGTGATGAAGTCCGTGTTGGGCGCGTCGTGCCCGGTCCCGCGAAGTGCCCGGGCAAGTTGACCGCGGTGGTAGCTGCCGTGTAGGAGTAGATGTGTCAGAATGTCGCGGTGCGACGTCTCGAAGCGCTGGCCTCGGCTGTTGTGGTAGACGACGGAGCCGTCGAGGTCTTCGCTCAGTTCGCCGAAGTAGACGTTGAAGTCGGCGCGGTTGACCTCGACGAGGTCGGCGCAGGCGTCCCAGTCGAGGTCCGGCCAGATGGCACCGGTCCAGGGGAGGCCCTTCAGGCGTGCCCGCCACACTTGCTTCGCTGTAACGAGATGCGCGAAGACATGCCGGGTGCGATCGTCGGCCTCGGCCTCGCGGAGCGCGTCCAGGAGGCGCTGGTTGGCGTCAGCGTCGTAGGCAAAGAGTCGGGCAAAGTCGGTCATCGTTCAGGAGTCTGGTGGACGAGTTTGAGTCCAACCGCCCCGACTGGCAGAAGCGTTCTCGGTCTAGAAGCCAGCCATCGCGCCGAGCCACCCAACGAGCGCGCCGCCGAGGACGAGCCACGCCGCATTGACCTTGTAGCGCAGCGCTAGCACCGCCGCGACGAGGAAGATGGCGACCGGCAGCCAGCCCGTGAGTACGTCGAGGCCCAGCTGTACCGTCACGACCGCCATGAGCGCCACCGCCGCCGCGTTGATCGCGTCGAGAAACGCCGCCGTCCACACGGACTTGCGCAGCTTCGGGACGATGGGATGGAGGAGCCCGGCGAAGACGAACGCCGGAAGGAAGATGCCGATCGTCGCTACGATGGCACCGGGCACGCCGCCGAGGACGTAGCCGATGAACGTGGCCGTGGTGAGCACCGGCCCCGGCGTGAACTGCCCGATGGCGACCGCGTCGAGGAGTTGCTGCTGCGTGAGCCAGCCGTAGGTGTTCACGAGGTCGCCTTCGAGGAACGCGATCAGGACGTAGCCGCTGCCGTAGAGCACCGCGCCGACCTTTAGGAAAAACAGCCCGAGCTGCCAGAGCGGCACCGCCGTCGCGGCCGCTGTCGCTTGCACGAAGCCCGCAGGGATCGCCAATAGCGCGAGCCAGCCGCGTTTGACGCCGGGGCCTGAGTCGCCTGGGTCATCAGATGGGCCGTTCGCATCAGTGCCGTTCGCATCACCACCGCTGCCTTCACGATTTGCCACCGTCCGGCGAAGGGCGACGAGGCCGAGCATCCCCGCAACGCCGCCGAGCACGAGCGCCGCGATCTCCGACAGCCCGGCTACGAGCAGGATCGACACAATAGCTGCGAGCACGGCTAGCATCCAGCCCTTGATCGCCTTCTTGCCGAGCCGCCACAGCGCGCCGAGGATCACCGCCAGCACGGCCGGCTTGATGCCCACCAGAAATGGCTCGACAGCGGGCAGCGTGCCATACTCGACGTAGGCCCACGCGAGCAGCCCCGTCGAGAGCGCCGCCGGGACGATAAACGAGGTGCCCGCGACGGCCAGTCCGAGCCACCCGGCCCGCGCGTAGCCGACGTGCATCGTCATCTCCGTCGAGTTGGGACCCGGGATGAGGTTTGTCGCGCCGATGAGGTCGAGGAAGTGCTGGCGCGAGAGCCACCGCCGCCGCTCGACAACCTCGTCCTCCATCATGGCGATGTGGGCCGCTGGGCCACCGAAGCCGATCACGCCGAGCTTGAAAAACACCCGCGCGAGCTCGCCCAGTCGCGTGCCGAGGGCGGCTTCTTGAGGGGCGGTGGACTGGGACGGCGCGGACATGGCGGGGCGAGTAGCGGACAAAAGGCGCCGGAAAATGCGGGTGCGAAGCCTTTCGAGAAATGGAGCGTACAGCACGTCTCTACCCTCGGTCCGCACCGAAAGTCCCCGCCGATGCCCGCGCACAACGATCTCGTAATACACGGCCCGAAGTCTGCAGCTGACCCTGCCGTGGTTGACCCTGCCGTACTGGCGCAGCACCCGGTCATCCTCTTCGATGGTGTCTGCAACCTGTGCAACGCGTCGGTCAACTTCGTGATGGACCGCGACCGGGCGGGCGTCTTCCGCATGGCGGCGCTGCAGTCGGACGTAGGCCAGGCGCTCCTGGCGCAGCACGGCTACACGGGTATCACACCCGAGACGACGGCGCCGGACAGCATCGCACTCGTCGAGGGCGGTCGGCTTTACTTCCGCTCCGCCGCTGCGCTGCGCGTTGCCGCCCGCCTCGACGGGGCCTGGCCGCTCTTCCAGGTGTTCCTGGTCGTCCCCGCGCCGCTGCGCGATGTCGTCTACGATTGGATCGCGCGCAATCGGTATCGCTGGTTTGGTAAGCAGGACACGTGCCGGCTCCCCACGCCCGACGAGCGCGCCCGCTTCCTCGACTATCAAGTACCGGCGTAACTCGTCGCAAGGATCTCCATGACGACCGCCATCGACCGCATCGTCCTCGAACGCATGCGCGGCATGCTTGCCGACTGGGTAGTGCTCTCCGACGCCCAGTTCGCCACGCTCGCGTCGATCTTCGAGGAGCGCCGCGCTGCCAAAGGCGACCGGCTGCTTCTGCCTGGAGACCGCCGCCACGAAATCCTGTTCGTCGTCGACGGCCTGTTGCGGTTCTACTACAGCGGCGAGGACGGGGCCGAGTCCAACAAAGCGTTCGTGGCCGAGGACACGTTCGCGGGCGCGCTCGCCTCGGCCCGGCTCGACCTGCCCGTGCTCTACGGCATCGAGGCGCTGGAGGCGACAGCCTACCTCGCCGCCGACTGTGCCGCCTTCACGGCCCTCTACGAAGCCGATCCTGTGTTCGACCGGCTGGGGCGGTGCTTCGCTGAGCTGCTGCTCGTCCGCAAGGAGCGCCGCACGCGGAGTTTCCTGCAGCACGATGCGTGGGCGCGCTACGCCACTTTCTGCAAGGCACACCCCGACTTGCTCCAGCGCGTGCCGCAGTACCACATCGCGTCCTACCTCGGCGTCTCCGAGGTCCACCTCTCGCGGCTGCGACGAGGGTCATGAAGCCAGGGGGCAGGAGCCCGAGGGGTGTGAGCGGGTTTCTTAGCAAAGGTTAAGGTCACATCCGGGCGGAATCGGCTAGGTTGAAGGTGTTCGACCTCGTCCAACCAGCTCGTCTCTCTAATGCCCACGCCCCTCGCCCCTGACACGACCCGCATCGCCTTTCTCGGTCTCGGCGCGATGGGCAGCCGCATGGCCGCCCGCCTGCTCGATGCCGGGTGGAGCGTCGCCGTCTGGAACCGCAGCGCCGAGCGCGCGGCCCCGCTCGAAGCGCAGGGCGCGACCGTCGCCGCGACGCCTCGCGAAGCCACCGCGTCTGCCGACCTCGTCATCGGCATGGTCACCGACGATGATGCCTCGCGCACGCTCTGGCTCGGCGATAAAGCGGGA
>JBCDFF010000006.1:0-31751 GCA_039178415.1 Bacteroidota bacterium
CTGCCGTATCGCTGCTTCCTGGACGGGCACCCGTGCGTGTCGCCGGGCATCCCGAGCGACGTGAAGCAGCGCCAGCGCGCGCGGGACCCCCGGCGGCTGTAATCCGGCGGCTGTAATCCGACGGCTGTAATCCGGCGGCTGTAATCCGGCTGCCGTAACCCGGCGGCATGAGCCTTCTGGAGGTTGGTTCGCGCCTTGGAAACAGACTGGTCCGCTCAAATCGTCCTCGTCCCTGTGATGCGCCTGCCCCTGCTCGCCCTCCTTCTACCGGCTGTTGCTGTTTTGCCGGCCGTCGCCCAGACGCCAGCCGAGGCCTTCTCGGACCTAGCCGTCCCTGACACAACCGTCGCCGTCGGCCTCGACCTGCCCGAGGAGGACTGGGAGGGCTACCTGGACGGGTGCAGCCTCCTCTGCGCGATCGGCTGGACGACCACGGCCTCGTCGGCGCTCGCGCCGCAGGGGGCCAACCGCTATGCGGTGGACGAGGCGGAGGACGGCAACCCCCGCTCAGCCTGGGTGGAGGGCGTGGACGGCCCCGGGCTCGGCGAACGCCTGATGATCACGTTGGGCACACCGGACGACCCCGACGACTTCACGACCTCGTTCGACGGGGTGCGCGTGATCAACGGCTACGCGAAGTCGATGCAGACGTGGGAGGCCAACGGGCGCGTGCGCCACCTGGAAGTGCACCTCAACGATCGCCTCGTCACGGTCATCGTGCTGCACGACACCGCCATGCTTCAGGAGGCGACGTGGGCCAACCTCCCCGTACGTCCGGGGGACCGCATCGACCTCGTCATCACTGGCGTCTACGCAGGCACGCGCTACGAGGACACGGCGCTCAGCGAGGTGCTCCTCCTCGGCGCCCACTGACGGAGGCTCGGCTGGACGGGCACGGCCGGACGGGCCGGTACGGTTTCAACGCGTTGGGGTCAGCGTGGCTGTGGGTCGGCCTGAAGCGGGAGGCGTGCGCCCTGAAGCGGGAGGCGCGCGGCACGCGGCCGATCTTGGCGCAGGCGTCTTTCTTCCATCTTGGCTTGACGGAGCGGCCGGAGCGCGGCACTTTTCTCCCCGTCTCCCCGTCTCCCCGTCTCCCCGTCTCCCCGTCTCCCCGTCTCCCCGTCTCCCCGTCTCCCCGTCTCCCCGTCTCCCCGTCTGTCATGCCCATGCTCGAAGGCGCGCTCGTCGCCACCGACGCCCGCTTCGCCATCGTGGCGAGCCGCTTCAACGAAACGATCACGCAACGCCTGCTCGACGGGGCGCTCGACGCGCTGCGCCGCCACGGGGCCCGTGCCGACGATGTGACGGTGGCCTGGTGCCCCGGCGCGTTCGAGGTGCCGCTCGTGGCGCAGCGTCTCGCCGCGACGGGCGACTACGACGCCGTGATCTGCGTCGGGGCCGTCATCCGTGGGGCGACGTCGCACTACGACTACGTCGCCGGTGGCGTGGCGAGCGGCATCGCGCAGGCCTCGCTGACCACGGGCGTCCCGGTGCTCTTCGGCGTCATCACCGTCGAGAACCTGGAGCAGGCCTGGGAGCGCGCGGGCACCAAGGCGGGCAACAAGGGCGCCGAAGCCGCAGCCGGGGCCATCGAGATGGTGAACCTGCTGCGGCAGATCGGCTAGCGCCGGCCGTCCTGCGGCCGCGTGCGGGGCATGCCCACGTCCCTCGCCTCGCGCATGGGGGTGTCGTACCTTGCGGCTCGGCTTCACCCCGGCCGTGTTCTCCTTCGACAGCCCTGTGCGCCCCTGGACCGTTCGCTACGTTTTCCCTCGCTCGCCCTCGCCTCTGCGGAGGCTTCCCTGCTGATCGATCCTGAACGTATGCGACGCCTCGCGCTTTTCGTGCTGCTGCTGTGGCTGGCCGTCCCGGCTTGGACGCAGGACCCACCATCCGACGTCGGTCCGGCCGCGCTGGGGCGCTGGCAGGCCTTGACAGCGTTCAACGAGGTACGGGCGCTGGCGGCGTCGCCCACCACCATCTGGGCGGCGACCTCGGGCGGCGTGTTCGGCTACACCCCGGCCTCCGGCGAGATCGAGCGCTACACCACCGTCGAGGGGCTGGCCTCGATCAACCCCACGGCGCTGGCCTACGACGCCGACACAGCCGTGCTCTGGGTGGGGCACGGCGACGGGGCGCTCGACCGGCTAGACCCGGCTACGGGGCTCGTGCAGCCCTTCTTCGACATCCTGCGCACCGACCGCTTCAGTGCACGCCAGATCGAGCGGCTTCGGGTTGGCAGCGGGGTGGTCTATGCCGCGACAGGGTTTGGGATCGTGGTGTTCGACACCGAACGCCTGGAGGTGCGCGACAGCTACGTCCGGCTGGGCGCGCTCGAAGCCGGCACCGCCGTGCGCGACGTGCTGGAAGCGCCGCTGCCCGACGGCACGCCGGGCCTCTGGGCAGCCACGGTAGACGGCATCGTGCGAGCGTCGCAGGCTGCGAACCTACTGGAGCCCGGAGCCTGGACGTTCGAGGCCAACAGCCCGGAGGACGCTAGCCTGCTGGCGTTCTTCCAGGACCAGGTCGTCACCGGGACGGGCCAGGACGTGTTGCGACGCCGCACCGATGGGACGTGGACCCGCTTCTTTCTCACAGGTTCGCCCGTGGTGGCGCTCCTCGTGCAGGGGACCCAACTGGTCGGCCTGGATCCGTTTTCGATCCTCGTCCACGAGCCTGGGCAGCCCAACCAGCGCTTCTTCGTGCGCGGCGATGGGCAGGGCTTCGCCGACGTGCTAGCCGCGGCCACGCTCGATGCCGAGGGGCAGCTGTGGGCCGGTGACCTCCGAGACGGCCTGCTGCGGTTCCCCGCGCTCACGGGGGCGTCCGACGAGATCGTCCCGGCTCAGGTTGTGGTGCCGGCTGGTCCGCGCTCCAACCAGGTCGATGACCTAGACGCGGGACCTGACGGCAACGTGTGGCTGGCGACGCGGCGTACGCTCAGCCGCACGACCGTCGCGCAGCGCGACGGCGAGGGAACGTGGGTGGTCTACACAGAGGCAGACGGGTTGCCGGGCAGCAGCTTCCTCAGCGCGCTCGCCGCGCCCGACGGCGGCTTCTGGGGCGGCTCCGACCTCGACGGCCTCGTCCGCATCGACCCGGACGGCGCCATCGAGGTGTTCGACACGAGCAACTCGACCATCCTGTCCGGGCTCTCCAACCCCGACTTCGTCCCCATCGTAGACGCTGCGCTGGACAGCGACGGCCAGATTTGGGCGCTCAACCAGGCCACCGCTCAGCCGCTGCACGTCCGGGACGGGGAGGGAGTCTGGACCGGGCTGCCGTTCCCGTCAAACGTGATCACGCGCGACCTGGTGCAGGGGGTGCTCATCGACCGGTTTGACCAGAAGTGGGTCTTCACGAGCGAGTCGGGCATCTTCGTCTACGCGCCTGGTAGCGGCCTCCCGGAGGGGAGCGCGCCGTTCATCCGCCCAGGCGGCTCAGGCGGGATCGGGCTGCCCAACGCCCAGGTGCAAGCGCTCGCCGAGGACCTCGACGGGCGCATCTGGGTGGGGACACGGCGCGGCTTAGCTACCATCTTCTCGCCTGGCTCGGCCTTCGGCGGCGACGCCAGCCTCATCGATCCGCAGTGGGCGCGCACCGAGGACGGCGCCTCCTTCTTCCTGCGCGACCTCCTCATCAACGACATCGCCGTGGACCCCGCCAACAACAAGTGGCTGGCCTCCTCGAGCGGGGCGTGGCTCATTGACGCCGACGGCGAGAACGTGCTGCAGCGCTTCACGGCGGCCGACTCGCCGCTGTTCTCCGACAACGTGATCGCGGTGGACGTGGACGCTCAGACCGGCGTGGTCTACTTCGCCACGGATCGGGGCGTGCTCAGCTACCAGGCCGAAGCCGTGGCAGCGGCCCGCACCGTGCGCGACCTGGACGTGGCCCCCAATCCCTACCGACCCGCGCAGCACCCCGATGGGGTGCGCATCGAGGGCCTGCTTCCGGAGACGCGGGTGCGTATCCTGACGGTGGGCGGGCGACTCGTGCGGGCGCTGGACACGCGCGGCGGCGCGGTGCGATGGGACGGGCGCGACACCGACGGGCAGCCGGTGCCTTCGGGGGTCTATCTGGTTGCCGCGTCGGGTTTGGGCGACGAGGGGACAGGCTTCGGCAAAATCGCGGTGATCCGCTGAGGTCCACCAGGCAGGGCCTCACGGGTTCTCCATTTGGAGAGCGGTCCCAAAGGTCCCTATGTTTGTCAACTCTGGCCGTCACGCATCCGCCTCACGACGCACGCGCCGACAGCCAGGCATTGACATACGGATGCCGTAGCTCAGGTGGTTAGAGCGCCAGGTTGTGGCCCTGGAGGCCGTGGGTTCAAGTCCCACCGGTGTCCCCCTTAGCGCCTCCGGCGTCTGCTCTTGCTCCGTTCGTCTAGTGGTTTAGGACGCCGCCCTTTCACGGCGGTAACACGGGTTCGAATCCCGTACGGAGTACCCCGGCGAGTCCGGTTGAGCGAGAGTGCTACCCAAAAGTGGCGCTCTCGCTTTGTTTTAGGGGTTTCTGTCAGGCTCTGAGGTTGCCTGAGTTCGAGAGCGAGGGTACTTTGTTGGTACCGATACCTGTACCAAATGCCTCTCTTGCCGTGGCGACTGTCACGCCGATCCTCCGCACCTCGAAGCGCGACAAGCGCGGGCGCTGCCCGATCTGGCTGCGGCTCTCCGACCGTGACGGCACCCGCTACCTGTCCCTCGGCGTGAAGGTACTACCCTCGCAGTGGAACGACCGGCAACGGCGCGTCCGCAAGGGCCACCCCAACGCCGACCTCATCAACCGGCTCATCTCCGAGCGGCTCATCGAAGCCGAAGCGCAGATTCTTCAGCTCAAGATCGAGCACACGTACGCGACTGCCGACCACCTCAAGGACGCACTGGGCGAGGACGGGGCCACCGACTTCTTCGCGGCGGCTGAGGAGCACCGCGCTGACCTACAGCGTCTCGGTAACGTCGGCCGCTACCGTCGCCTTGGCGTCTCGATTGGCAAGCTGGAGGACTACCTACGCCGTGAGAACGGCACCGGGCGACCGCTGCCCTTCGACCGCTTCACCTCGGCCCTCTTGACGGGCTTTGAGACGTACTGCCGTGCCGAGCCGCCCGACGGCCTCGGCAACAAGCAGAGCACCGTGGCGACGAACCTGCGAGACCTCCGCGCGCTCTTCAACCACGCCGTCAAGCGGGGGTATGCCTCGGACGCCGCCAGCCCCTTCAAGCGCTTTCGGATCCGGCACGGCCCGCCGCCGGAGCGCACCAAGTTGTCGTTCGCCGAGGTGCAGGCCGTCGAGGCGCTCGACCTCGAAGCGAGCACGCCGATCTGGCACGCGCGCAACTACTTCCTGTTTGCCTTCTACGGCGGCGGTATCCGCTTCGCCGACGTGGCGACGATGACGCAGGCCCGCGTGACGGCAGGCACCGACGCTGAGGGCAACCCGGTACCGGACCGCTTGCAGTTTCGCGCCGGGAAGACCGGCAAGCTCCAGTCGGTCAAGATCACGCCGCCCGCGCGCCGCATCCTTGCCCACTACTTGGACCGGGCAGATGGAGACGCGCAGCGCGATCCCGAGGCGTTCATCTTCCCGATGCTTGACGGCTACGACCTCTCGACGCCGGAGAAGCTCTACAACGCGAAGAGCAGCCAGAACGCGCTCGTGAACAAGTACCTGCGGCAGGTGGCTGACCTCGCAGGCATCGCCAAGCCGCTCTCCATGCACATCGCGCGGCACTCGTTTGCCGACGTGGCCCGGTCGTCCGGGTGGAGCATCTACGACATCAAGAACGCGCTCCAGCACTCTAGCCTAGAGAAGACGGAGCGCTACCTCAAGGGCTTCGACGCCGACGCACTCGACGCCCGTATGGACGACCTGTTTGGGGAATGAAAAGGAGGAAGTCAGAGCTCGCAGCTGCAGTCGGCATACCGGGGATCTGGTCGCCCCGGTTCTGGCCTCGGGATACCCCTCTCCCGTGTGGGCGATCTGTGGAAGACGCTTTTCCGCTTGGCGACTTCGAGCCGGGGTCGGGAGAGCCAACGTATCGCTTCGGGATTCCCTTTTGGAACTTCGCCGGGCAAGTTCCACCCAGCCCTTGGTACCTCGACGCGCACGGTCGTGACTACGATGAAGCCCCTCCAAGGTGGCACGAGTTCGTGCAGAAGTATGCGCCGACGGGACGGGTGGAAAGCAGTGCAGTACCTGAGCTTCGGAGTACCCTGGAAGATGCGCGCGAGCGCCATTCCTTTATCGAGCGCGACGTGCACCGAGAACTGCGCTCGCTGCCGTTTCTGTTCGCACATATCTATGCCCGGCTCTGGAAGGCAAACGAGCCGGGCGATGGCCAATGGTCGAAGCAAAGCCGAGGTGCGCGCGAGTGTTTCAGCGTGTGGTACTTCGTCTCAAAAGGGGCCGGAGTGAAAGATGCGAGCCGCCAGCTACGGCTTCTCTTCCTTGAGTATCTGTACGGCTACCAAAAACCTACCTCGACGGCAGACAAGCAGTACGTCAGGGGACAGTCGGGCATCGTAATCAGTACCCTGAAGCGCGTGAAGCCATTTCTCGCCGAAGCTGCCCAGATCGACAGGGTCCGTTACTGTTGCGAGTGCCTGCTCCTAGCATATCACTCGCAAATCGATCTGAGCGACTATGCAGACCGGGAGCGCATTCTTCGAGAGCCGAGCCGTCGTCTTTCCTGGCTTGCAGAGCAGTTTCGTTTCGACGCAAGCACACCGAGGGGGCAGAGGGCATTCAAGGACGGCCGCAGTTGGCACGAGCGGTGGGTATGGTATGTCGATCAGTGGGAGGGGGTAGGTCTACCGCTTCAAGACATAGACCCGAAGGACGAGGAGGATTTGAAGGACAAGCTGAACAAGTGGCGAACGCGCCAGCGAGGGTAGCGGGGAAGTCCAGTTCCCCGGCAGTTCCCTTCTCTTCGGGTGGGTGCTGTTGGCATCATGAGACTGTTCGCTTCACACAGCCCCTGGTGCTATGCCTCCTCTTAGCCTCGCCGACGACCGCCGCCTCATCGACGCCACGCTTGGCGATCTCCGCCCGCTCATCCGCGACGAACTCGCCGCGCGGGATGCGCCTGACCTTCGCACCTCGGAGGCGCACAACCCGGACCCTACTGCGCTCCTTTCGCAGCGGCAGTTCCTCGACGCCTTCGACGTGTCGAGCGCGACGGCGCAGCGCTGGCGCGATGCCGGGATGCCGCACCTGAAGGTGGGCAAGCTGCTGTTCTACCGGCGCGATGCGGTGATCGCGTGGTTGGAGGACCAGCACGCGAAGGCTGCCTAAACGACGAACGCCCGGCGGAGTGCTGTCCCCGCCGGGCGTTCGTGAATCTGGAACCTGGCGCCGCTCTCCTGTAGACCTGGAAGCGCGGCGTCCCTCCGAGGACCAATATGAACACGACTGCTCTGTCCGTCAAGGACGTATTTGGGCCGCCCGTGCTCCCCCGTCGCCGCGACCCGCTCGAAGTGCTACACCGTGCGCTCAAAGCCCGTCCCTGTCTCGAGCGCTCCGACACCGACGAGGTGACGCTCGAACTGCTCGACCTCGCCGACGCCTATCCCCGCCATCGGAGCCTCTTGCTCAGCGCCGTGCGGCACCTCAACCCGGACGCGCGATGAAGGACACCCCTGTGAGTCTCTTCCGCCGTGCCAACCGTCCCGGCGACGTAGGCGAAGGTACCATCGGGGCCGTGCTCGACGGCATCCGCACCGGGCGCTGGGCTGACCCTGTCGCCGCCGTCCGTGCCGCAGAGACGAAGGAAGAGCGCAAGCGCCTGAAGCTCGCCACGCTCCCCGCTGCGGCCTTCAGCGGCACGTTCCGCCGCCGCGCGAACGACGCCCTGCTCGCACACTCCGGCTTCGTCTGCCTCGACTTCGATGATGTGGAAGACCCCGCAGCGCTGAGGGACAAGCTCGCCAGGCATCGGCGCGTGTACGCGGCTTGGATTTCCGTATCTGGCACGGGGGTGAAGGCGCTCGTTCCCGTCGAGATCGTGGACCCCGACACCGGCGAGTGCCGCGCCCCCGCTGACGATGCCGAGCACAAGGCCGCGGGTGCCAAGGTGTTCGCGCTCTTTCCGCTAGCGTCGCTCGACACCGGATGTAGCGACGTAGGACGGCTCTGCTACGTCTCGCATGACGCCAACCTCCGGGCCAGCCTCGACGCGCTCCCCGTCACCGTCGAGCTGGCACGCAAGGCGGACAAGGCTCCTGCTGAGAAGTCCGAGCCAATGCCGAAGATGGGCGACGACGTTCCGCTCACTCTCAGGGAGATCGCTGCGCTGCTGTCTTTTCTTCGCAGACCAGCGCCATCCGGTGACTACGACTACTGGCTGTCTGTCTACGCGAACCTGATCGCGTTCTGTGAGGACAACGGCCACAGCGCCGAGGACGCCCGCCGTCTCATGGAGTCGTGGAGCCCGTCCCGAGAGCGAGGGGACTACCCACCGGGAAACCGTGACCTGAAACAGGGACAAGCGGGGGCGTTCGTGAACCTGTTGAAGGCTCAGGGACTCGACTACCGAGGCTGGTTGCGGGAGCGCTACGCGCGTCTACGCGGTGAGGAAGTGCCGCGATATCATCGACGGAAGACGAAGGGTGTGCAGCGGGAGGGTGCCACATCGCTAGCAACAAAGCGCCCTGTGCTCGACGTGCGCCCGGCGTCCTCGTGGATGGAGGCCGCTGCTCTCGAACCCGTCCCCCGGATGCTCTGGGGGCCGCTCTGGTTCGAGGGGGAGACTACCGTGCTCTTCTCCAGCACCAACGCCGGAAAGTCCGTCGCCGCGGTGCAGATCGCCGACGGCATTGCGTCCGGCCGCGGTGCGATGGGGCTGCCTTGTGAGGCCGGGCCGACGCGCGTGCTCTACCTCGATTTCGAGATGTCGCGCAAACAGTTCGAGCGCCGCTACTCGCAAGACTTCACCGCCCCCTACGCCTTCCACCCCGGCTTCCTCCGTGCCGAGATCGACCCCGATGCCCTCGCCGACGAAGACCACTTCGACGCGGCCGTGAGGCAGGCCATCGAGGAGGCCGTCGAGACGTACGACGTGCGCGTTGTGGTGGTGGACAACTTCACCTTCATCGCTCGGCAGTCGCAGGAAGCGAAGGACGCGCTCCCGCTCATGCGCGCGCTCTACCGGATGAAGCGTGAGCACGGCCTGTCGCTGCTCATCCTTGGACACACGCCGAAGCGCGACGGCACCCGCCCACTCACCCGCAACGACCTCGCAGGCTCGGCGCACATCGCCAACTTCGTGGACGCGATGGTGGGCCTCGGTCGCAGCGCCAAGGACTCGGCACAGCGCTACTTGAAGCAGATCAAGCAACGCAGCACCGAAGAGGTCTTCGGGGCTGACCACGTGCTCGTCTTGACGCTGGAGAAGCGGGGGAGCTTTCTCGGACTCTGGCCTACCGGGACGGCCGCCGAGGCGGACCACCTTGCTGAGACGACGGCGACCGAGCGGATGCAGCGCGACAGCCACATCATCGCGCTTCGGGAGAAGGGCAGGTCGTACCGAGAGATCGCGGCGAAGCTCTCCGTCTCGAAGACAACGGTGCAGAAGGTGATCCGTGCAGCCGAGGCCGATGGGCGGCTGTCCACCGCTGAGGTGAGATCAGCGCCAACGGAGGTGTCCACCCCTGTACCCTTTTCCTCCGCTGGTACACCTAAGTATAGTTCGGACAGTCTGTTGGCTGTACCAGTGCCAGAGAAGGGTACAGGGGTGGACAGTGGTACAGCGGATCGGAGCCCTGGCGCGCCCACGTCTGCCGCTGGCGTCGAGAAGCCTCCCGTGAACGCGCGCGTCGAGACACCCGACGGCCCTGGCATGGTGCTCTCGACCATCAAGGGGGTGCGCGTGCGGCTCGACCACGAAGAGCGCCAGCCGCCCTACGGCGTCGGCCGCTACGACCCGTCCGAGGTACGCCTCCTCGACCCCGACCTGTCCACCGAAACCTCGATCTGACCATGCCTGACCTTCTTCTCGGCGTCGATCCTGGAGCCGACCGCGTGGGCCTCGCGACGATGCAGCGCGGCGACCTGGTGACGTGCTTCGACCTCCCACTCACAGACGCCCTCGACTGGCTGAGCGCACACGCAGACACCTTTGGTGCGGCCGTCGTTGAGGACACGCGCAAGCTGCCCATCTACGCGCGCTACCGCGACAAGGCTGGGCGCGACCGCATCGCCCGAGGCGTGGGCCAGGTGGACGCTGCCACTGGCCTCCTCATCGACTGGCTGCTTGCCCGTGGCGTGCCGGTGCTGACCTACACCCCACGTGGGAAGTCCGGCAAGAAGTGGACGCCTGCTGTGTTCGCGGCCGCGTTTCCCGACTGGCCAGGCGAGCCCTCGCAGCACGCCCTCGACGCTGTGCGCTGTGTCGCCGGCCGCTCTCTCCGTGCAGTGCTCGCCGACGCCGCTCTCCGTCATCCCGCCCTCGTATAGAAGGGGGGGGGACCCCTCAGACCGATGCCGAATCCGAATCCCTCCAAGGCTCGCCAGTCGAAGAAGCGCAAGCGCATCCGCAGGCGCGGCTCGCTCGACGACGCCTTGCTCGTACAGTGGCAGGCCATCACGACGGCCAAGGAAGTGCTCCTCGGCTCCGCGGCCGACGACGCCACCGCGCTGCGCGCCGTCCACGCGATCACGCAGGCTACGACCGCCTACGCCAAGCTCCTCGAAGTCGGCGAACTCGAAGCCGAAGTGGCCACCTTGAAGGACCGCGTGAACGAGCTGCTCGCCGAGCGAGGAATGCGCCGTGTCGCGTAGTGCCCTCAGCCGTACCGTTGAGTCGCTCACGGGCGAGGTAGCCCGCCTCGAAGCGGGCGAGAACGCGGCGCTCGTGTCGCTGCGCGAAGACCCGGCCTTCGTCATGACGGCGGCGGGCCTCGACCCTGACCCCTGGCAACGCGCCTTGCTTGCGGCCCCGCCGGAGCGCGCGCTCCTCCTGTGTACCCGGCAGGCGGGGAAGTCCACGACGACGGCCGCGCTCGCGTGCCGTGAGGCGCTCATCCGTCCGCAGACGGTTCTCCTCGTTGCACCCGCCCTTCGCCAGAGCCAAGAACTCTTCCGCAAGCTCACGGACTTCTACGAGGCGCTCGGAGGCCCTGACGGCCCGCCCGTCGCTGCCACGGCGTCGAGTGCCCTCCGCCTCGAACTCGCCAACGGGTCGCGCATCATCGCGCTGCCCGGTTCCGAGAAGACCATCCGGGGCTTCAGCGCCGTGGACCTCCTCATCCTGGACGAGGCCAGCCGGATCGAGGACGCGCTCTACTACGCCGTCCGCCCGATGCTCGCTGTCTCCGGCGGGCGGCTCGTGGCGATGACGACGCCGTTCGGGAAACGGGGCTTCTTCTTCGACGAGTGGAGCCGCGCCAACGCCGACGACGGTGCCAACCTGAGCGCAGGTGCCGACCTGGGCAGCGACGCCGATCCCTGGCGACGCATCAAGGTGACGGCCTACGACTGCCCGCGCATCTCCGAGGGGTTCCTCGACGAGGAGCGGCAGGCGCTCGGCGCGTGGTGGTTCAAGCAAGAGTACCTGTGCGAGTTCGCGGACACGATCGATAGCCTCTTCCGCACGGAGGACATCATGGCCGCGTTCTCCAGCGACATCGCCCCCCTGTTCGGGCAAGGCGCCACGCTCCCTTCTGTCTCGCCCTCCGATCCGCGCTCCGCCGATGTGGAGCGCCTCATCGTGTAACGCAGTCCACCGATTCCCACGCCTACCGTCCAGCATTATGTCTCACGTCCGCTCTGCCTTCTTCGTCGGCCTCGACCTCGGCCAAGCCCAGGACTACACCGCGCTGTGTGTGATCGAGCAGCGATACACCGCGAAGACGAAAACAGACCCCGCCCGCACGGACTACCACCTTCGCCACCTCGAACGCTTCCAGCTTGGCACGTCCTACCCTGCCGTTGCCGAGCGCGTGAAGACCTTGATGGAGACGCCTCCTCTCGCCGAGAACGCCCGCCTTGCCGTAGATGCTACAGGCGTCGGTCGCCCCGTGGTGGACATGATGGACGCGGCAGGCGTCCCGGATGTGACGCCCATCGTGATCCACGGAGGCGACAGCTACACGTACGACCTCGGCACCTACCGTGTGCCGAAGCGAGAACTGGCGAGCACGATGCAGGTGCTCCTTCAGACGGCGCGGCTGAAGATCGCAGACGGCTTGCCGCTGTCCGACGTGCTCGTGCGTGAGATGCAGGCATTCAAGGTGAAGGTGAACATCGCCACCGGACACGACAGCTACGAGGCATGGCGGGAGGGCGATCACGACGACGTGGTGCTCGCCGTGGCGATGGCGCTCTGGCTTGCCGAGCATGCTAGCGGCTTTGCCTTCGTGAGCCTCGAAGTGATCTGACTATCTTGGTGCTATGCTTCGCCTCGACCCTAAGACGATCCCGAACCTCTGGCTGCGTCCTTCGCTCCAGAAGGCTCGGCAGGACGCGCCCGTTGGGGCCGACGGGACCGTGACGCCCTACGAGGACGGCGACGCCGTGGGCGAGGCGCTACGAGCCGCTGTGCGCCTCCGTACCGGGCGACGGGTGTTCGCCCCCGGTACGACCGTCGAGGCCGCGCTCGTGGACGTGGAAGGCTACTGCGTGATGCCTGAGTGGTACGACGATGCCGCCGAGCTTGCACGCGAGACGCTCCGGGCGCTCTACGAGCTCGACGCAACCACCGACGTCCAGACGTGGGCCGTCTACACCGAGGCTGCGAGGAGGTTGAGTGTGCCCGGCGCAGTCCCCGCCTTCGTGCTCGAAACCACACGGGCGGCGCGGGCATAATCTGAACTTCAGCGCGATCTCGTGAGGTCGTGGCTGAACTGGAAGCCCCGGTGCGTTGCCGCGCACCGGGGTTTGTTATGTGAGGTCGGCAGCCAACTCCCGGAGGGTGTCGGCATGCGCTTCAACAGCAGCACGGAGCCGCCGGAGTTCGTCTTCTGTGAGGTCGCGCCCCCGAGATGCAGCAACGTACCAGGTGTTTTCGAGGAAGCCTGCTTCTTGGGCGATGCGGCCAACAGGGAGGAACGGCTTGAAGCGGTCGGAGAAATCTCGAGCAGTCATTGCTACGGTGGAGCGAAGGCGGAAAAGCGGCATGATGAAGGTACAGGAAAACCTTCCAATTGTACAAATAAAAGTTGACATATTACAAGTTTTGTTGTACATTGGTTTCAAGTCAAGGGCGCGGCAACGCCCACCTTTCCAACCTCCTACCAGTTCAGCCATGCAGATCAACCTCACCATCCCCTCGACGCGCTACGGTCAGATCCGCGTCACTGCCGAAATCGCTCCCGACGACTACGTGGTGAAGCACGTGGAGGACGCGACCGGCCGTCCCTACCCCGGCACGATCCACGCCGACGTGCTCGAAGAGATCGAGACGGCCATCGAGTTCGAGTTGCAGTGCGCGCGCTACGACGAGTCCATGCGCAACATGGACGACATGGCGCTCGCGTCCTTCTACGACGCCTAGCAGAGCAACGGGCGGGGGCCTCTAGCCCTCGCCTGAATTTCGTCCCTCGCACTCCGACCGAATCTGACCATGCCTATCTGCCCGCTCCGCACACTCGACGATCCTGCTGACCTTGACCGCTATCTCCACCTCAAAGCGGAGGTGAAGCGGCTCACCGCCGAGATGAAAGCGCTCGAACCCGTGATCCTGAACAGCCTCATGGACGAAGACGGCGACCGCGCCGAACACCTGGGCTGCGTGCTCGAAGTGCGGACCCGCCGCCGCTGGTCGTACTCCGCCCGCGTGGACACGCTTGCTGCCGAACTCAAGGCGACGAAGAAGCTGGAGGAAGCCAACGGCACCGCCAAGCTCGAAGCCGTCGCCGCGCACATCGCCGTGACCCTGCCGAAGAAGCAGACCGCTGCCCCGCTGCGCCTCGCCGCGTAGCTCACTTGCCCCTCACGCTCGTCGGGACGTCCAGCCCGGCGAGCACAACCTCACAGACCAATGCCTACCAAGAAGACCAACACCCCCGTTAACGTCGCCGACACCCGTTCTGCCCTCGACGCTGCCGCCAAGGCGTTCCTCGACGCCGCCCGTGCTCACTCGCTTGCCACCCAGACCCAGTACGCGCACGACCGGGGTACCATCGGCGGAATCGCATTGCGCGCCCTCGCTCGCCAGCAGGACGTGACCGACCTCCGCCTCGGCGTCCACAGGCAGACCTACGCGCGCCCCGATGGGCAGCCTGTGACGCGCAAGCATCTTGTGGGCGGGAACGAACACCCGATCCCGAAGGGTGCGGCCTACACCGCGCTCGAATGGCGGATGGCCAACGTCGAAGGTGTGCAGAGCCGCGCCGTCGAGGGCCGGTACGTGGCTGAGGGACCGGCCCACCTGGTCGCCGAAGCGGCGAAGGCGGTGGAAGCCGCCGCCGAGGAAATGTGGTACGAAGACATGAAGACGCTTGCCGTGCTTGACGCGCTGAGCGACCTTGACGCGAAGGTGGACCCGTCCGCCCTCCCTGTAGCTTGGCCCGCGCTCTACGCCGTCGAGAAGACGCTCAAGGCCGCGTGAAGCGAAAGCCTAGCACCTTTACCTGTACCTATCTGCAAAACGTGCGGGCTTATATCATTTGTGCGATGGGCTTGCGCCAAATGATTTAGAGTCCCGTACGGGGGGGGGGTACGCTCGTAAGCCCGATCGCCTCGCGCGGTCGGGCTTGCTCGTTTTGAGGCACATGGCTCCGGTCTCCTCGCCCGTCGTACATCCTGCATCGTATGCCATGATCTCACTCGGCGTCACCGGTGGCATCGGTAGTGGCAAGTCGGCGGCGGTGGCGCGGCTGGCGGCCAAGCCCGGCGTGCGCGTGCTCCTCGCCGATCGCCTCGCGAAGCGCCTCATGCACGAGGATCCTGCGCTCCGCGACGACCTTGTGGACGCATTCGGAGCCGAGACCTACGACGCTGACGGACGCCTCAACCGTGCATGGCTGGCCCAACAAGTCTTCGGCGACGCCGAGCGGCTGACGCAACTCAACGCGCTCGTTCATCCTCGCGTGCGCAACGCGTTCTTCGCTGCCCAGGCCGAAGCTGAGGCCGACGGCGTGCTGCTGTTCGTGTACGAGGCGGCGCTCCTGTTCGAGACCGGGGCTGAGCGCCACCTCGATGCTGTCGCGGTCGTGGACGCCTCCATCGAGACGCGGGTGGCTCGGGTGAGGGCACGCGACGGCGCAACGCGTGCGCAGGTAGAGGCGCGCATGCAGCACCAACTCGCGCCTGAACGCCTGCGCGCCCGAGCCGATTACGTCCTCGACAACGACGGCCCCCTCAGCGCCCTCCACGCCCAGGTGGACGCGCTCCACGCACGCCTCGTGCCGTAAGGCCGACCTGTGCTCTAGGCATGCCCGATGGGGGTACCGCCGAAGGCACCGAGCCGGAGTTCTTCGGCGAGCTGCTCAAACGAGAACGGCTTCGTGACGAACCCGTCCATCCCGGCGTCCATGCAGCGTCGGCGCTCCTCCGCGAGGGCGTGCGCCGTGAGCGCGATGATGCGCGGCTGGCGGTCGAGCGCGATCTGGGTGCGGATGCGCCGCGTCGCCTCGACGCCGTCCAGGCGCGGCATCTGGACATCCATCAGCACGACATCGAACAGGCCCTGCTCGACCTGCTCGACGGCCTCGATGCCGTCGTTGGCCACCACGACCTCCACGCCGAGCATCTGGAGCATGTTGAGCACCACGAACTGGTTGTCGGGCTGGTCCTCTGCCACGAGGACGCGGAGGCGCCGCTGCGGCGCGTCGGGGATCGGCGTGACGGTGACGGACTGGAACGAGGGCGGGTTGGTGCGCATGCGCTGTCGCTCGAGCGCCTGCACGAGGCGTTCGTAGAGCACGCGCCAGTCGAGGGGCTTCAGAAGCACGGCGTCGACTAAGCCGGGGGCGTGCACGCGCTCGGAAGCCGAACTGACCACCACGAGCGGGAGCGCGCCGCCCGTCGGCGTCGTGCGGATAGCGCGAGCAAGGTCGAGGCCCGTCGTCTCGGGCATGAGCATGTCTAGCACGCCGAGGTCGAAGGTGCGCCCTTCGAAGAGCAGGCGGAGGGCTTCGTCGGCGTTGGAGACCGCGTGGACGGCCATGCCCCACTGGTCGAGGTGCTCCGCGACGATGGCGCGGCTCGCCGCGTCGTCGTCCACGAGCAGTACGGTGCGGCCCGCCAGGGGCGTCTGCGATGCGCCGACGACCACGCGGCGGGTCGTCTGAGCGGGCCGGAGCGGGAGATTGAGCGTGAACGTGGAGCCCGCACCCGGGGTGCTGGCTACCTCGATGGTGCCCTGCATGAGCGTGGCGAGGCGGCCCGAGATGGCGAGGCCGAGGCCCGTCCCGCCGAAGCGGCGCGTTGTCGAGAGGTCGGCCTGCGTGAACGCCTTGAAGATGCGGGCCTGCACGTCCTCGTCCATGCCGATGCCGGTGTCGCGAACGTGGATCAGCAGGCGTGCGCTATCCCCGAGGCTTTGCGTGGCGACCTCCACTTCGACGCGGCCCTCCTCGGTGAACTTAATCGCGTTGCCGACGAGGTTGATGAGGATCTGCTGGAAGCGCCGCTCGTCCCCGACGAGGCGGGAGGGTACGGTGTCGGCGAGGTCGTAGGCGAGGTCGAGCTGCTTGCCGGCGGCCTGAGGGGCGAGGGCTTCGAGCACACCGCGCACGAGCGGCTCGAGCGCGAACGGTTCTCGGGCGAGTTGCATCTCGCCCGCCTCGATCTTCGAGAAGTCGAGGAGGTCTTCGATGAGCCCGAGCAGGTGTTCGCCCGAGTTCATGATGCGGTCCACGTAGCCGTGCTGCTGCTGCGTGAGGTCGGTCATGCCGAGGAGCTCCGCAAAGCCAATCACGCTGTTCATGGGGGTGCGGATCTCGTGGCTCATCGCCGCGAGGAAGGCGCTCTTGGCGCGGTTGGCGGCCTGGGCGCGGTCGCGGGCGCCGAGCAGCGTCCGCTCGGCCTCGCGCTGCTCCACGAGCACGCCGATCCACTGCGCAAGCATCTGCACGAGGTCGCGGTCGGCCTCGGAGAAGCCCTCCGGGCGGGGGGTGCTGGCCGAGAAGCTGAGCGTGCCGTACGGCTGGTTGTCCATGCAGAACGTGATGCCGATGAAGGCTTCGAGGCCAAATTTGGCGTAGCAGGTGGCCTCGCACTGCTCAGACGCCCCCATGTGCGTGATGGTCGCCACGGTGTCGTCGTTGTCCCAGACGAAGCGGCAGTAGGTGTCCTGAAGCGCAAACTGGGTGCCGGGCGGGAGCGGCTCGCCCTCGCGCGCGAAGCTCACGTCCACGGTGTAGCGCGCGTCGGGATCGCTGGGCAGGCCCTCGACGCGGCTGACGAGGCCAACGTCGAGGCCGAGCATCCGGGTCGTCTCAGCGAGGGCGTAGCGGATGTGGTCGTCGAAGGCGAGGCCGTCGCGGGAGGCGATGTCGTAGAGCAGCATCGAGCGCTCGGCGCGCTCCTGGAGGTTGCGCTCGGCGGCCGCGCGGGACGTGATGTCGAGGCCCACCCCGAGCATGCCGTCCACCACGCCCTTCTCGTCGAAGGTGGGCACGCCGTAGGTCTCGTAGACAAGCGGACCGATCTCCGAGGTGTACTGCGTGGGGGCGCCCGCGAGCACGCGCTGGATGCCGTCCACCACCGTCTCGCTGTCCGCGTAGAGGTCGAACACGTTCTGTCCGACGATCTCGCTGGGCGCGATACCGAGCTTGGCGAGGCCGCTGCCGTCGGAGTGGGTGACCAGGCCCTCGGTGTCGGTGCCGAAGAGCACCATCGGGATGTTGTCCAGGACGGTGCGGAGGCGGCGCTCGGTGACTTCCAGGGCGGTCCGCGTGTGCACCTGCTCGGTCACGTCGCGCCCTTCCGGGATGAGCAAGACGACTTGGCCATCCTCGTCGAGCACGGGCTTGATGGAGAAGTCGATGATGGCGGTGCGGCCCTCGGCTCCGAGCACCTCGGCGTTGTAGCGGACGAACGTGCCCTGCGCCGCCCGGGCGATCTGGTCGCGCAGCTCCTGTTGGGCGTCCTCGGAGATCGTCCACCAGTGGCACTCCCAGAAC
This sequence comes from Bacteroidota bacterium, assembly GCA_039178415.1. Classification (GTDB taxonomy): domain Bacteria; phylum Bacteroidota; class Rhodothermia; order Rhodothermales; family Rubricoccaceae; genus JBCBEX01. The sequence goes on from JBCDFF010000006.1 coordinate 18,067, forward strand.
GGCTTGCCGACCACGTCCTCGGGTTGAAGGTCGGCAAAGGCGAGCGCGGTTGTGTTGGCCTCCAGCATGGTGCCGTCGGGCTTCATCAGCCCGATGAACTGGAACATCGAGTGGAAGATGGCCTCGAAGCGCTGCTCGCTCTTGCGGCGGGCCTCGGTGAGTTCGACCTCGTCGGTGATCACTTCCGTGTAGATGACGAGACCACCGACGTCGCCCTCGGACGTGTTCCAGGGGCGGACCTCCCAGCGGATCCAGTCGATGCGTCCGTCGGCCCGCTGAAACGCTTCGCCGTCGCTGCTCTCGACGCTTCCCGAGAGGCAGCGCTGATGGACGGCTTTCCATGCCCCGGGCGTCTCGGGAAAGACCTCGTAGTGGCTCTGCCCGAGAATGTCGCGCTCGGTGAGCCGGTAGTCGCGGAGCCAGCGCTGGCTCACGGCGAGGTAGCGCATCTCGCGGTCGACCATCGCGACGGGGTAGGGCATGTGCTCCACGAAGGCACGCAGGCGCTCTTGGCTGGCCTCGATCTCGCGAAGGGCGAGCGTCTCGCTGGTCTGGTCGTCAATGACGTAGGTGAAGCGGGCGACTCCAGCCTCGCTCTGACCGACGTACTGGACGGTGGCCACGAGGTAGCGCGTGCCGAGCGGCCCGGCGTCCTCGTAGCTGAAGCGGACGGGCTTCTTGGTGTCGCGCGCTTCCTCATAGTGGCGCGAGAACAGCTCCACGACACCCGTGGGGTCGTCGTCCTCCGGGAAGAATTGGCCCGCGAGGCTGGTCGTGTCTGCGTCACTGAGGCGGCTCGTCGCCTCGTTGCCGATGAGGTGCAGCACGCCGTCGGGGTGCAACTCCACGAGCCCCATGCTAACCGGAGCATGGTCAAAGAGCTGGCGCAGGGCACTAGCGTCCAGGGGGGAGGGGGAGGTAGCCATGGGGAAGGCAGAGGGGCGCGGCGTTAGTTTCTCGTTCCCTCCTTCCTCCTCGTCGCGTCGCGCGATGTGTGCAAAGGGTGACAGCAATGGAGACGGTGGGTAGCTCAACTGCTGACAGGGCCAATTTACACGATGCGACAGCCCGTCACAAAAGAAATCCGGTGCGCACGGGTGCCGGGGCCAATCTGGGGAAAATCCCTAAGTTCAAGGTTGAAATTAAGAATTTGAACCGTCGCAAGTTGAGTCACTCTGGACCGGCTGTGACCCAGGTCTAAGTCGGGTTTGGTGAAACCATAACGACGTTTTCTCGGTCTACGCGGACCAGCCCGGGGCCGCCGACTCTCATGGGTCGCACATATTTTTTTTCGGTCACGATGACGGGTACGAGGCTCCCCCCGCGCGCGTCGCTGTAGTGCGCCGCCAGCGCCGCCGCTGCCTCGATGACGTGCGAGCCAGGGCGGTCCTCGCGCCCGCGTATCCGCACAACGACGTGGGAGCCTGGGACGCCTCGCGCGTGCAGCCACAGATCGAAGGGCCGCGCGTGCCGGGTGGTAAGCTCGGCGTTGGACTTGGCGTTCTTGCCGACCCATGCCTCGTAGCCGCCGGGCAGCGGGAAGCGGCGGTAGGGCAGGCGCTCCTCGCCGACGGCCTCGCGGCCCGTAAACGGTTCGAGGTCCGCCTTGCGGTCCTTGAGAAAGCGGTCGAGATCGGCCACGCGCTTTTGGGCACGCAACTCGGCGAGGAGCGCAGCGGCCTGCTCGGCTTCGTCCTGGACACGCTGCCAGCGGTCCTCGGCGTGAGCGCGGGCCTGCCGGGTGCGGCGAGCGCGGTCGTAGTAGCGCTGCGCGTTCTCGACGCCCGAGCGTGCCGGGTCGAGCGGAATCCTGACGGGTGCGCCGTCGGTGAGGATGTTCGGCAGGTCGACGGCCTCCTGGCCGGGGCCGAGGTTGGTGGCCTGCGCCATGAGGAGGTGTCCGAACGCCTCGTAGCGGTCGGCGCGGCTGGGCGTGGCGAGCTCGTCGAGCATGGCCTCGGCGCTGCGGGCGCGGCGCTGGTGGGCGGCCGCGAGCGCCTTCTCGACGGGGTCGAAGAGCGCGCGGAAGCGCCGCTGCCCGAGCCGTCGCCGGACGTAGACGCGCAGCGCCCGGTCGAGTGTGTCGAACGCCTCGGCGCGGTGCGTCTCGGCGAGATGCCGCATTGGGACAAGTCCGAAGGCAACGGCGTCCTCCCGGGCAGCGTCCTCCCGAGCCGCGTTCGCCCGGACGGTGTCCTGGACGGGCTCATCGCGGCCACGCTGGGGTGTTGTCCAGTAGATCTGAGGAGCGAGCGCGTCGCCGTGCAGCGCAGCATCGAGGGTATGAGCAGCCTCGAAGAGCGCGCGGCGGTCGGCCTCAGCGAGCGTGTCCGGGGCTGCGTCGCCGTCGAGCCCGGCGCGGTGAGCGGCCTCGGCAGCAAGCAGCGTGTCGAAGAGTGGCATCGCGCGCGCCAACGCGGCCCGGACCGTCTTGCGCTGCGGCGGCCAGCGGGCCTCAAACGCGTCGAACGCAGCGACCTCTGGGGCCGGACGCGGCAAGGGGGCCGCCGTGCCGCGTAGCGCCTCGTCGCGCAGAAACGCCGTGCGGATCGTCGGCTCCGCATCGTCTGCGATCCAGAGCACGTTGGGCCGGGGGCCGAAGAGGAGTACGGTCAGCCGCGTCCCGTCGTCGAGGTCGAGGTACAGAAATCGGTCGCGCTCGGCGACGCGCACGCCGGTCACGGTGCGTCCGAGCGCGTCCTCGAAAAGCGTGACGCTGTTGCGGCGGGCACGGTGGTACCCACGCGAGCGAAAGGCCCCGCGCTCGGCCCCGAGGAGGAGATGGAGCGTCCAGGCGTCCGCATCCTCGGCCTCGTCCGAGGCCATCACCAGCGTCAGCTCGGCGCGGTTCTGCGAATAGGCGTCGAGGAGCTGGGTGCCTGTGAGGTCGCTGTTCCAGAGGCGGGCAAGCGCACGAAGAGTGTAGTAGCTGGTGGTCACGCGTCCGGAGTCCGTTGTCGTTGAGGGCAACGCCTCCAACCAACGACACAGCGATTGGATCGCCTGAACGCGCGCGCACGGCCTCACCGCGATACGGCCTCACGGTACCTCGCGCTCCACGCAGCGGTAGACCCGGTCGGCGAGGCGTTCGGCGAGCGCGACGCGGAGGCGCACTTCGAGGTCGCGCTCCTCGTCCTCCAGCGCCTCCTCGTCAAAGAGCCGACGCTCGCTGCGGTCGAGGTCGAGATCGCTCACGTTGCCTACGTAGACGCCGGTCTGGAGCCGAACGTCGACGCGCCGCTCCACCTCGCCCTCGCAGACGACGCGGCGGGTGCGGGCGTCCACGACCTCGTAGACGAGGGTCGCACGCAGGTCGAGGTCGGTCGTGACGCGGGTGTAGGTGGCGGTGCCGCCGTCGCGCCGGTCGGCGGTGCGGGTCTCGCGCTCGCGCTCCTCCTCGGCGCGCGTGAAGTCGTCGAGGCGCGTGGCCACGGCGAGGTCGGCATCGAGGACGCGGGCGAGTTCGGCGGAGGTGCCGCGGCGGCCGTAGCGCTCGTCGCCGCCCGAGAGCGCGCGGATGGCGCGGCGCACGTCCGGCGGGTAGGCGGCCACGACGAAGAGCGGCGGGCGGCTCCACACGTCGTCTTCGAGGCGGTCGTTGAGGGCCTCGCGGAAGTCGGACGGCATGGCGCGGGTGGCGCGTCCGCCGCGCGTCTCGGTTGGGAACGCGGCAATGCGGATGCTGCCTGCGTCGAGGATGGCGGCCTGCAGGTCGAGCAGCGCAGGCTGACCGGGGGCATAGCCGAGGGCGCGCTCGGCGCGGTCGTAGGCGGTGCGGAAGCGCCCAGCCACGAGGGCGGCCTCGGCCCAACTGCCGTAGGCGTCGGCGCGGCCTGCGTCGAGGGCGGCCAGCGCGGACGGCGGCGGGTCGTAGCGCGTGGCGCGGTCGTAGGCCTCGATGGCACGCTCGAACGCGTCGGCGGCGTAGGCGTCGTCGCCCACGGCCTGCAGCGCGGCGATGGCGGCGTCGAACGTGGCGCGGCGGTCGTCGGCGTAGGTGTCGAACACGGGCAGGCGCACGCCCACGCCACCGGCGGCGGCAAGCAGTTCGTCGGCGTCGCGGTAGACCTCGGCGGCCCCGACGGGGTCGTCGCCCTCGATGGCGGCGCTGATGGCGGCGGTGTAGCCCTCCATCGCGCGGGTGCCCGCCGCCACGAGCCGCTCGCGCACGGCGGCGTTGTCCTCCTTCTCCAGCGAGTCCACGTAGCGGAACGCGGCCTCGGCATACTGCCCCTGCGCTTCAAGCGCCTGCCCCTCGTCGTAGAGTTCTTCGGCACTCTTGCAGCCCACGGCAAGCACGATCAGGAGCAACGGAGCGATGTATCGACGGGTGAACGTGTGCACGTGTGAACGACGAGGCGTGTAGCTCATGGCGAGAACGGAGAGACGAGGGAGACACCAGACAACGCGCCGAAGCGAGTCCAGTGAGTGCACGACAAAACGGCCGCACGGAAAAACAGCAGCACACCACGTACTCATCGCCCCGCAGCGAGCACGGCGGCGTGGTGCGGGACGGAGCGGAGGTAGTAGCTCGCGGTGAGCGCGGTCTGCTGGGCGGGGGTGAGGTCGCCGTGGTGGCCCTGGCGGGCGAGGCGGTCCTGGCGGGCGTGGTAGAGCGCGAGCGCCGCTGCGACGGAGATGTTGTAGCTCTGGATGAAGCCGTCGATGGGGAGGACGACGTTGAGGTCGGCGAGGGCGAGGAGGTCGTCGGAGACGCCGCGCTGCTCGTTGCCGAGCACGAGGGCCGTCGGCACGGTGAAGTCGACGGCGGCGATGGGCACGGCGTCGGCGCTGAGGTGGGTCGCGGCGATGCGGTAGCCGAGGGTGCGAGCGTGCGCGGCGAAGGCCGCGGGTGTGGTCCAGCGGTAGAAGTCGAGCCAGCGGTGCGCGCCCTGGCTGACGCGCGAGGCGACTTTCGAGGGGTCGTCCAGGTCGAGGTCGGCGGCGAGGTCGGTGACGGGCGCGGCGAGCGGCGCGGCGGTGCGCGCGGCGAGGCGCTGCCCGAGCTTGTCGGCGTCGCCTTGGAGCGCGACGAGGTGCGCGGCCCCGTAGCCGAGGCCCTCGGCGCTGCGGAGGACCGCGTTGAGGTTGCCCGCGTCGTGGACGCCTTCGAGCACGGGCACGACGGTGTAGGTCCGCTGCGCGACGGCCTCGGCGATGCGCGCCTTGCGCGGGTCCGAGAGCAGCGGGGCGAGCCGCGCCAGCACTGCGTCGGGCGCGTACGTCACGCCGTCGAAGACGAAGCCATCGGCGTAGGGCAGGGGGGAGAGCGGGGGCACAAGCGTGGGAAAGCGTAAGGGGGATAGAGAAAGGTAGGGCGGAGAGGCGAAGAGACGGCGAAAGTGTGCCTACATCGAGGCTCCCTCCTGGACAGGAGGGGCTGGGGGTGGTTGATTGGCGAGCGGCACGCCACCATCTTGGCTCTCCAACTCCAACCGTCACCCGTTCGTCCATGCGTCTCGTCTTTGTCGCCGTTCTTCTGGCCCTGGTCGGCTGCATCCCGGACCAGGCACCGCTGGAGCCGGACCTCGCCGACGCGCCGCTACTCACCGACCCCGACGCGGTGCTAGACTCGCTAGTAGCGCGCTGGGAATCGGCCTCGGCCGAGGTCACCGGGTTCACGCTCGGGACGGAGAAGGTGGTCGTGCAGTACGCGCGCCGCGCCGATGGGTCCTTCGGGATCGCCGACGCGGGTGTCCGTGCGGGCGCAGACCCGACGCAGTCCGGCCCACCGCCTCTTCAGTTCCTCCACCCCGACCATCGCCAGGTCTCGGCGCTGCTGCGCGGCCGCTCCGACCTCGCCATCGACCGGGCGTCGGTGCCCGCCCGCTACCTCGTCTCGGCGCTCCCGGGCACCCTTGCCGAGATCAACCCGGACTCCGTGAGCGGCCCGTTCGCAGCCCCGGTTGCTGCCGACGTGATCGTGGAGGCCGGGACCTACCGGCTGCGTGAGATCCGCACGCAGAGCCCGCTCCCTGGCAGCACGGTGGACACCGCACTGGTGGACCTGCAGATTGCCTACGGCGCCTACGAGTCCGTAGAGGGGCTGCCCGTGGCGCATGCGGTCACGGTGGCCGCCAGCGGACTGCTCAGCACGTTCGACGAAGGGCAGCTGATGTTCATGCGCGCGCAGTATCAGCAGCGCCTCAGTCAGGTGCAGGGCCTCAGCGACGAGGCCCGGGCCACCGAGGAGGCCGAACTAGAGGACCTGAAGATGCTCCTGCTCGACGGCCGCTCCACCGAGACCATGCGCGTGGACTCGGTGGCGGTGCTGAAGGACGTGCCGTGAGGGAATCCAGCGCGGGGCGGCGACTCCAGCGCGGGGCGGCGAACGAGGGCACAGTCGGCCCCGTACCTTGCTCATCCGTTCTGCTTTCGCTCCGCTATCCCCGCCCCTCTCATGACTCTGACCGACCGCGTGGCTGTTGTAACCGGTGCCAGCCGGGGCATCGGCCTCGCTTGTGCTGAGGCGTTCCTCGACGCCGGGATGCAGGTCTATGCCCTTGCCCGCTCCACGGATGACCTCGAGGCCCACCGCGAGCGCCTCGGCGAGCGCCTCCACCCCGTCCGCTGCGACGTCACCGACATCGCCAGCGTCGACGACGCCTTCGCGCAGATCGACATGGAGGGCGGGCGCTGCGACGTGCTCGTCAACAATGCCGGCCTTGGGAAATTCGGCCCGGTCGATGCCCTCCCGCTCAACGCCTGGCACGTCCAGATCGAGACTAACCTCAACGGGGTGTTCTACTGCACCCGCCGAGCCGTGCCGCTGATGAAGCGGCAGTTTGAGGCCACCACGACCGACAGCACGCCGGGCTACGGCGGCCACATCGTCCACGTGGCCTCGGTGGCGGGGCTCGTGGGCAATCCGCAGCTCGCGGCCTACAACGCCACCAAGTTCGGCCTGCGCGGCTTCGCTGAGGCGACGATGAAGGAACTACGCCCGCATGGAATCCGCACGACCTGCATCTACCCGGGCTCCGTGGACACCCACTTCGGCGACGTGGCGGGCATCACCATGAGCCCGAACGCGATGAAGCCGGAGGACATCGCGGCCAGCATCCTCCACGCGGTGCAGATGCCCGTGCGGACGCTCGTCTCAGAGATCGTGCTCCGCCCCCTGCGCGTCGGGAGGTAGGCGGCTGGGCGTCTCAGCGGCTGGGCGTTTCCGCGTCGGGTTCGAGACCGCCGAGGCGCTCAGCAGCGGTGCGTGTGGCGTCGTCGAGGTTGTCGAGGTCCACGTCGTCGAGGAGGCCGAGACGGCGCGCGCGCTGCGCCCAGCGGCGGCGGGCGAGGTGCTGCATGTCTTGCTCGGTGTCCGCCTCGTCCACGATCTCGGTGCCCAGGAGCGTCTCCACGACGTCCTCCATCGTCACGATGCCCGACGTGCCGCCGTACTCGCCCACGACGAGCGCGATGTGGTCGCGGCCTTCGAGGAGCTTCTCGAAGAGCGTCATCAGCGGGAGCGAGTCCGGGACGGTGAGTAGCTCCCGCCGGAGCGCGGCGAGCGGCGTGTCGCCCTCGTCGTCGGCGGTGCGCTGGAGGAGGTCGTCCTTGAGCACGTAGCCGGTGATGCTGTCGAGGTTGCCGTCGTAGATCGGGAGGCGCGAGAACTGGAGCGGCTGCTCGGCGGCCTCGCCTGCGGTCGTGTCCTCGGTGAACGCGACAAGCACCGTGCGCGGCGTCATCACGTCCTTGGTGCGCAGCGAGCCGAGGCGCAGCAGGTTGGTGAGGATCTGCGACTCCTGCGCCGCAAACACGCCCTCCTCCACGCCGATGTTGGCCATCGCCACGAGCTCCTCGCGCGAGATCGATTGCTCCTTCTCGCCCCGCGCGATCAGCCGCGTCAGGCCCTTCGACATGATCACGAAGATCCACATTGGTACTCGGAAGAATGGCGACTGCAGGATACTGGCCACGCCGGGCGCCAAGCTCTTCCAGTAGACCGCGCCGATGGTCTTCGGGATGATCTCCGAGAGGATGAGGATGCCGAGGGTCAGGATGCCCGAGAAGAGACCCACGGCCGAGATGATCCACACCGAGGCATCGCCGAAGACGGCGGCGGCCTGGGCACCAGCGCCCGTCGCGCCGACCGTGTGTGCGAACGTGTTCAGCGTGAGGATGCCCGATAGGGGCTCGTCTACATCCTCCTTGAGCTTCTTGAGCCGTGCGCTTGCTCGGGGGTTTTCCTCCTCCAGCGCGCCGATGTAGGCGGGGGTGACGCTCAGCAGGACGGCCTCCATGATGGAGCATATGAAGGAGACGCCAATCGCGATGGCGACGTAGACAAGAAGGAGCGTCATGGGTTTGGGTGGTGGGCGAGGCGCACGCGGGCAAGCTACGTGCAACGAAGGGGTTCGCACCAACGGAGGGGCTGCGTCCGGGTTCGGCGAACCTCCCCGATCTTGCAGGACTTCCCGTCTAGGTCTGCTCCCATGCTTCCACCCCTCCAGCGCCGCTTCGACGCCCTCGAGCGCCGCCGCCAGTTTGTGCTCAACACGCTGCGTCCGCTCAGGCCAGTCGTCCGGCAGCGTAAGCCTGCGCCCGAGGCGTGGTCGCTCAACGAGTTGGTGCACCACCTCGTGCTCGTGGACCAAGGCATGGCCCGCTCGATCCGCTACTACCTCGACCAGCCGCCGCGCAAGCCTGCTGCGTCTGCGGCGTTCAAGGTGCTTGCGATGCGCGCCTTCTTCGCACTGCCCACGCGCGTACGCATCCCCGCCCAAGTCGCCGCCATCACGCCCATCGACACGCCGGACTTCGACACGCTGGCGGCCGACTGGGAGGCTGCGCGCGCCGACCTACGGGCGATGCTGGACGCGGTGCCGCATGCGCGGCTGAAGGCGGTCGCGTTCAAGCACCCGCTCGGTGGGCGAATGTCGCTGCTCGACGCGGTCGCGTTCATCGGGTGGCACCAGGACCACCACCGGAAGCAGCTCCGGCGGACGCTCGCGGCAGTGACGAACGGAGCCGCTTCGGCGGGTGTAAGACGACAGATGGTTTGGCAGTAGTGGGATGAGGCGGGACCTTCCGGGATGAGGTGGGATGGCCTAAGGAAATGAGGTCAGAAACCCGGACGCAAAATCGCGAGAGGTGAAAGCAAAAGCGGGCCGTATGCCTCAAAAACAAAGGTTCGCTACCAGAAGGCGGCGAACCAGTAAACGGCGGGTGACCGTGAGATAAAGAGCGTGTAGCGGGATGATGAGGAGAGCCCGCCCAGACACGTGGTTTGGCAATGACCGGCTACGCGGCTTCCTCGGTGGACACGTGGTTTGGCAGTGTGGCCCCGTCTCCAAGTGGGTCCCGGCGCTCTGCTTCTAGGCGAAGGATGTAGAGCGAATGGACGATGCTACCAAGACCGAATGTGACAAAGGCCGCGAAGATGGCTGGACCTGCTCCGAAGAGCGCAGCGATAACATCTCCATTTGAGCCAATGAAGATGTCGAAGGCAACCATCAGTGCGTAGACGAGTGCTCCGGCACCAGCGAAGTAGATGTAGGTGCTCAGGATGGTCCCTTCCTGTGACAGGGGGTGCTTCTTGGACATGGCTCAGTAGCGTTTCCAGCGACCGCGCACGCGACCTAGGATGGCGAAGTCTACACCCTCTCCGAGCTTGATCTCGTAGGGGGCGTATTGTGGGTTTCTGGACGATATGCGCAGGATCCGGCCTGGCATCCGCTCCAATTGTTTGACCTCGATGAGGTCTTCGAGTCGAAATAGGTAGAAGCCGCTTCCTTTGATACGGGTCTCTCCAGTGGGGTAGGGCTCAACGATGAGGCGCTCGCCGTCGCGAAACTCGGGCTCGTTAGACTCGCCGATCATACGCCACACGAAGGGGTCCTTCGGCATGGGACCTCCGTCGAGCATCTCCTCCAGTTCGGCCTGGTCGATCACGTAGGTGGCGACAGGGCGCTCGTTGACAACGAGGCCGCTGACGCTACCGGCTCCGGCTGCAGCGTCGATCTCAACAATATGAAGCTGCTTTCCCCCAGGCGGTGGTACTGGCTGGTTCTGGTCGGGGGCATCGAGGGGGGCAATGTCGACCGATCCGGGCAGTCCAAGTAGCCATGAGACGGACTTATTTGTCGCAATGGCTAGCGCGCCAAGGTCGTCAACGGTGGGGGACGTATCGCCTACTTCCCATCGCTGAATCGTCTTTTCTGAGCGATTTATGCGCTTTCCGAGATCGGATCGAGAGAGGTTGCCCCGAGCCTCGCGTATCCGAGAGGCCATAATGGAAGCGAGGTTTTGGACTAATATGACTTGCAACTGGTCTTTTGTGTCCGTAAGATCGGTGTGCATTCACACCAAGGTACTTACCGCAACTATAGTTGCAATCGAACCGATCCATGCTGCATCGAGAGGACATTAAAGCCGCAATTCGGAAACGTGGCTTGACCCTAGAGGACGTTGGAAAGCTTCTGGACCCGCCGGTTACCTCGCAAGCGGTCACAAATGTCCTAGGACGACACAGTCGCTCTGCACGTATTGAGGGGGCAATTGCCTTGGCCAGTGGTTTCAGCCTTGCCGAGGTGCAGTCTGTCACTCGGGAAGAGGATGCTGCCAAACTGCGTGTCGCATCGGGGGAAACATCGGGGGAAACACAGCATCGCCCCACACGGCTGAAAATTGCAGGTCGCAACCTTAGCGGGAGAAACGCGGCATGAAAGATTGGCACGCCGTAAAGGAGGTGTCGGGCCTCCTCAACATCTCGGTTCAGGCCGTTCGTCAGCGAGCGGTTCGAAATGGCTGGCGGTCGCGTGAGGTGGCGAGTCCAGGCGGCGGCAAACCGGCCCTCGAATACCACGTGGACAGCCTTCCTAAGGAGGCGCGTGTGGCTCTCCAGATGCGGGATGCGGCGCGTGATGCCGAGGCCCACGCTGAGGCACTATTTGCCCGCCGCCTGGCGGAGCAGGCCGAGCTGCGGCGAAAGACCGATCAGCTTCGGGACCTCGCACAACTGCCCTCGAAGGCTCGTGCGAAAGCCGAGGCGAAACTCTGGGCGCTGGATGCCTGGCAGCGGTTCGCGACGGACGCGGATCTCACCGCGCAGAAGAGCGCCACGCTGTTCGCGGACGTCGTCACGCATGGTGACATCGAGGTGCCATCAGAGCACGCCGCGCACCTCCAGCGCATCTCGGCGCGGAGTCTCTTCCGTTGGAAGAAAACGGCTGAGACGGATGGCCCTGCGGCCCTCGGCGGACGCTATGGGAAGCGCTCAGCACGGACCTACGAGGCGGCGATCGAGGAGGACAACGCGCTCGGCCTCTACGTGCTCGGGCAGCTCGGGCAGCGCGGTCGACAGGTCACCGCGCGGATCCTGAAGAAGGGAGCGGATGCGCTCCACGCTGAGGGCCACCTGCCGGAGCCGCCAAGCGTGAAAACGTTCGAGCGCTTCCTCGCGTGGCTCCAGGAGGAACGCCCCGTACGCTGGGCGCACTTGGTTGAGCCGCACAAGGCGCGCGGCAAGGTGATGCCGGCATTCGGCTCGCGCTCCGATCACCTCACGCGGATCAACGAACTCTGGGAGCTTGACTCGACGCTTGCGGACGTGCTCCTGGAGGAGGAGACGACAGACGGGCCGAAGCTGGTCCGGTACAACCTGCTCGCCTGCGTGGACGTCTACACGCGCCGGACGATGTTCCTCGTCTCGAAGCGGAGCCGGGCTGAGGCCATCGGTGCGCTCGTGCGCAAGTGCCTCCTGGAATGGGGGGTGCCAGAGGGCGTGAAGATGGACAACGGCAAGGACTACCGCTCGCTGTACCTCGACCAAGTCTTCGGCGCGCTGAAGGTGGCCAGGGCGTTCTGCAAGCCTTACAGTCCCCACGAGAAGCCCTTCGTGGAGCGCGTGATTGGGACGTTCCAGCACGGCATGTTCAGCTTGCTGCCCGGCTACCTGGGCGCGTCCGTGTCGGACCGCAAGGGCCTCGATGCGCGCCGCCGTCGGACAGCGGGCGGAGAGCCACCGCTCGAACTCGGCGAAGTGCACAAGTCGGTGCACGAGTTCGCGGCCTTCGCAGACGAATGGGCAGCCTACCACTACGCCAACGCTGAGCACTCGGCGCTCGGAAAATCTCCGCTCGCAAAGAGCCTAGAGAAGGGGCAGCGGACGCAGCGCATCCCCGACGCGCGTGCCCTCGACGTCCTTCTCGCGCCGCCTGTGGGTGGACGCAAGGGCCGCTTCACTGTGCAGAAGAAGGGGATCCAGTATCAGCCCGAGCACCTGCGCGGTCGCTTCTTCTTCATCGCGCCAGAGCTAGCCGGACTGGTCGGCCGCACGGTACAGTGCCGCGAGGATCTGGGCGACGTCGGGCGGCTCTACGTCTTCAGCGAAGCCGGGGCGTTCATCTGCATCGCCGAGAACCCGCGCCTGACGGGCATCAGCCAGGAGGAAGTGGCCCGCGTGGCCAACCGCAACATCCGGGAGATCCGCAAAGAGATGCGGAAGGTCGAGCAGCAGGCCGTCCGCGAGTTCCCTGCCGAGCGTGTGCTGAGGGCGATCCGCGAGCAAGGCCTGGAGGATGCGGGCAAGCTCGCCGGTCGAATCGGGCCTGCCGACGACTACGTGACCCCTGCGCTGGAGGAGGCCGCACGGGCCGCTCAGGCGAAGGCCAACCTCAACACGCCCACCACGGCCACTGGAGCCTCGGACGCTGAGCGTGAGGCCGGTGAGGCGCTCCTGCGCGCAGCAGCCGACCGCAGGCGACGAGAGGAAGAAGCGCAGGCGCAGCGTGATGCCGACGGAGCTGCTGTCCTGCACCGGCTCACGGCCACCAAGACGCTCTACGCGAGCGACGACGACAAGTATCTGGCGCTGGTCGAGATGCAGGGACGAGGGGAGACCCTCACGCCTGCCGACCTCGCCTTCGTGCAGCGCTACGAGTCTGCCGCTCTGGGCGGACGCGGGGCTGCGTCCTCAGCCGGATAGGCGACCGCCAAACCGGCTTCATCGGCCCTTTGCCAGGCCATCATCCAACCACCATCACCATGCTGACTGTAACCATGAACCCCCTCACGCAGCGACAGTGGGCGCTGCTCGCTGGCTTCCTAGAGACGCGCTACGACGTGCTCCGCCAGCACCTCGACGAGTCCGAGGACGTCGTCTTTCCCCACGAGATCGCCGACACGGCTGACGGGCTCTGCAAGGCCGTGAACCGCGAGGCTCGCTGGAGCCAGGTCCCGATGACGCTCCGCCCCCACATCGAGGGTGTGGTGCGCGCAGCGAAGCGGATGTGGCAGGTCGACGGGCGGACCGCCGACCAGGTCAAGCTCTACGTGGCCACGCAGGTCGGGCCGCGCCACCTCGACTTCGTCATCGAGGAGATCTACCGCGAGAACGCCCCCGTGGCGGCGGATCCGCTCGCGAAGACCTCCGAGCTCGCGCCGCCAAAGCAAGCTGCCTAGCCACCACACAGCCGAGGCCGACCGGAAACCGCCAATGGCTCCGGTCGGCCCCTATTCCCGAGGGCGCGAACAAGACCAATCGGACGCACCCTCAGAACCACCGCCAAACTACCATGCGACGTCAAGTTGTACACACCTCGAACGTCCTGCGCCTGATGCACGCCATCGGGCGGCTCATGGACGACACCCGCGCCGACGAGCGGATGGGCCTCCTCCACGGCCGTCCCGGCGAGGGCAAAACCACCTCGATCGCCTACGCCGTCACGGAACTGCGTGGGGTC
>JBCDFF010000007.1:0-30624 GCA_039178415.1 Bacteroidota bacterium
AGACTTCCTGGAGCGTATCTACAACTGCGAGCGGCTGCACTCGGCGTTGGGTTACCGCCCTCCGGTCGAGTACGAGCAGATGCTTGCGGAATCCCTCAACGCACCTTAGCGGTGTGTCTCACTCACGGGGTGCACTCCACAACTCCAACATCGCACATCAACAACCCAACATCGCTAGCGTTGCCAAAAGTCGGGCGTGAGAAGGACGATCAGCGTAAAGATCTCCAGGCGACCCGCGACCATCAGTAGGCTCAGGACCCACTTCCCCAGCTCAGGCACGAGGGCATACGACTCGGTGGGCCCGAACGCTCCGAACGACGGACCGACGTTGCCCACGGCTGAGGCGGTGGCAGCAAACGCGCTGAACAGGTCGAGCCCAAGCGCCGCAAGCACGAGGGTGCCCACGAGCAGCAGCAGCAGGTAGAGCACGACAAACGACAGCACGTTGCGCATCACCTCGGGCGACACCACGCGGTGATCGAGGCGGATCGGGAAAATCGCCTGGGGGTGGAGGAGCCGGTGCACCTCGCGCTGTGCGTTTTTGAAGAGCAGGACGTGGCGCAGCACCTTGAAGCCGCCGCTCGTGGACCCTGCCATACCGCCCACGAAGAACAGCAGGAAGAGCACGCCAACGCCCAGCGCGGGCCATACCTCGTAGTCGCTCGTTCCGAACCCCGTGGTCGTGATGATGGCGACGACCTGAAAGGCCGCGACTCTCACCGCATCCAGGAAGCCTGCGAGCGTGAGCCCTGGCTCGGTGAGGTCGCCCGTGTTGACGGGCAGGACGGCATTCGTTGGGGCCCAGAGCGCGACGGTGATCAGCGCCGTGGCTGCGAGACAGATGCTGAGGTAGACGCGAAACTCTCCGCTTTGCCAGTAGGCCCCCCGGCTTGCCGCGCAGGACGAAGTAGTGGAGCGTGAAGTTGACGCCGCCGAAGAACATGAAGAGGATGGTGACCCACTCTACGTAGGCCGAGCCATACTGGCCGACGGAGGCGTTTTCGGTCGAAAACCCGCCGGTCGCCATCGTCGAGAACGCGTGGTTGACCGCGTCGAAGACGTTCATCTCGGGCAGGAGCAGCACGGCGTTCACGACCGTGAGCCCGGCGTAGATGCCCCACAGGCGCGTGGCCGTGTCGCGGACGCGCGGGGTGAGCTTGTCGGCTGTCGGCCCCGGCACTTCGGCCTTGAAGAGCTGCATGCCGCCGATGCCGAGCAGCGGCATCACCGCGAGCGTGAGCACGATGATGCCCATGCCCCCAAGCCAGTGCTTGAGGCTCCGCCAGAAGAGGAAGGCGTTCGGCAGCGCCTCGATGTCGGGCGTGTCGTCCCCGCCGAGGATGGTCGCGCCGGTGGTCGTGAAGCCCGAGATCGTCTCGAAGAAGGCGTCCGTGTAGCTGAGCGTCCCGGTCAGGACGTAGGGCACTGCGCCCACGAGCGAGACCACGATCCAGGCAAGCGCCACGATGGCGAAGCCGTCGCGGATCTGGATTTCCCGCTGCGGTCGGTTGGTGTACCACAGCGCGGTCCCGCCGCCGCCCGCCACGAGCGCCGTTGCCCCGAACGCCCACCAGACGCCTTCGGCGTAGAGCAGCGCCACGGCCATCGGCGCGAGCAGGGCCACGCCCAACGCCCCGAGCAGCGCCCCGAGCACACCAACGACCGCGGAGACGTTCAGGCGCATGGCGATGTGCGAGGGGTGACGGGGGCTCTTCGGTTCATCTCAGGCACCGGAACTGGAGCAGGGCTGCATCCCACCGCTTCCATCGCCGCTCATCTAAGCTCATCGACCTCGGCTTTCGCCGCCGCATCCGAATCGTGGGGGAGGCTACCGCGATGCGCGCGGAGGTAGACGAACGGCGTGTAGGGCAGGAAGTCTGAGACGCGCGTCATGTAGACATCAGCGTCGCGCTCGACCTGCCGGGCCAGGTGACTCTTTTCCTTGCCCGCCCGCATGAGCGGTCCCCAGTTGCGGTTCACGAGGGTCGAGGAGGCGTGCGCAAGCGGGGCAATCTGGTCGTCGAGGTCGACGAGTTGCGTTCGGAGCTGCGACATCGCGCGCTGCAAGTCTTCGAGCGCGTGGTCCGACTGCGGGCCGTAGCCGTCGCGGTTGCGCTGATGCTCCAGGCGCCGGGCGGAAAACTCAGCTTCGAGCGCTTCCTTCTGCGCCATCATGTCTGCCAGCTTGGCTTGGCGCGCGTCGAACTTGTGGAGCGCCTCGATCTCGTCGGCGAGGCTTCGCAGGACGAGCGCGGTGCGCCAGCGGAGGCGGCTCTTCGAGACGCGCACGTCCGCAAAGATGTGATCGCCCACGTAGAGGATCTCTTCGCCGGAGAGGCCGAGCGAGCGCTCCACGAGCCCGGCATTGCCGCCGACGTAGAGCTTGCCCTCGGCGAGCAGGCCCACGTTCTCCTGGAGCAGGCCCCGCTCCACGTCCATCACCTCGTAGGCGGGCGTCGCCGACGCGAAGAAATCGGGCTTCCGCGCGGCCATGATCGCCACGTCGAAGAGGTCGCGCCACGTCATATCGCCGGGCAGGTGCGGGTCGATCGCGTAGCGCAGCATCGGGACGGCGTAGCTGACTTCCGAGTTGGTGATCAGCAGCAGCTTTTTGCCCGCGTGCTTCTGGTCGAGTAGGGTGAGCGCCACCTGCGGATCGCGGTCCACGAAGCGGTCGGGGTCCGCGATGATCTCGGCCTTGAGGACGCCCTCCAGGTGCGCTTCGTCGATGGCGCGCCGGACGTGCCGGTAGAGCGCGCCGTAGCCCAGCGTCCCCCCGTCCACCTCGTCCAGGTCGCCTGCATCGAGGAGGTCCACGAGTTGGAGATAGAGCCCGGCCTCGGAGATCGAAAACAGCGTGTTGAGGAAGCGCCAGCGCGGCTTCTCCAGGTCGATGAGGGTGCGCGCGTAGGCCCGTCGCTGCTCGTCGTAGGCGAGTGGTCGGGTGCCGTGGAACGCCTTCTTGACATAGCCGAATCGGTTGGCCTTGACCACGTTGCCCAGTTCCGTGTCCACGATCAGGCCCGGGGTCACCAGGTGCGGATCGAAGGTGAGTTGGTCGACCGGCCACCCCCGCTCCACGAGGCGCTGCTGCACATGGTGGTAGGCCCGTCCCTCCCACTCCGCGACGTGGTAGTGGATGAGCGTGTAGTCCATGTCGTACCCCACAGCCCGGATGCGGCGCAGGTTGAGCGTGCGGTTGCAGTAGAGGCCCCGGGGATCAGAAGTAGACATGCGTGAGATGGGCGTGGGTGATATGGTACCCAAGCTAACACGCCGCACGCGGCCACGACGCAGGGCATGCCTGGACGGCGTGGCTGCTGCCGAGCTACACGCCCACCGTCTCCGTTTCGCGCAGGTGGGTGCACACGGCGCGTCCGCAGGCCACCAGGGTGTCCAGGCGTGCGCCGAAGTCGGGCGACGGATGTGCCTGCGCGCCCCGCATCAGCGCGTCGGCCTCTTCGTCCAACCCGTGCGCGATGTCTTCGAGGCGGTCGAGGCCGACCATCCGGAGCGAGGGGCGCACCTTGTGGGTGAGCAGCCGCACGGTCTCCCAGTCCGCCGCCCCATAGGCTGCGCCGACCGCTGCAACGACGCGATCCGTCTGCACAACGAAGGTCTGGAGCAGGTGCTCCGCGAACGCCTCGTCCCCCATGGCATGGACCTGGAGCAGGTCGAGGTCGAGGGCTGCGAGCGTCTGTTTCGGCGTCGGGAGCGCCTTGGGGGCAGCGTCCGTCGTCACGGTGGGTTGGTGGACCGTCACGCTCTCCGCGGCATCGGGCGGCCTGGCACTCGCGTCGCTGCCCGGCGCGACAGGCTCGCTGGCGGTCGTTCCCTCCAGGTGGGCTAGGAGGCGCGCGAAGAGGTGATCTGGGACGAACGGTTTCCCGATATAGTCGTCCATGCCCGCTGCGAAGACGGCCTCGCGCTCGTCGGTGCCCGTGGCGGCCGTCAGGGCTAGGATGGGGAGGCGGCCGACCGGAGGCGGGAGCGTGCGGATGGCGCGCGTGGCTTCGAGGCCGTCCAGCACCGGCATCTGGATGTCCATCACGATCAGGTCTAGGGCCGGCTGGTCGGCGTCTTCGGCCCGTGCCACCGCCTCAGCGCCGTCCTCGGCCATCTCAACAGTCGCCCCCCAACTCAGGAGCAGGCGCTCCACGAGGAGGCGATTCAGGGGATGGTCGTCCACAACCAGGATGCGGTAGGCCGACAGCGCGTCGGGCGCCATCTCGGCTGCCGGGGGTGCCGACCTGGCTCGCACGGGTGCTTGGCGGAAGTCAGACGCTGCGTCGGTGGGAAACGACAAGCGCACCGTGAACGTGGAGCCCGCCCCGATCGCGCTCGCCAGCGTCACGGTCCCCCCCTGTTGCTCGACGATCTGGCGCACGATGGCGAGCCCCAGGCCGGTCCGCCCCGCACTGGCTGCCGCGCGGAGGTGCGCCATCGGATCGAACAGGCGTGCCTGCTGCAGCGGGTCGATGCCGATGCCGGTGTCTTGCACCTCGAAGCGGAAAAACGCCCGGCCACCCTGGACGCGCTCCAGGCGAACGCGCAGGTGGACGGTACCCTCGTGCGTGAACGTGAGCGCGTTGTCGAGGAGGTTGGCGAGCACCTGTTCCAAACGCACCGCGTCGCCGAGCAGCGGTGCTGGCACATCGTCGAGCTCGACGTGGAAGGCGAGGTCGCGCGCGGCGGCCTCGGACGCATAGCGGGCGCGCAGCGACTCCACGAGCGCGCGGAGATCGAAGGGGTCGGCGGCGAAGGTGGTCCCCCCGGTTTCGAGGCGGGAGAAGTCGAGCACGTCGGTCAGGAGCCCGAGCAGGTGGTCTACGGAGCGCTGGAGCGCGTGGACGAGTTCCTCTTGCGCGTCGTCCAGCTCCGTCTCCGCCAGCAGGTGCGCCATGCCCACGACGGCGTTCATGGGGGTTTTGATCTCGTGGCTCATCGCCGAGACGAAGCGGTGGCGCATCCGCTCGGCCCGCTCGGCGAGTTGCTCGGCCTGGTGCGTGGCCTCCGCTGCCCGGGCTGTCTCCGTGGCGTCTACAAAGTGCCACAGGCACCCCTGCACGGCTCCGCGCTCGTCCTTCAGCGTCTCCAGATGCAGGCGAAGCGCCCGGCCGTCAGCCAGGTCCAGCAGCCTGTCCCTGTCCCTCCCCGACGGGGTCCCTCGCTGGTCTACGAGGGCTCGGAGCGCATCGGGCCGCGCGAACAGCGGGGCGATGGCGTCCACCACCTCCCCGATGAGGTGAGACGTTGTGCGCACACCGGCCGTACCAAACAGGAAGGCCTGGCGAAACGCGTCACTGACCGCGACGACCCTGCCGTCTGCTCCCTCGAGCAGGGCCGGGTAGGGCAGAGCGCGGACGAGCACCTCGGTCGATGGGGTGGGCATCGTGGCGGGCGTGGATCGTCTGGAGACTTGGAGCGGGTCAATCGTGGCACAATCACGCGGCGAAACGGGTGATTGGCCCGAGTGTCTGGTTCAACGACGAAGTTTGCGTCGTGTGAGCGAGCGAGGCAAGCATTGCGCCAAGAACAGGCAAGGGACCCAGAAGGGGCGCGGCCGTTCCGACGCGCCTGACAGGGCATGGCCCCTGTGACTGGGTCGTCTTCTTTGAATTTGCCGTGCCTTCGACCGCCCGCCGTAACCTAGCCCCCTCCTCGCCTTGGAATCCTACCGCCCGTATGGAACTCGCATCCCCATCGTGCCATTGCAAGGCCTCGATTCTGTCACGCTCAGCGGGATGTGGCTGTGCTCCGCCACCTTGAGCAGGGCTTGCGTCCCGCGCTGCTCGCTCGGCGCACACGCTCTTGCGGCCCCGACAGTGTCTGCCATCCACCCCACGTTGCCACCTGCTCCGCTCTTGTTGACGCCCATGCGCGTGAGCTACCGGTCCGGACCCCATTGAAGTCCAGCCCCTGAAAACTCGGGCGCGCCCGCCTGTTCGTCTCCGAGCAGCAAGCCGGCCCCCTCCGCTCGGCGGCTCGCACTCTGGCAACGCTCTTCCTTCACCGTTTGCCCACCTAACATCACGCCGATGTACGTGCCTCGCTCCCAGCGGATGCTGGACCAATACCTCCATGAGATCAGCCAAGTGTCGCTGCTCACCCCGGACGAGGAGGTAGACCTAGCCCGTCGGATCAAGCAAGGCGACGAGATCGCGCTGCACAAGCTCGTTCGTGCCAACCTGCGCTTCGTGGTGTCGGTGGCGAAGAAGTATCAGGGCCAGGGCCTCAGCCTCGCCGATCTCATCTCGGAGGGCAACTACGGCCTTGTGAAGGCAGCCCGCCGCTTCGACGAGACGCGCGGCTTCAAGTTCATCTCCTACGCGGTGTGGTGGGTCCGCCAGTCGATCCTGAAGGCGCTCTCGGATCACGCGCGCACGGTGCGCCTCCCGCAGAACCGCATCGGCACGCTCTCGAAGATGCGCAAGGCCAGCGACCGCCTCGCTCAGAAGCACGGCCGCCGCCCCAACATCGAGGAGTTGGCCGACGAGCTGGAGATCAAAGAGACGAAGGTGCTCGAAGGCATGCAGCACGCACGCCGCTCCCTGTCTGTGGACGCCCCCTTCTCGGACGACAACGGCAACTCGCTCCTCGACGTGCTCCCTGACGCGGAGCAAGAGGCTCCCGACGAAGAGCTGACGGCAGAATCGGTCAAGATCGACGTGGAGCGCGTCCTGTCGATGCTCTCCCCGCGCGAGGCGGAGATCACCCGCCTCTACTTCGGCCTGGGCGACGAGCGTCCGCAGACGCTCCAGGCCCTCGGCGAGCGCTTTGGCCTCACGCGCGAGCGCGTCCGCCAGATCAAGGAGAAAGCCCTCCGCAAGCTCCGCCAGAAGCGCTGCCGCGAAGAGCTAGAGATGTACGTCGGCTAGCACAGCCCGCATACCCACCCGGCTACGATCCCGAACGGCCCACCCTGGTAGAACAGGGTGGGCCGTTCCGTTGGGGCCAGCGGCGTCCTTCCTCCACACGCCGGGCACCCGTCTTGGGCGTGGTCTAGCGGAGGGCCAGCATCGCCGACGCGTCCGGGATCGGGCTGCGCGTCACGGTGACGAGTTGGCTGTCTTTCCAGGTGAGGCGGAGGGTCACCGCTTCTTTGGTGAACTGCACGCGGGCGTAGGTGTAGGTGCGGCCCCGGGTCGCTGTGGCGGCGCCGACGGTCTCGTGCGAGACGTAGCCCCCAGTCTCGGCCGTTGTGGCCAGCGCGAAGCGAGCGAAGTCACCGGCCGCGCGCTCGGGCGAGTAGGACTGCTCAGCCACAGCAACGGGGTTGGTCCAGAGCGTGGCGAGAACGGCGTCGGTCTGGTCCAGCAGGGCCAGGGTGGACGCCGAAGTCACGGAGGCAGGCAGCGCGACCGTGCCGAACGGCATCGAGGCTGAAGCGAGGGGTTGGGACAGCGCCGCGGGTGCGAAGAACAGGGAGGCGATCAGGGCGACGGGGCGGAACGAAAAGGCGGTCATGGGAACGAGAGGTTTGAGTGGTTGTGAACTCGCCTCTCGCTACGCAGCCCCCAATCCAGGAGTTGTCCACGATGCGTCGCGCTTCGTCATGGGTACGTCCGCAGGTGTCACCAGATGTCTCGAAGCCGGAGCGCGCGCAACCCGCACCTGCGCTGGCTGCTTGCGTGGTCCTCGGTCCTCACACGGAGCGCATCCTCACGGCGCGAGCGAAGGCATCAGCGTGAGGAGCAGCAGCATCGTCGCGAGGAGCGCGATGAGGAGCGCACCAAGGGAGTCGCGGGACCTACCTCTGCGCGACGGGCGGGATTTCCGGGAGCGACGGGCCATGCCCAGGCTATCAAGCGTGCGGGTGCGGGCGCTCTAGTATCGACCTCATACCGCGGGGCTTTACCGACCCGACCCGGATGTACCCCTACTGGATCCAGCGCCCCATCCGGCCCCATCGAATGCCGTCCTCCGCCGTCGAGGCATGGACGAGCACGGCTTTCCCGATGAGATGGTCGCGCGGCACCAAGCCCCACACGCGGCTGTCGCTCGACTGGTCGCGGTTGTCGCCTAGCACAAAAAAGTAGTCCTGCGCAAACGTGTACGAGCGCTGCACCACCCCGTCGACGCTGTAGGCTCCGTCGGGCCGCCGTTCGACCTCGTGCCCCTCGTAGTCGATGGCGATCGCTTCGAGGAGCGGCCACGTGTCGTCGTTGAGTGGCATGGAGGCTCCGGCTTGCGGCACGGCAATCGGGCCGAACGTGTCGAGGGTGTATCCGCCTCCGAAGGGGAACACGCCGCCTCGTGCGCCCTGCGGCTGACGGAGCATCTCGACCGAGGCCACCTCGGGCTGGGCCCGGAACGTCTCCGCGTCGGCCTCGGTCGCCGCGATGCGGAACCGGCCACGCCCCAGCCCCTCAGGTTGATTCGTCGGGGTCGAGGGGCTCCACGTGCGCGCGCGTGCGTCGTGCAGTTCCACGATCCAGTCAAACTGCACCGATGGCGCGTCGGGAAGCCGCGCTCCGTTGATCCAGACCCGCTTCTCCTCGATGCGCACCGTGTCGCCGGGGAGCCCGATGGCTCGCTTCACGAACGGCATGCGGCGATCAATCGGGCCGGGCTGGCGCGGCTGGTTGAACACGACCACGTCGCCCCGGCGAACATCGCGGAAGCCCGGCAGCCGCCAGCCTGGCAGCGCCACGCCGTCGACGGTGCGTTCAGTGAACGGGATGCCGAGCGTCATCGGGAGCCGCGCGCCGTAGTGCAGCTTCGAGACGAGAACGTGATCCCCGGGCAGGAGCGTGCCCGCCATCGACGGGGTGGGGATGCGATACGGCTCCAGGACGAAGAGCCGCAGCAAAACCGCCACGCCCAGGGCAAGCACAATGAGGCGGACCCACCCGCCTCGCTGAGGGCGCTTGTCCGATGCTGGAGCGCTCACGTCGGTAGGCGGTGTGGTGGATGGACGTGCCTGGAGGATCCTCTCGTCCGCCGTGCTCACCGGATCGGTCGGAAGATGCGGGTCACGCGCGGGAGGTAGTAGCGCTCCGTGTTAAACGACAGGAACACCAGCTTGACTTCCCCGATCACGTGGTCGTGGGGGACGAAGCCCCAGAAGCGGCTGTCCTCGGAGTTGTCGCGGTTGTCCCCGATGCCGACGTAGTAGTCTTGCTCAAACGTGTAGGTGGGCTGCACGGTGCCGTCCACCTCCACGGTGCCGTCGGCGAGCAAGCGGGCCGCGTGGCCTTCGTAGCGGGTGATCACGGGGCGGTAGAGGGGCCACGTGTCCGAATTGAGCGGCACGGTCGCCCCCGCTCTCGGCACGCTGAGCGGCGGTACGTTGTCGCGGTTCACGCCCGCGGCCGGGCGCTGCCGGCGCGTGAGCGGGTAGATGCTCTCGCCCCGGTCGTCGGGGATGACCAGGGGCACGACGGCGCGCACGGCAGGCAGCGCCCCCAGTTCGTCGACCTCGTCGCGGGTGCCGTTGACACCGAACGTCGAGCCGGTGCGGGCTTGCCCGTAGAGCCGCGTCATCGTCGCCTCGTCCACCGGCTCTAGGTCAAGGTCCTGGAGCGTCGCGGCTCCAACCCGCGCACCGGGCTCCAACTCGACCAGCCAGTTCTGCTGCTGCCCCCCTTCGAGCTGGTAGGGCTCGCCGTTGACGTAGACCTGCTTGTCCACAATGGCGATCGTGTCGCCGGGCAGGCCGAGCACCCGCTTGACGTAGGGATGGCGCCGCTCGATGGGCGTCCCGGCAGGCGTCCCGAACACCGGGTCGTCGGTCGAGCTCGGCGGGTAGTTGAACACGACCACGTCGCCGCGCTCGACGCCGCCGAGGCCCGGCAGACGCGTCTGCGGAAACTCGATGCCGGGCAGGTAGATGTTCGTGAACGGGATGCCGACGGTGTTGGGCGTGCGTGCGCCGTAGCCGATCTTCGAGACGATCAGGAAGTCGCCCACGAGGAGCGTGTCTTCCATGGAGGGCGTCGGGATGCGGAACGGCGTGAAGAAGAAGGTCCGGATGAACAGGATGACCGCGATGGCGATCACGTAGAAGCGGACCGTCTCGCGCCAGCCCTCTTGTTTCTTCTTCCCTTCGGGCGTGGACGCCTCGGCGTTCTTCGCGCGGCGGGCGCGCTTCGAGCGGGCGGAACGGGGTTTCGTAGCCAAAACGGGAGCGGACGGGCGAGGGGGCTCGGTGGCAGAGAAAGTACGGGTAACGTCCCAGCAGCGTCTATCGTATTTCCGTGGGCGGGCGCTTCTCGCAGAAGCCTCACGCGCGCTCAGCCCGCGCGCTGCACGTTCGCTTCGAGCGTCTCCGCTTCCAGTGCTTTCGCTTCGTCCCAGAGCTGGTCCATCTCGGCGAGGGTCGCGGCACCCAGCGTCTGCCCCTGCTCGGCCAGCCGCGCCTCGATGTGCTGGAAGCGGCGCGAGAACTTGCGCACGGTCCCCCGCAGCGCGTTCTCCGGCGCGACGCCGATGAACCGTGCGTAGTTGACGAGCGCAAACAGCACATCGCCGAACTCGTCTTCGAGCGCTGCGGGGTCGGCAGCCTCCGGACCATCCAGGGCCTTCAGCTCGCTGATCTCTTCCTCGACCTTGGCCCAGGCGCCCGCAGCTTCGGGGAAGTCGAAACCTACGGCGGCCACTTTCTCCTGAACCCGCTCGGCGCGCAGGAGCGCCGGGAGCGCCGCGGGCACGCCGTCGAGCACGCTCTGGCGCGCTGGCGTCCCCCTCCGCTTCGAGTCTGCGGCGCGCTCGGCCTGCTTGATGGCCTCCCAGGTCTTGACGACGTCGCCCGTCGAGTTGACCACCGTCTCGCCGAAGACGTGCGGATGGCGGCGGACGAGCTTGGCCATCTCGGCTTCCATCACGTCTTGGAGGGTGAAGCGTCCCTCCGTCTCCGCGATGTGGGTGTGGAAGAGCACGTGCAAGAAGAGGTCACCAAGTTCTTTCTTGATCTCGTCTGGGTCCCCCTCGTCGATGGCCTCGACGAGCTCGTAGGTCTCCTCGATGGTGAGGTGCTTGACGGAGTCGTTGGTCTGGACGCGGTCCCAGGGACAGTCGCGCCGCAGCCGCCGCACGATGGCGACGAAGTCCTCGAAGGTGCGGGCGTGCGCTGCCGCACGGTCGCTGTCGGTGAGATCAAGATGAGCCGTGGTCACGAGTGGTTGGGGCGGGTTGAGAGGATGGCTTCCCCTATCCCCTAGCCCCCCTGCCCTGTTCCCTCCGCTCACAACCAAATCAGCCCCAGGCCGAGGCCCACGCCCACGGCATCGGCGGCGAGGTCGCGCCACGAGAAGAGCGGGTTGCGCGCGCGGCGGCTGTCGGCAATCTCCTTGAGGAGACCCACCGCCAACGCGCCCGTGGCGGACAGCGGCCAGGCCTCGCCCTCGGTCGCATCAAGCTTGTTGACGAGCACATACTGCCCGGAGAGCGTCAGCAGGAAGCTGGCCCCCACGTGCAAGGCCTTGTCGCGGCCCAGCCACGGGTCTACGGGGCGCATCACGGTCACGGAGTCTGCGGAGGTCGACAACGGAAGGGCGCCGGGCAGCCCCCAGGCTTCATAGCGCGGGGCCTCGGGCGCAGCGTCTTGCGCGGCGAGCGGGCCCGCGAGCAGCACAGCGCATAGCAGTAGGAGGCGGCTCATGCGTCGGTAGAGTCGGTGCGGAGGTGGTGGTGGAAGAAGCCGAGGACGCGGCTGCGGTAGGTTGCGCGGTCGTAGGCGAAGAGGTTTTCGTGCGCAGCGCCCTCGATCCAGAGTAACTCCGTGGTGGAGGGCTCGGCTGCGGCCACCAAGCGACGCGTGTCCGCAGCGGTGGTGTGCCGGTCGTCCGTCCCCGCGACGATCAGAATGGGCGCGCCAAGCTCCGCGATCCGGTCCACGGGTCGCAGGTCGTCGGGCGAGATCCCCAACCTCCATTTGAGTTGCGGGAGCAACAGCGGCGTGCCGAGCGCGGCCAGGGGCCCCACCCGCATGCGCAGCCGGTTTTCCGTGGCCGAGGCGATGTCGGCATACACGCCCTCCAGCACGACCGCATCCGCCCCGAGATCGGCTCCGGCCAGCACGGCAGCGGCCCCGCCAAACGAGCGACCCAGGAGCCCCACGGGCTTGCCGGGGAGACGCGCACGCGCATGACGAACCGCGCCGATGGCGTCGTGGCGCTCGCGGTGCCCGAAGGTGATGGCTTCGCCTTCGCTCTCGCCATGGGCTTGCAAGTCGACGAGGAGGGCGTCGTAGCCCGCCTCCGCGAGCAGCCGCCCGCGACCGAGCACGCCACGCCGGTCCCCACGGATGCCATGCAGCAGGACGATGGTAGCCAGGGGCTCGGGCGTCTTCGCGCGCACCAGCCACCCAGCAAGCGCGGTTCCTGAGGCGCTCGTGATGGCCACCTCTTCAACGTCGGGGGGCGACGTCAGCGCCTGCGGGTCAGGGGCGACGAGCATCGAGCCCAACACGTACAGCGCGGCAACCCCGAGCAGCGCTACGATGCTCAGCGCCCCTAAGAATTTGGACCATCGCGACCGCATCGGTCTTCAGGTGCGAGTGTGGAACTCGGCGCGCCGAAGAGCTAGCCGAAGATCATCTGCAGGAAAACGATCAGGATGGCCACCGGGCAGATGTAGCGCACGAGGAAGCGCCAGGCGCCGGACGCCGGCAGCTTGTGGCCGCTCGACTCCAGCGACGTCTGCGCGCGGTCGACGCCCCAGGTCCACCCCACGAAGAGGCATAGCAACAGCGCGCCGATGGCCAGCGACCAGTTGCCGAAGATGGTGTCCTGGAGGCTGAGCCAGTCCGTGCCGAACACGCTGTCGCCGCTGAGGCCGTCGAAGGCTCCCTGCGAGAGCGCCGACGGGACCGCGAGCACGAAGCACACGCCGCCGAGCACCCAAGCTGCCCTGTTGCGCGTCCAGCCCTTTTCATCGACGAAGTATGAGACCACGACTTCGAGGAGGCTGATCGTCGAGGTGAGCGCGGCGATGGCGAGCAGGAAGTAGAACGCGATGGCGAAGGCCGTGCCGAACGGCATCGCCTCGAAGATCGTCGGCAGCACGACGAAGACGAGGCCCGGCCCGGCGTCGGGCGCCACGCCTGCGGCGAAGAGCGCCGGGAAGATGATGATGCCCGCGAGCATCGCGATGCCGGTGTCGAAGAGCGCGACCGTCGCGCCGGACGACGAGAGGTTTTCCTTGTCGGGGAAGTACGACCCGTAGGTGATCATCGCGCCCATCCCAAGACTCAAGCTGAACAACGCCTGGCCCAGCGCGCCCATGACCACGCCCGCGTTGACCTCGGAGAAATCTGGCTGGAAGAGGTAGGCGAGCCCTTCGCTCGCCCCAGGCAGCGTGACCGAGCGGATAGCCAAGAGCACCAGCAGTACCAGCAGGAGGGGCATCAGGATGGTGGTCACCCGCTCGATGCCACCTGAGATGCCGCCGCGCACCACCAGCACGGTCAGCAGCAGGAAGCCGCCCGCCAGCGCGATGGCTTGGAGCGGGTCACCGATCAGCTCGCCGAAGAGCGCGCCGCTCTCCTCAGCCGTCATGGTGACGGCGAACGCGCCAGACAGGGCCTTCCAGAGGTAGCCGACGGTCCAGCCCGCGATCACACTGTAGAAGGCGAGGATGCCGAACCCCGTCAGCACGCCGAGGCCGCCCACGAGCGGCCAGGCCGAGCCGGGTACGAGCGCCTTAAACGCGCCCACGGGGTTGCGTCGCGTTTCCCGCCCCACAGCGAGCTCCGCGAGCAGCACCGGTAGTCCGATGGCTGCCACGAACACGAGGTAGATCACCACGAAGACGCCGCCGCCGCCCTCGCCTGCCGAGTAGGGAAAGCGCCATATGTTGCCCAGCCCGATGGCGGAGCCGGAGGCGGCGAGGATGAAGCCGAGGCGGGATCCCCAGAATCCGCGCGAGGAGGTTGTCGGTGCTGCCACGGTGTCGTGTGAAGGGTGGGAGTCGGGTGAACAAGCCGCGAAGCTACGCACCGCACCGCTCGCCGCTCAACCCACAGGCGCGCCGTGCCCTCAGCGGGCACCCTGCTCGACCTCCACGGTGTCGGCTTCAACCACCACAGGCACCCCGCGCCGCACGAGTACCTGCCGGATCCGGTGCTGCTCCACCGACTCCACCTCGATCTCTAAGTCCTCAAACCTCACGGTGTCTCCTTCGTCTGGCACCGCGCCTGCGAGGTGGAAGACGAGCCCGCCGAGCGACTCGAAGTCGAACGCCTCGGCGTCGAGGTCCGTCTCCAGGCACTCAGCGAGCTCTTCGAGGTGGATGCGCGCGTCGATGCGGAAGAGGTTGTCCGCGATCTGCTGGCACGGCTTCGGCTCGGGGGCATCGTGCTCGTCGCGGATGTCGCCGACGATTTCTTCGAGGATGTCTTCGAGCGTGACGAGACCGGCCGTGCCGCCGTATTCGTCCACGACGATGGCGATGTGGGTGCCCGTCGAGCGGAAGAGGGCGAGCATCTCGTCGAGGCGCTTGTCCTCCGGCACGAAGAGGGGACGGCGGGCGATGTCGACCCACCGCTTCGCCGCCGGAGCTTCGGGGCCGAGGAACCGCAGCAGGTCTTTCGCGAAGACGACGCCGAGGACGCGGTCCAGGTGTTCGTCGTAGACCGGGAAGCGCGAGTGGCCCGAGGCCCGCACCAGCGCCACCGCTTCCTCCAGCGAGGCCGACGCGTCGAGGGCCTGCACGTCGAGGCGCGAGATCATCACCTCGCGGACCGTCGTGTCGCCAAACTCGATGAGCGACGTGAGGAGGGCGCGCTCGTCGTCGTCGAGGCCATCCTCGGGGGTGTCGTCGTCGTCCAACGCCGGGCGGTCGGCCTGCTCGGGGTCGGGGCGTTTCCGCAGGAGTTCGGCGAGCGGCTTCGTGACCGGCCAGAGGAGCACGTAGGCCGTCATGACGAACGGCGTCAGCGCGATGCCCAAGTCGATGGGGTGCGCCTTGGCGCGTCGCCGCATGAGCCGCTCGGCCCAGATCAGCACCACCACGAAGACGGCCAGCAGTCCGAGCGCCCACGCGAGGGCCGCGCCAGGCAGTAGGCGTGCGGTGCTCATCGCGAGGAGCGCCACCCCCACGAGCGGTAGCAGGTAGAGGAACCGAAGCGTCAGCCGCACCGGCAGGCGACGGTCGAGCAGCCACAGGAGCCGTTTTGCGCGGGCACCGCCAACCTCGTCCAGGAGGCTGCGGTGGCGGTCGTTCATCGGCAGGAGCGCCTTCTCGGCACCCGAGGCGACCACCATGAGGGCAAAGCCCATCAAAAGAAAAAGCCCGTGCACGGCCAGCGCCGCGAGGGGCGGGAGCAGGGCAGGAAGGGTGAGGAGCGGCCCGAGCGCGGGCCAACTAGAGGCAGGGTCCACGTGGGGGGAGCGTCGTCGCTCCGGCTGGTCAGCGAAAGCGCGGGCGTCAGGGTGGGACCTGTTCAGGACGCCCGCGTGGTTCGTGTGGGCAACTTACACACGTAGCATCGGCAAGTTCAGGTTCGCGGTTAATTCCCGGCACTTCCGCCGTGGCTTCCCGGACCGAGCGATGCCCGATCGAGCAACGCTCGAGCGCGCGACACGGCCTGGTCGATCGCATAGGCGGCGAGCAGTCCATTGTAGGCGTCGTCCCCCATGGTGGCGCGCACTTGGTCCCGGAGATCGACCAGGTCGCGATACCGAGCCAGCGCCTTCGTGTCGCCCGGCTCTCGGTCGGTCTCTTGGCACCAGTCGAGGAAGTCGTCGGTGTCTTCGACAGCCTGCAGACGTTTGGCGGTGTAGTAGACCACCTGCCCGAGGGCCGGGGCGGGATGGTCGGGCTGCATCGTGATGGGCTCGGTCCACGGTCCCCATGGCGAGGTGCGGTCGTCGCTCGTGATCGTCACCTGATAGCGCTGCCCGCCGAGCGGCTCCACAACCATGCGCAGCGCACCCGTCTCGATGGCCTCGTCGATGTAGTCGCTCATGGCTGCGTCTGCTCAAAGGCCGAGGGTGGCGAGGAAGTCAGCGGCGCGGGTCGAGTCGGCATCACCCGTGGCTTGGAAGACGCGGAGGGAGGCCGTGGCGAGGGTGCGCGCCTGGGCGGCGTCGCCCGTCTCAGCCAGCGTTTCGGCGAGGAGGAGTTGCGCGTAGGCGGTGCGGCCGTCGGTCTCGCCGAAGGCGTCGGCGCGGATCGAGAGCGCCTCGCGCTGCAACGTTGCCGCGTCCGCGCCCCGCCCCTGCCCCTTGACGATGTCGGCGAGCAGGAGCAGCGAGAGTGCCACGCGCGGGTGTCGCGCGCCGAGCGCCTCGCTCCGGATGGCAAGCGCGCGGCGCTGGTGGCGTTCCGCCTCGTCGAGCAGCCCGCGCTCCTCGTAGCTGTCGGCCAGCCCTTCGAGCGGCTGCGCGACGTCGGCGTGGCGCGGCCCGAGCGCAGCCACGCGGATGGCGAGCGCCTCGCGATACGGAGCCTCGGCCTGCTCCGGCGTCCCGAGGCGCAGGTAGAGCCCGCCCAGGTTAATGAGCATCGAGGCGACCTGCGGGTGATCGGGCCCGTAGGCGGCACGGCTCACGTCGAGCGCTTCGTGGAAGAGCCGCGTCGACTCGTCGGCGTCGCCGCGCCCGTAGTGGAGGATCGCGAGGCCGGTGAGCGACTGCGCCACGTCGGGGTGGTCGTCGCCGAGCGCGGCCCGGCGGAGACGGAGCGCCTCGGACTGCGCCTCGAACGCCTCGTCGGCGCGGCCTTGGCGGCGGAGCAGGATGCTGAGATTGTTGAGCGTGCGCGCTCGCAGCGTTCTCGTTCCGCCGACGGGAGGCAAGGCGGTCAGCGCCTGCCTGTACAGCCGCTCGCTCGCCTCCTCGTCGCCGAGGTCTGCGCGGAGCGCGCCGTACGACGTCTGCGCCTCGGCGAGCGAGGCACCCCCTGTTCGTTCGAGCGCGGCAAGGGCAGCCCTGTACAGCGTGTCGGCCTCTTCGTAGCGCCCCTGCCAGTGCACCGTCTCGGCGACGCGGCGGCGGCTCCGCGCCACGCTCGTGTCGGCCTCGCCAAGGTGGCGGACGCGCAGCGCGAGGGCCGTGCGCGCCTGCCTCTCGGCGGCATCGTACTGCCCCATGCGCTCGTAGGCCGTGCTCATCACGTCGAGCAGGTCGGCCTGGACGAGCGGCTGGTCGGCCAGCGTGCGGGTGAGGCGGGCCGCGCCGCGGTCGAGGAGCGCCTGCGCCGTGAGGGTGTCGCCACGCGTGAGCGCCGGGTTGGCCTGCGCAAACAGGTCGAGGAGGAACGCGCTGACCTCGGCGGCCTTGTCGCGCTCCCGCTCGGCGATGCGCGCCTGCTTGGCCACCTGCCGCGCCTGAAACGCCGTGACGAGGCTGAACGCGATGAGTACGACCGCCACGAGAGACGCCGCCGCGACGGCTGCGCGGTGACGCCCAACGAACTTGCGGACGCGGTAGCCGACCTCGTCGGGTCGCGCGCGGACGGGGAGGCCGTCGAGGTGACGACGGAGGTCGTCGGCGAACTGCTCGACGGAGGCGTAACGGCGGCTGGGCTCCTTGCGCATCGCCATGGCGACGATCATGTCGAGGTCGCCGCGCAAGCGCTTGACAAGGGTGCCCGTTTCGAGGCCAGGCAGGCCCGGGGCCTCGCCCGAGGTCACCTGCTGCGACGGCGGCGCGGGTGTCGTCTCGCAGACGATGCGTTCGACTTCGGCGGGGGCGGCGTGGGTGAGGTCGTAGGGCCGCGCACCGGTCAGCAGTTCGGCGAGGAGCACGCCCAGACTGTAGAGGTCGCTTGCGGTCGTGATCGGCTGCCCGCGCAGTTGCTCGGGACTCGCGTAGGCGGGCGTGAGCAGCCGCGTGGCGTGGTGCGTGACGAGGCCCGCGTACTCCGACAGCCCCGGGTTGAGCAGCTTCGCCACGCCGAAATCGAGCAGCTTCACCGTCGGCGCGTTGCCCGCGTCGGAGGCGACGAGGATGTTCGACGGCTTGAGATCGCGGTGGACGACGAGGTGCTGGTGCGCGTGCTGCACCGCCGCACACACGTCGAGGAAGAGCCGCAGCCGCGCTTCGACGCCGAGCCGCTGGCGGTCGCAGTAGGCCGTGATCGGCTCGCCCTCGACGTATTCCATCGCCAAGAACGGGCGAGCCGAGGGGCCTTCGTCGGTGCTACCGCCGTCGAGGAGCCGCGCTATGTTCTTGTGCGACAGGCTGGCGAGGATCTGGCGCTCCGCACGAAAGCGCTGCACGAGGTCGTCGGTGTCGAGGCCGCGCCGGATGAGCTTGAGCGCGACGCGCTGCCGGAACGCACCGTCGGCCCGCTCAGCGGCGTAAACCGTGCCCATGCCGCCGCGCCCGAGCCGCTGCACGAGGCGATATGCCCCAATGGTCGTCCCGATTAGGTCGTCGCCGTCGTCGCGGGTCTTCTCCTGCGCCAGGGCAGCATCCGCAAGGTCTTGGAGCTCTCGTTCGCCTAGCCGCGCTACGGGGGCGAGGAAGCCGTCTTCCTCGGCGGCGTGGGCCGCGAGCAACCGCTCGACCTCAGCGCGCACCGTCGGATCGGCCTCGGCCAGCACCGCCGCGCGCTCGCGGTCCGCCACGCCGAGCGCGGCGTCGAAGAGGGCTTCCACCTGCTGCCAGCGTTCGGGCGTCATCGCGTTGCCGTGTGGACGATTCGACGGAGAAACGTATGCACGACCGAACCGCGCTCCAAGACGCTCGCACCTCGCCGCTCATTCCTCGTCGCTCATATCTCGTCGCGGAGCCAGGCGCGGGCGGCGGCCCAGGCGCGGCGGACAGTCGGCACCGACACGTCGAGCACGGACGCGATCTCCTCGTGGGTCAGCCCCACGAAGTAGCGCATCTCCACCACCTGTGCCCCGCGCGGGTTGAATTCCGCAAGCCGAGTGAGCGCCTCGTCCAGACCGAGGATCTCGGCGGCTTGGTCGTCGGAGAGCCCCACGCCGTCGCGGAGTTCGTCGAGGGGGAGCGGGCGGGCGCCGCCGCCGCGCTTCTCCGCGTTGCGGGCGCGGGCATACTCGGCAAGGACGCGGCGCATGGCCGTCGCCGCGATGGCGAAGAAGTGCGCGCGGCTCTCCCAGGCCACGTTGCGCTGGTCGATGAGCTTGAGGTAGGCCTCGTGGACGAGCGCCGTCGTCTGGAGCGTGTGGTCGCGCCGCTCGAAGCGCAGCTTGCCGTGCGCGAGTTGGCGGAGCTCGCCATAGACGAGCGGCAGGAGGTGGTTCACCGCCGTCCGGCTCCCGCCGACCACATCATGCAGCAGCGCGGTGAGGTCTTGGTGTTGGTCCTTGGTCACTGGTCCTTCGTCCTTTGCGATGAGAATACGCCGTGGCCATGACGAAGTCTGCCACTTTTTTTGACGGGCGTGATCACTTTCGCGCGCCGGGTGCACGGGGATGCATAGACGCGCCTCCCACCGCTGCCTGCAGCAACGCCGGACCGACCGGCCCGGGGAGTCCCCTCCTTCCAACCGTCCAGTCCCATGCGTACCTCCTCCTTCTTCTCGCTCCGTACGGCCTTCCCGCTCCGCTCTGCTCTCGCCCTCCTGCTCGGCGTCGTCCTGCTCCCCGTCCTCACCGGCTGCGACCTCGTCGAGCAACTCGAAGAGGAGATCACCGAGATCGAAGTACCGCCGCTCGCCACGGGCACCGTCTACATGTGGATCGGCGCCGACATGGACGCCACGGTGTCGTGCGGCCCGCTCACGCTCCCCGGCTGCCCCGAGGCCGACAACAACTACGGCGCGCAAGGCGGCCTCTCGGTCTCCTACAACGGCGTCGGCATCAAGCGCTCCTACGTCCACTTCGGCCTGCCCGCGCTCCCGGAAGGGTCGACGGTGGACGAGGCGTATTTCGAGCTGTACCACGGCGGTCAGAACGAGGACGGCCAGTCCGACGACATCACGATCCCCGTGACCCTGGCGGGCGCGCCGTGGAAGCCGCTGGAGATCACATACAACAACCAGCCCAACCGCTCAACCTCAGGCAGCAGCGGCTTCGGCCTCACGCTCAACAGCATGGACTGGTCCGGCACCGCCGACATCGCCAACCTGGTGCAGGCGCAGTTCGACAGCCCAGCCACCAACCACGGCTACGTGGTCTATTGGGGCTCGAACGCGGGCGGCGGCATCGAGAAGGGCTTCTACTCGATCAACGACTACCGCCGCACGCGCACGGACCTCGGTCTCAGCCCTCGCATGCTCGTCAAGGTGACGCTGCCGCCGGGCTACACGACCGCCGACATCGACCTCGCGCCGACGCTGAATCCTGACAGCGACCTCAACCCGCGCGGCTCCGGCCCGATCCTGATGGTCCGCTTCGCCTCGGGGATGAGCGACTGGCCCGACGCCTGGAACGTGACGCGCGGCCAGCGGCGCTAGATGCCCAGCGTGCCCCCTCCGCGCGCTCCCCTCTGCGCGCGACGCCCTGCCGTGCCAGACATTCTGTGACGGCAGGGCGTTTTGTGTCGCGCGTAGTTTGGTGCGCCCCCCACCGAGCCCTTCGTACTCATGCGCCTCTACCTCATGCGCCACGGTCCCGCCGTGGCGCTCCACCGCGACGGCGACCCGGCCCGTCCCCTGTCCGACGCCGGAGCCGCGCTCGTTGCGCGCGTCGCTCCTGTGTTTGCGCGCACGGTGGCGGACGCGCCGCCGACCGCGTTGCTGACGAGCAACTATACCCGCGCGAAGCAAACCGGAGCGCTCGTCGGCGATGCACTCGGTCTCACCCCCGAGGTGACGACGCTCATCCACCCGCACTGCGGCATCTCGGACCTGGAGATGGTCTGGGACATCTACAACCAGCCCGACTCGTGGATGGTCGTCGGGCATCAGCCGGCGTTCGGCGAACTCGTGCGCCTGCTCACCCACAGCCACGTCGCCATGCGCCCCGGGACTATCGCGGTCATCGACGCGCCCGCCGTGCGGCTCAAGACCGGCTACCTCGTCGGGCTCTATCCCCCCGATGCGCTGGCCGCGCTTGCTCCTGCTAATGGCCGCTAGTCGTATGCCAGCTGCAGCCTGCTAGAGCCAGCCCTCCGCGCGGTACCAGGCGACGGTCTCCCGCATCCCTGCGTCCAGCGGGACCTGTTGCGAGTAGCCAACGTGCCGTTTCGCCTTGTCGACCGAGCAGATCCAGGCGTGCCGCGCCTCTTCGGCCTTCTCGCGGTTGAGCGGCGGATACTGCCCAAACACGCCCGCCACCTTCTCGACGACGGTGCCGACGCCCGTCACCAGCTTGGACGGCACCTTGAGCGTCAGGGCTCGCTTCCCGAGCGCACCGACGACCGCGTCCCGGATCTCGCTCCACGCATACGCCGCCTCGCTCCCGACGAAGTAGGTCTCCCCCTTCGCGAGTGGCGATGCGGCCAGGTCGGCGATGCCACGGACGAGGTCGCGGACGTGGACGAGCGACAGCGCCGGCTGCTCGCCATCGCCGACGATCGGGAACAGGCCGCGGCGTGCCGTCTGGATGATGGTGAAAATGTCGGCCTCGCGCGGTCCGTAGACGGCAGGCGGGCGCACGACCGTGATCGGGGGGGCCCCCGGGTGCTTCGCGCGCCAGTTCTCGACGGCCCACTCCATCGTGGCCTTGCTACGGCCGTACATCGAAATGGGCGCGAGCGGCGCGCCCTCGTCGAGGGGCTGGACGGTGCCGTTCGCCTCCGGGCTCGGCCCGACCGCAGCGAGGCTGCTCACGATCACCACCCGCTGGACGTGGGGCGCAGCTTGCCGCACGGCTTCGAGCACGTTGAGCGTGCCCGCCACGTTGGCCGTGTCCAGCTTCTCCTGGCTGGGGGCCCGCGTGAGCCCAGCGACGTGGTACACCTCGTCCACCCCGCTCACGCCGTCGAGGAGGGCGTCGAGGTCGTGCAGGCCGCCTCGGACGGAGCGCACGGGCAAGCCGTCGAGCCACTTGGGACGAGACCGCACGAGGCAGCGCACCTCGTCGGTGCCCCGGTTGAGGAGTTCCTCCACGAGGTGGCTTCCGACGAAGCCGGTGCCTCCGGTGACGAATACGGTGCGGCCCATGAGCGCAGGCGTCGGTGGTGAACGGCGTACACGCAAAGATCGGCCTCCCCCCTGCTTTGCCGAAAGTCCTATTCGTTGCCGTGTCCCTATCTTCGCGCACCTGTCCGTGACCGCCTGCCTGCTCTTCCATGCGTCGCCTCCCCGTTCTGCTGCTGTTGCTGTGCCTCGCGGCCCCCGCGTTTGCGCAGCGGGCCGTCACCGAGGACACCCCGCTTCGCCCCGTCACGCGGGCGTTCGCGCTCACCAACGCGCGCGTGGTGCAAGCCCCGGGGCAAGTGCTGGAGAACGCTACCGTGGTCGTGCGCGACGGGCTGATCGAGGCCGTCGGGGCTGGCGTCACCGTCCCGTTCGACGCCGAGGTGATTCCGGCCGACTCGCTCACCGTCTATGCCGGCTTCATCGACGCGTTGGGCTATGCGGGCGTGGCGAAGTCGGAGGCCGAGCGGCCGGACATCGAGAACCCGGACGAGCCGCCGCGAGAGGTCGCGGGCCTGACGCCCGACCAAGACGTGCGTGCCCTCCTGAAGGCCGACGACGCCCGCATCAAGCAACTCCGCGAGCTCGGCTTCACGGCCGCGCACGTCGCCCCCCGCGACGGCTTTCTGGCAGGCACAACGGGTACGATTCTGCTCGCGGGCGACACGCCCGAGGCGCTCGTCTTTCGCGGCGACATGGCGCTGCTCGCGCAGTTCGACACGGCGCCGGGTGCCTACCCCGCCACGCCGATGGCCATCATCGCGCGTGTCCGCGAACTCATGAGGCAGGCCGCCGACCAACACGACGCCGAGGCGCTCTACGCCGAGCTGCCGCGCGGTCGAGGCCGCATCGCCTACGACCCCGTGATGCGCGCCCTCGCCCCCGCAGCCCGGGGCGACCAACTCATCGTCTTCGTCGTCGACAACTCGAACGAGGCCTTTCGCGCCCTCAAGCTTGCCCGGGACACCCGCACCGAGGTCTACCTCGCGGGCCTCCCCGACCCGTCGCCGCTCGCGGACCGCCTCGCCGCCGAGGACCGCCCGCTCTTCCTCTCACTCGACCTCCCTGAGCCCGTTGAGGACGACGCTGATTCGACGGCCACTGGGCCCGCTCAAGCCGCCACACGCACGTTCTCCTACGAGGGCCTCGACGCCGAGCGGGCGACGCTCCAGGCCAAGCGCCGGGACGCTATGGCCCGCGCCGAGCGCAGCGCCGCCCTGCTCGACAGCCTCGGCGTGGACTTCGCCTTCGCGCTGATGGACATGAAGCCCGGCGACGTGCAGGACAACCTCCGCCGCCTGATCGCGGCAGGGCTGCCTGAGGACGCCGCGCTCGCCGCCTTGACCACCGGCGCGGCCGACCTGCTCAACCTCGACGCGACGATGGGCACGGTGGAGGCAGGCAAGATGGCGAACCTCGTTGTGACCGATGGCTCGTATTTCGACGAGGAGACCACCATCCAGATGGTTTTCGTGGACGGGCACAAGTTCGAGCTTGCCACCGAGGAGCCGCCCGAAGGCGCCGACCCCGATGCGGTCGTAGACGCTGCGGGCACGTGGGACTACACCGCCGACGTGTCCGGCCAGTCCACGTCCGGCACGTTCACGCTCGACGGCAACGCCGACGCCCTCTCAGGCTCGATCACCACCGATCAGTTCGGCACCATTTCGTTCGACTCGGTGACGCTTGACGGCAACGTGCTCACGATGGTCTTCAGCGCCCAAGGCATGGGCCGCATCACCGGCAGCGGCCTCATCGAGGGCGACACCTTCACGGGCTCGCTCGACGTGGCTGCGGCCGACTTCTCCATCCCCATCGAGGCCACGCGGCGGCCCGAATAGGCCTTCAGCGATCGGTGCTCCGCGATCGGCGCTACGCCCTCAGCGGTTCTCTTCTCGACGCTTCTCATACCCCGACTATGCGTCTGTTTCTCAGTCTCCTGCTTTCTTTCTGCTGCCCTCCTTTGATCGCGCAGCCCCTGTTGCCGCCGCCCGACGCGCGGGGGGACGTGCTGATCCGCGACGCGACGGTGCTGACCGTCACGAACGGCACGCTGGAGGGCACCGACGTGCTCGTCCGCAACGGCACGATCGAAGCGATCGGGGCTGACCTCAACGCCCCGCGCGGCGTCCCGGTGATCGAGGCCGCAGGCAAGTTCTTGATGCCCGGCATCATCGACGCGCACTCGCACCTCGGCATCTCGTCCGTGAACGAGTGGACGGCCCCCGTCACCGCTGAGGTGGATGTGGGCGACGTGGTCAACCCGCTCGACCTCGGCATCTACCGCGCGCTCGCGGGCGGCGTCACGGTCAGCCACGCCATGCACGGCTCGGCCAACGTGATCGGCGGGCAGAACGAGACGCTCAAGCACCGCTGGGGCACGTTCGATCCCGAGGCGCTCAAGATGGAGGGCGCGCCGCCGACGATCAAGTTTGCACTCGGCGAGAACCCGATCCGGGTCCACGGCCGGGGCCGCGACATCCGCCCGTTGAGCCGCATGGGCGTCGAGCAGGTGTTCCGCGGTGCCTTCTCCGAAGCGGAGCGCTACGCCGAAGCCCGCGCCGCCTACCTCGCCTCCATCGAGGAAGGCCAACCTCTCACCCTCGTCCCCTTCGACGACCGCCTCGAAGCGCTCGCGGGTGTCCTCGCCGGCGATATCCTAATCCACACGCACAGCTACCGCGCCGACGAGATCCTGATGCTCATGGACGTGCTCGCCGACTTTGGCGTGGAGCGCATCACGTTCCAGCACGTCAACGAGGGCTTCAAGGTCGCCCCCGAGCTCGCCGAATTTGGCGCAGGCGCGTCGATCTTCTCCGACTGGTACGCTTACAAGTTCGAGGTCGACTACTCGACCGCCTACAACGCCGCCGTGCTCACCCGCAACGGCGTCTGCACGTCGATCAACTCCGACTCGCGCGAACTCATCCGGCACCTCTACCACGAGGCCGCCAAGGCGCAGCGCTACGGCGGCCTCACCGACGACGAGGCGCTCGCGCTCATCACGATCAACCCAGCCTGGCAACTCGGCATTGACGACCGCGTCGGTTCCATCGAGGTCGGCAAGGACGCGGACCTCGCGCTCTTCGACGGGCACCCGCTCAGCATCTACGCGATCCCCGAGGTCACCATCGTAGACGGCGTCGTCCGCTTCGACCGCAACGCGGACCCGGACGACATGCGCCTACGCGTTGACCCCGCTGTGGCCGTGGACGAGGTGACGCTCCATGCCACGAGCCACCACCTGCACTTCACCAGCAACGGCATCGAGATGCACACCCACGGGTGCATGCAGGGCGTCGAGCAAGGATTCAACCGTCTTCTGCGGCGCTAGGCCCCGCCGTGGACGCGGCTCCACGCGGCCGCGTCGGCGCGCCAGTTGAGGAGGATCAACACCTCCTCGTCGGTGAGCGCTCCCGTCTCAACGGCCACGCCGATGAGCGTGTCGAAGTCGGTGAGCGTGATGAGCGGAATGCCCGCCTCGTCGAACGCCTGCTGCGCGATCTCGAAGCCGTAGGTGAAGATCGAGAGCACGGCGACCGGTTCGGCCCCGGCGTCCCGAATCGCCTGGGCGGCGGAGAGGCTCGACCCGCCCGTTGAAATCAGGTCTTCCACCACGACAACGCGCTGCCCCGGCTCGATGCGGCCCTCGATGCGGTTTTG
Organism: Bacteroidota bacterium; assembly: GCA_039178415.1. Taxonomy (GTDB): domain Bacteria; phylum Bacteroidota; class Rhodothermia; order Rhodothermales; family Rubricoccaceae; genus JBCBEX01. Next base: position 25,606 of record JBCDFF010000007.1, read on the forward strand.
CTTGCCGTGGCCCTTCGCCTGGCCACGCACGTAGGCCATGGGCAGGCTCAACCGCTCGGCCAGGAGCGCAGCCTGCGGGATCCCGGCCGTCGCAGTGCCTGCGATGACGTCTACCGCCTCGTGGTGGTGATAGTCGGTGACCGCGAGAAAGCCCTCGGTGATGTCCAGGCGTACGTCGGGGTACGAAAGCGTGAGCCGGTTGTCGCAGTAGACCGGCGCCTTGCGGCCCGAGGCCCAGGTGAACGGCACATTCGGCCGGAGTGCAACGGCCCCGATGCGGAGGAGGTCGGCGGCGAGGGTGCGCGTGAGTTCTCGGTCGGACATGCGCGGATCGCGAGGGTAAAACGGAAGAGCACCCGATAGGGGCCGCCTCGCTACCGCCTCAGAGCACTTCTTGTTCGCGGTGCAGGAAATACTGCGCGCCGGTCCACACCGTGATCGCGGCGGTGACGAGCAAGAAGACGAGCGAGAACGGGCTTTCGAGCACCGCGCGGAAGAACCCAGAAAACGCTGTCCCGAAGCTGCCCGGCGCGACTTCCTCGACCTTCGAGAAGACGAGGAACACCTGGAGCGAGATCAGGAACGTGAGCTGCCACGCCGTCTTCGCCTTGGCCGACTTGAGCGTCTTGAGCGTGCGCCCCTGCTTCTCCTCGTAGCTGCGCAGCACCGTCACCGCGAAGTCGCGCGCGGCGATGGCGCCGATGGCGAGCCATGCCAGCCACGCCCCAGCACTGAACAGCCCCGTGTTGATGGGAGCGACAAACGGAAAGAGGAAAAAGCCGCCGAGGACGAGGATCTTGTCGGCGAGCGGGTCGAGGAACTGCCCGAGGCGGGAGCGCACGCCCAGGTCGCGGGCGAGCTTGCCGTCGTAGTAGTCCGTGATCGCCGCGAGGATGAAGAGCGTCGCGCCCCAAGCTTGGTTGGCGAACCCGCCCTTCCAGAGGAGCCACAGGCAGATCGGCGTGACGATGATCCGGCCGATGGTGAGCGCGTTGGGGAGGTGTTTCATGCGAGCGGGTGGGAGACCCCGCAAGATAGCGCGCCCTCCGATCCTGCGGTCTGATCCATCGGCTCTTCCGAAACCTCCGCGCACGGGCGGCTTTATCGGTGTCTCACCTTGGCTCCCTCACCTCGACTCACTGGCCTCCGCCTCCCCAGCCTCTGCCACCCCGGTATGCTTCTTCTCCTCGACTACGGCATCGGCAACATCCGCTCGCTCGAAAAGGCGTTTCAGGCCGCCGGCCACGACCCGGTGCGCTCCGCCGACCCCGCGCTTGTCACGCAGGCCGAGCGGCTCGTACTTCCGGGGGTGGGCGCGTTCGGTGCCTGCGCGGCAGAAATTCGGCGGCGCGGCCTGTGGGACCCGATCCGCGCAGCGGTGGACGCGGGCACGCCGCTCCTCGGCGTCTGCGTCGGCATGCAGTTGCTGTTCGACGCCAGCGAAGAGCTGGCCCCTGCCGACTCCGAGGGCCACCCGGGCTTCGGCTTCATACCGGGCCGCGTGGTGCGCTTCCCCAACGCTGCCGTGGACGGCACGGCGCTCAAAGTCCCGCACATGGGCTGGAACGCCGTGCGCCCCATGCGGTCCCACCCGCTCCTCGAAGGGGACGACGGCCAGCCGCTCTCCGGCACCGACGCCGACTCGTACTTCTACTTCGTCCACTCCTACCACGCGCAGGCTGCGGCACCGTCGGACGTCCTCGGCGTTGCCCACTACGGAGCCGACTTCCCCGCCGTCGTCCAGCGCGGCCACGTGATGGGCGTGCAGTTCCACCCGGAGAAGAGTCAGGGCGCAGGGCTCCATCTGCTGCGCCGCTTCGCCACGCTCGCCCCCGCCCCGGTCGCCTAGCCCTCCCCTATCATGCTCATCATCCCGGCTATCGACCTGCGCGGCGGGCGCTGCGTGCGGCTCCGCCAAGGGCGCTACGAAGACGAAACGGTCTACTTCGACGACCCCGTCGAGATGGCGAAGCTGTGGCGCGTCCAGAACGCCCGCGTGCTCCACCTCGTGGACCTCGACGCTGCCCGCGCCCGCCACGGCGAGGACGCCGAGAACGACAACACCGTCACGATCCAGCGCATCGCCGAGGCCCTCGACATCCCGGTCCAGGTCGGCGGCGGCATCCGCACGATGGCCGACATCGACGCCATGCTTGCCCGCGGCGTCTACCGCGTCATCCTCGGCACGGCGGCGGCCAAGAACCCCGACCTGGTCTCGGAAGCCCTCGCCAAGCACTCGTGCAGCCGCATCGTCATCGGCATCGACGCCAAGGACGGCGAGGTGCGCATCGCGGGCTGGGAGGAAGGCAGCGGCCTCGACGCGGTCGAGTTCGCGCTCGACATGGAGGCGCGCGGCGTGCGGCGCATCGTCTACACGGACATCAGCCGCGACGGCATGATGCAAGGCCCGAATGTCGAGGCCTACCGTGCGCTCGGCCAGCGGCTCTCCCGCTGTCGGCTCACGGCCTCGGGCGGCGTGAGCGGCTACGAGGACTTGCTGACGCTCCAAACGCTCGCCCCGCTCGGTGTAGACTCGGCCATCGTCGGCCGCGCCCTCTACGAAAACGCCTTCCCCTGCCAGGTGCTGTGGTGCTGGAACGAGAAACTCGACGTAGACCTCGACGCCTACTCGACGGCGAAGCTCAAGGCTCTCCCCACCGAGGAGTGTTGAGGGTTCGAAAGGGGTCTGCCTAGCTACCCACCGCCACGCCCAATCGGAACGTTTCGAAGCCGCGTCCTCCCACCCTCCCACACGACCGTGCTGACCAAGCGCATCATTCCCTGTCTCGACGTGCACGACGGCCGCGTGGTCAAAGGCGTGCAGTTCGTTGACCTTGTTGACGCGGGCGATCCCGTCGAGCAGGCGCGGTTCTATGACGCGGCGGGGGCCGACGAGCTCGTCTTCCTCGACATCACGGCCACCCATGAGGGGCGCAGCACGATGCTGGACGTCGTCCGGCGGACCGCCGACCAGGTCTTCATCCCGCTCACCGTCGGCGGCGGCATCCGTACGGTGGACGACATGCGCGCGATGCTCGGGGCCGGGGCAGACAAGGTGTCGATCAACTCGGCGGCGCTGCGGGACCCGGATCTCATCACGCGCGGCGCGACGGCCTTCGGCGCGCAGTGCATCGTGGTCGCCATCGACGCGAAGCGCACGGGGGCGACGGAGTCAGGGTGGGAAGTCTTCACGCATGGGGGCCGCAAGCCCATCGGCGTGGACGCGGTGGCGTGGGCCGTTGAGGCGGAGCAGCGCGGCGCGGGCGAACTGCTGGTGACCAGCATGGACCGCGACGGCACGAAGGACGGCTACGACTGCGACCTCCTTCGCACCATCAGCACGCGGGTCACAATCCCCGTCATCGCCTCGGGCGGTGCGGGCACGCTCGACCACCTCGCCGACGGCCTCGCGGTCGCCGACGCGGTCCTGGCGGCGTCGATCTTCCACTTCCGGACGTTTACCATCGACGAAGCCAAGGCGCACCTCACGCGCGCAGGGCTGCCAATCCGGCCGGCGCTTTCCTGACACGCCTCCAGCACTGTGGCAATCGGAGCGACGTGGCAGTGGCCTGCGGTGTCGCAGTCGCGGTCGCCGCAGCGAGCCTGGCCCGACGTGCGCCTCTATTTTGGGGCTCTGCTGCGCCTCCTCGTCGCCCCTTCACCGCTACGCTCCACCCGTGCGCCTGCTCGCCTTCGCTCTGTTTGCTCTCGCCACGAGCGTCCGACCGACCTCTGCCCAGGATGCCCCAATGAGCACTGCTGCATCCGTAACGGCTGCATCCACGGAAGACGCCCCGCCCGTGCGCATCGGCGTTGTTGGGCTGGTCCACACGCACGTCCACTGGATTCTCGGACGCGAGGCACGCGGCGACATCGAGATCGTCGGCATTGTGGAGCCCAACCGCGACCTCGCCGCACGCTACGCCGAGCAGCATGGCTACGCGATGGACCTCGTCTACGACGATCTCGACGCGATGCTGGACGCCGCGCAGCCCGAGGCGCTGACGGTGTTTACCACGATCAAGGACCACCGCGCCGTCGTGGAGGCCGCTGCGGCACGGGGCATCCACGTGATGGTCGAGAAGCCACTCGCGATCAGCCTCGCCGACGCCCGGGCAATGGCGGCCGCCGCCGAGGCGGCGGGCGTCCACCTGCTCACCAACTACGAGACGACCTGGTACCCGAGCGTCCACGAGACGCAGCGCCGCGTCGACGCTGGCGACCTTGGGCCGCTGAGCAAGATCGTCGTGCACGACGGCCACCAGGGTCCCCAGGAGATCGGCGTCAACGCGGAGTTCCTCGACTGGCTCATCGACCCCGCGTACAACGGTGCGGGGGCGCTCTTCGACTTCGGCTGCTACGGAGCGGGCCTCGCCACCTGGCTTCTCGGCGGGCAGCGACCGACGTCGGTCACCGCCGTCACGCAGCAGATCAAGCCCGACGTCTACCCGCTCGTAGACGACGAGGCCACGATCATCCTCACCTACCCCGAGACCCAGGCCATCGTGCAGGCGTCGTGGAACTGGCCGTTCAACCGCAAGGACATGCAGGTCTACGGCCGCACCGGCTTCGCCCACGCCGACGACGCGACCACGCTGCGCGTCCGCCTCGAAGGCGAGGCCGCAGAGACCAGAACGACGGTTGACCCACTCGTGGGGCCGCACGACGACCCGTTCGCCTACCTCGCCGCCGTCGTCCGGGGCGAGGTCGAGCCCGGCACGGACTTGTCGTCGCTGCCGACCAATCTGATCGTGATGGAGATCCTCGACGCGGCACTCCGCTCGGCGCAGACGGGACAAACCATCTACGTGGCTCCGTGATGCTCACCCTCTCCAAAATCCTCCTCGGCCCCGTCTTGCTCGCCCAAGGCAAGCGGGTACGCCGGGTCGCCCTGAAACTCCCCGAACCGCCCGGCGACCGCGAGAGCACCGTCGGGAACGGACCGCCGCTCCGACTGCTCGTGGTGGGCGACTCGTCAGCCGCAGGCGTGGGAGCCGAGACGCAAGACGACGCGCTGCT
>JBCDFF010000008.1:0-30025 GCA_039178415.1 Bacteroidota bacterium
CACGCCCCCGCCAGCCGAAGCCAGCAGGAGCACTTGTCTAGTCCTCTGAGCCAAACGCGAGCGCAGCACGGTCACTCACCAGCACCTAGCGCATGCCGACCTCGGCTCGGAACGCCACGCGCACCCTGTGCCCGAGATCGGCACCGCATAGTGACCCAAGCTTCATGCACCCAATCAGCGAGCACAACCTTTTCGGCCGCCTACCTCCATTGGTACCTCACCGGCCTCATACGCGTCCCGTGACCAAACCACCCTCATCCTGTAAGCACCCCGGACAGGACTCGAACCTGTAACCTGCGGATTAGAAGTCCGCTGCTCTATCCGGTTGAGCTACCGGGGCTTAGAACGCCACGCGGGCACGCGTCGCTGTGACGGTGCCCGCGTGGACTTGGTCGGGGTGGCCGGATTTGAACCGACGACCCTCTGCTCCCAAAGCAGATGCGCTACCGGACTGCGCCACACCCCGAGGGTTTTAGAACGATAAGCTGAAAGAACAGGTCCGCACGCGTTGTGGCGCGGGAAACGTACGCGGCGGGGGTACTAAGTTGGGGGTACGTTTTTGACGTGCACCCGTGTTATCCCGCTATCTGTAGCTCTTTTATGTCTGGCCGCCCACTCTCCGACGACGTTCGTGCTCTTCAGGTGATCTGGCTCGCCATCGTGGGCGGGGCGCTGCTTGCGGTGGGCGTGCTGGGGTGGCTCGCCAGCCAGTCAGCCGAGGGGGCCCCGATGGCGGAGAGCGCCGACGGCCTTTTTCTGGTGAACGCCGTGGCCAGCATGGGGGCTATCGTGGTCGGGTTTGCGCTGCAGCGGATGATCCCGGCTCGGGCGATGTCGCAGGACACCGAGGAGGCTGCGTTTGGGCAGGTGCGGGCACTCGGCATCGCCTCGATCGCGGTGATGGAAGCCTCGGCGCTCGTGGCGGGCGTGATCGCGTTTCTGACCGGCGACGCCCTCAACTTCGCCTTCGTGGTGCCGTTTCTCGCGTTTGCGGCGCTCTTCTTCCCGTCAAATGCGCGCGTGGCGAGCCTGCTGCGACCCTAGGCGCTCACCGTCGAGGGCAGGCTTACTGCGCCTTCGCGGCGGCGAGTTCGTCCTTCACCTGGCTGGCTTCGACCATCTTGGTGCGGAACTCGTAGGAGCCGTTCTGCTTCTTCGCCGCAACGATGATCTTCGCCATCTGCTTGGCGTCGGCACCGGCGCCACGGTTGGTGCGCTGGTTTTTGGAAACTTTCTTCGCCATGGGTCTGACCTCTAGGAGTCTAAAGCGTGAGCGCGAGCGAGCAGGGGGGCTACTTGATCTCGCGGTGGAGCGTGTGCTTGCGGAGCTTCGCGTTGTACTTCTTGAGCTCCATCCGCCCGGTGGTGTTCCGGCGGTTCTTGGTGGTCGCGTAGCGCGACGTGCCCGGCGCCTCGGTGCATTCGAGGATGACCTTGATGCGGGCCTCTTTGCCTTTCGCCATCGGTCTGGGGGGTTACGGTGTGGTCAGAAGGGGGCGTGCTTAGACGCGAACGCCTTGCTTGCGCGCCTCGGCGAGCACAGCTGAGATGCCCTTCTTGTTGATGGTCTTGATGGTCTGCGCGGTGACGCGGAGCGTGATCCAGCGGTCTTCTTCGGGGATGTAGAAGCGCTTCTTCTGGAGGTTCACGTTGAAGCGGCGGCGCACCTTGTTGTGGGCGTGGGAGACGTGGTTGCCCGACATCGGTCCCTTGCCCGTGAGCTGATCTCTGCGTGCCATGAGCGTGGCCGTCGTGTGAGATGAACGGAATGGTGACAGCCTCCCAAAATAGAGAATGACCGCGCCGCGCCCAAACAGAAACCGGCCCTGGGCAGCGAAGGACGTGTTAATTAGGACGGCCTTTGGCCTGTGGTGCCTTCGCTGCGCTCACTTGTGGGACGCTCGCGCGGCTCGCTGTGGGTTGTGGCAGGCCGCGGAATGCCTCTCGCAGCTTCACGCCCGCCCCACCGCAGCACGGTCCCACCGCAGCACGGCCCCACCGCAGCACGGCCCCACCGCAGCACGGCCCCACCGCAGCACGGCCCCACCGCAGCACGGCCCCACCGCAGCACGGCCCCACTCATCCCCCGACGAACCTCCGCCGGGCCTGACCGGTTTGGAAAACCCCACTGCCTCCACGCCCTGCATGCTCCGTTCGCTCTGGACTCGGTTTGCCGACTTCGCGCGTTTCTACGCGAAGGGGCTCGCCGTGCGGCTGCGCAACCCCTACGTGGTGCTCTGGGCGCAGGCCATCGCCTTCAAGGTGCTCGTCACGATTCTCCCGCTCCTCGTGCTGGGGACGGGCATCTTCGGCCTCGTGCTCCGCCAAGACGACCCGTTCGAGGCGGTGTCGCGCTTCCTGGGCTCGTTCCTGCCCAACTACCAGAGCGACACGCTGTTTGCACTGCTCAGCCAGCTGGAGCAGGCGGGCAGCGCCATCACCGTCCTCGGCAGTGTCGGGTTGCTCCTGACGGTGATCACGCTCTTCAGCGCGCTGCGCATCGTGATCGCGGGGGCGTTTGGGCGCGAGCGCCACGAGCAGCGCTCGCTGCTCCGGGGCTACCTCTTCGACCTCCGGATGGTGGGCCAGGTGGCCCTGCTGTTCCTGCTGTCGTTCGGCCTGACGGTCGGCATGCGCGTGGCGATGGCCCGCTCGGAGGCGCTCGCCGCCGAGAACGGTATCGACGCGGCGCTCGTGTCGCAGGGCTGGGAGTTCGTCTTCGGCGTGGCAGCGTGGCTCGTCCCGTTCGCGCTCTCGCTGGCGATGTACACGCAGCTCTACTACTTCATCCCGCGGCCGATGCCGCCCTCGCGCAGCGCGTTTGCTGGGGCCGTCTTCGCCGCGCTGCTGTTCGAGGGCGCGAAAAACCTCTTCGCCTACTATGCCGTCTACGTGGGCCGCTTCAACCGCTACGAGGCCCCGGACCAGCCCGACATCGTCGAGCGGATACCCGCCGAGGGGGCTGAGGGCGCGAGCGACGCACTCGTCTCGCTCGGCGGCGTCTTCGGGCTGATCCTGGCACTCGTCTTCTGGGTCTATCTCTCGGGCCTGATCCTCATCCTCGGCGCGATGGTGGCGGCAGTGCACGAGGAGCGCACCGGCCCCCGCCGCTCGCTGCTCCGGCGCGTGCTCCAGCAACGCCTCGCGCGGCGGCGGAGCGCGCCCGACACGACTAAGCCTGACACCACGAAGCTCGACGCCGCCAAGCCCGGCACCACCACGCCCGACGGCGACGGCGCGTCGGAGGACGTGGAAGCCGCGCCCTCCGACATGCTGGCGGAATCCCCAGCGGAGGAGGCCGTCGTAGGGCCTGCACCGACGCCACAACCGGCGGAACGCTGATCGGCCGTACGCACCCGAACGTGCTACCTTTGGGATCGCCTGCGCACCAGCCTTGCGCGGCACTCTCACCGCCCTCCACTCCGCTCGCTCTGGCCTTGCGCCTGCTCTCGCTCGTCCTGCTCCTGCTCGCTCCCACCGTGGGGTGGGCCCAGGCGCCGCTGTTCCTCGTCAACGAGGCCACGACGGTGCAGGACATCCGCTTTCGCTTCGCCGAGAGCCCGACCTTCGAGGAAGAGGTCTTGCTGGAGCAGATAGCCACGGCCCAGCCAGGTTTCATGGAGACCGGGTGGCGGCGACCGGTCACCCGGTTTCTCTCGATCCTGCCCGTCTTTAAAGCGCCAGGCACCTATCCCTTCCTGCCCTTCGAGCTGCAGAAGGACCTCCTGCGGCTGGAGCGCTTCTACCGCGACAACGGCTTCCTCGAAGCCGAGACCGACTGGCTCGTCCGCCTGGACTCCACGGACAACGACGTCCGCATCCTCTTCACCATCGACGAGGGGCCGCCGCTCTTGATCCGCTCGCTCGATTTTCTCACGGAGACCGACAGCACCGCGCTGGCTCCGACGCTCGCCCCCGTTGCCCGCGAGCGGTGGGACAGCTTCCGGCGCGACGTGAGCGTGCGCGAGGGCCGACGCCTCGATCAGTTCTCGCTGATCCAGCTCCAGAACGAGACGCTGGAGTGGCTCCAGAACCAGGGCTACGCCTACCCCCGCGTGCGCGCCACCACCGAGGTAGACACCACCCGCAACCGCGCCGACGTGCGTCTCTTCGCCGACGTGGGTCCCATCGGCCGGTTCGGGGCGATCGAGATCGAGGGGGCGGCAAGCGTGCGCGACCGCGTGGTGGCGCGTGAGCTGCCGTTCCGGCGCGGCGACCGCTTCTCGTTCCGCGACCTCACCGAGGGGCAGCGCCAGGTCTTCGACCTTAACCTCTTCCAGATCGCGCTCGTGGACGCGCCGGAGCCGCCCGCGGGCCAGGCCCGCGACTCGACGGTCCGCGTGCGGGTCCGCGTCACCGAAGGCGAGCCGCGCCTGCTGCGGGCCAACCTCGGCTACCTCACCCAGAGTGGCGCGCGCGCGCAGGCGCAGTGGACGCACCGCAACTTCCTCGGCGACGCGCGCACCTTCACCACCACGGCGACTGCCGAGACGGGCTTCCTCGCGCTCGCGGGCGATGGCATCGTGGACCGCCGCTATAGCGCCTCAGCCACGCTCCGCCAGCCCTACGTCTTCGACCGGCGGCTCTCGCTCACCACGGGCCCCTCGGTCACCTTCCGCGACGACACGCGCGAGAACTCGCTCGGCGTGGGCGCGACCGCCGCGCTGCTCGCCGACCTCGGCGCGCTCCGGACGCTCACGTTCCGCACCAACGTCTCGACGCGCGAAATCTTCGGCCTGGGCGGCGGCGAGGCGCGGCTCTCGGAGCTGCTCAGCCCCAACGCGCTCGGGCGCGTCACCAAGAGCGAGCTTGGCATCGACGGCCTCTACGGCAACCTCGACAACCTCCTCGACCCGGCCGAGGGCTACCTGGGCCGCGCCACCGTCACGGCGGCGGGACCGACGCTGCTCTCCAACGTGCAGTACCTCCGCGCCACAGCGTCCGTGCAGGGCTTCAGGCTGCTGCCAGGCGACCTCCGGCTGCGCGCCCGCGCCTCGGTTGGCTACCTCCTCCCGCTCGGCCCCACCAGCTTCGAGGACGACGCGGCCCGCCTCCGCGACGTGGTCGTGCTCGCCGGCGGCACCGGCGACGTGCGCGGCTACAACCTCGGCCTCCTCGGCCCGAAGCTCCCTGACTTCCAGCAATCGGTCGCCGACGACGGCACCACCTCCTACGCGCTCCTCGGCAGCGGCCAGGGCCGCTTCTTCGCGCTCGGCGGCTCCACGAAGCTCGCCGGGAGCGTCGAAGTCGCTGCGCCGGTGCCGTTCTTCCCGCCCGCCTTCCGCGCGATCACGTTCCTCGACGCGGGGCAGCTCTGGACGCCGGGCAGCACCGACACCTACAACTTCAGCGACGACATCCTCACCGACCCCAACGCGCCGGCGTTTCTCGGCATCCTGGACGAGGTGCTCGCCGACGAGGAGCGGCTGCGCTACAGCACCGGCCTCGGCTTCGGCTTCGCGAGCCAGATCGGCGAGATCAGCCTCGCCGTTGGCTACAAGCTCAACCCGACCGCGCTCGACGTGCTCGCGCCCGACGAGGTGTTCGACCCGCTCGGCACGCTCGCCGAGAACGCGCAGGACGTGAACGGCGACGGCACCGTCGACCGCGCCGACGCCACGGAGCGGCTGCGGACGCTGCTCAACGACGACATCGGCTTCTGGGACTTCCAGCGCTTCGCGTTCCACCTGTCCATCGGGAGGTCGTTCTGATGGAGCCGCAAGCCCAGTCTTCTCAGACTACGCCAGCCAAGCCTTCGTGGGGCCGTCGCCTCCTCAAGGTGTTCGGTATGCTCGTAGCCCTCGTGCTGGTGTTGCTTGTGGTGGTCGCGCTCGTGCTGCAGACGGGCTGGGCGAAGGAGCAGGTGCGGCAGATCGCGACGACGCAGATCCAGAATCTCCTCAGTGAGGACGCGACCGTCTCGGTCGGGCAGATCGAGGGCACCCTGCTTACCCACACGCGGATTGCCGGGTTCGCCATCGAGCGCGATGGGGAGACGCTGGTGCGCGTCGACACGGCCTCGGCGAGCTACAACCTGCTCAGCCTCGCCGGGCGGCGGCTCGCCCTCGGCGACGTGCGCGTGGTCGGCCCGTTCGTGCGCATGGAGCAGCGGGCCGATTCGAGCTTCGACTTGGCCACGCTCTTCGTCGCGGACACGACGAAGACGGACACGACGAGCAGCTTCACGGTCACGCTCGACGACCTCCGCGTCGAGCGCGGGCGTGTCGAGGTGGCGTTCTACACGGAGCCTGGTCGCGACTCGCTCCTCACCGCTGACCCGCTCGGCGTGCACCTCACCGACTTCGTCTTCGCGCCGGACCGGCTCGCGGGCACCCTCGACCGCTTCGCCACGACGCTCACCGCCGCCGACGGCACGACGACGCTCGACCTCGCGCTCGGCGGGCGCTTCGACGACGAGGTCGCCGTCGTGGACACGCTGAGCCTCACCTCGCCCCGCTCCAACGTCCGTGGGTACGCCGACGTGCAGTACGGCGCGTTCCTGCGCGCGCTCGCCTCGGAGGACCACCTCCAGGAGTGGCTGCCCCGCTTCACCGCCAACCTCGCCGCGCAGCCGCTCGCCATGGCCGACGTGCGCGCCTTCGCGCCGGTGGATGTGCTTGGCAACCCGACGCTTGCCCTCGACGCCGAGAGCGACGGGCGCAACCTTACCGCCGTGCTCGACGCCGACCTCGACGGGGCGGGCACCGTGGACCTCGATGCCACCTTCCGCAGCGCGGAGTCGGGGCGCGTCGTCTACCGCGCCCAGGGCGAAGTGCGCGCGCTCGACCCCGGCCGCCTCCTCGGCAACCCCGACCTGGCCGCCACGCTCAACGCGGACCTCGACGTGGACCTCTCGGGCGGCGCCACCACCACGATCGACGGGCCGTTCGCGCTGCGCGTCTTCGACTCCGAGATGGGCGGCCAGACGCTCCGCTCGTCCACGCTCGACGGGCAGTTCACCAACGGCGGGATGCGCTTCACCCTCGACGCGGCAATCCCGGGCGCGACCGTGACCGGTGCGGGCACCGCGCGGCCGTTTGCCACCACCCCGACCTACCTCGCCGACGGGCGCTTCGAGAACGTCGACCTCGCCGTCTTCGCCGACAGCATCGAGGCGACTGACCTGAGCGGGACCTTCTCGGTGGCGGGCCAGGGCCTCGAGCCCGGCACGCTGACGGCCAGCCTGGGCGCAACCCTCGATGCCGCCACCATCGCCACGGCGGCAACCACGACCGAGATCGAACGCCTCGCCCTCGACGCGCAGCTCGTCCGGCAGACGCTCCGCTTCGACGTGCGCGGGCGCTTCGGCCCGGAAGGACGCCCGGGCGGACAGCTCGACCTGACAGGGCTGGTGCAGCCCTTCGCCGAGCCGCTCGCCTATGAGATCAGCGAGGGCCGCGCCACCGAGCTCGACCTCGCGGCGCTCACGGGCGACCCGGCACAGGCGAGCAGCATCACCGGCACGTTCTCCCTGGATGCGCGCGGCACCGACCTGCAGGCGATGCTCCTCGACCTCGAAGCGAGCCTCCGCGACACCCGCTACGGCGCCACGGCGGTTCGGTCTGTCGACCTCTTCGCCACCCTCGCCGACGGGCTGCTCGCCTTCGATGGGGAAGCCGACTTCGCCGAGGCGGGCCTCCTGGTGCTGCGCGGTGAGACCGAGCCATTCGCTGACACGCTGCGCTACGGCGCCGAGGTGCTCCTGACCGATCTCGACGCGGGCGCGTTTGCCCCCCCCGACTCGGCTGGCGGTGCGCCCCTTGCAACGCGCCTCAACGGCACGGTGCGGCTGACCGGCGCGGGCACCGACCCGCAGACGCTCGCCCTGAACGCACTCGCCCGACTCACCGAGTCGCAGGTCAACGCCCAGGCGATCACGTCGGGCAACGTGGTGATGCGCCTCACCGGCGGACGGCTCGACGCGGACGCCACCGTCACGATGCCCGGCGGCCTCGTGCGCCTCGACGCAACCGGCACGCCCTTCGCCGAGACGCCGGCGCTTACCGTGCGCGACGGCCGCTTCGAGAACCTTGACGTGGGCGCGTTCGCCGGCGACACGACGCTCGCCAGCGACCTCACCGGCACCTTCACGGCTGAGGTCGTCGGCACCGACCCGGCGACGGCTCGCGTGGATGCCGCGCTCCGGCTCGAACCGTCCTCCTTCAACGACGCCACGCTGGACGGTACCGTGGAGCTCGCGCTCGCGGACGGCGTGGGCCGGGCCGACGCCGCGCTCCAGCTCGCGGGCGGCACCGCCGACGTGGACGCCACCTACCGCGTCCCCACCGACGGCGCCGTGCCCTCGTTCGAGGCCCGCGGCGACATCGACGACGTGGACCTGCGGCCCTTCCTCGCTCCGGTCCTCGCGGCGCTGCCCGACACGGTGCGCGCCGCCAACCCGCGCCTCGGCCAGCGCGATGCCCTCTCGCTCGACTTCGACGTGAGCGGCACGGGCGGCTCCCCGGAGACGCTGGAGGCGCGCGGGCGCGTCTGGAGCACCGGCACCCGGGCCCTCGACATCCGCGTGGACTCGCTCTTCGCTGCGTTCGCCCTCGGCGACCAGAGGCTCGACCTGACGACGCTCCTGCTGGAGTCGGAGGTGCTCGACCTGCGCGCGGGCGGCGAGGTGGCGCTCGACGAGTTTAGCGCGACGAGTTCGCTGCTCACGCTCACGGCCCAGGTCAAGGATCCAACCCCGCTGAGCCGCCTCCTCGGGCAGACGCTGCTGATCGAACAGGGCCGCGTGGAGGGGGTCGTGCGGAGCGAGCCCGGCAAGCCGCTGGAGTTCCGCCTCGATGCCACGACCGACCTCTTCGCCCTCGGTGGCACGCGTGCGAGCGACTTCGATGCGGATGTGGCCGGGCTGTACAGCCGGGACGAGGGCCTCGCCACCCGCATCCGCTTCGAGACGGGCTTTCTCTCGGCGGGCACCTTCCGCGCCCGCGACGTGGACGCCGACGCCCGCTACGACGGCGACGACGTGTCCGTCGACGTCACGCTCGAAGTGGACGACGACCGCACCGTGCGCATCCAGGGGCGCACCGGCCTCGACCCGGACGCGCCGCAGTTCACGCTCGACCGCTTCGACATACGGCTCGGGGCGCGGCGCTTCCGCCTCGCGCAGCCGTCACGCATCTCCTACGGCGACCGCATCCGCGTGCGGGGCTTCCTCCTCGCCGCCGACACGCCCGGCCTCGGCATCGAGCAGATCGCCGCTGACGGCGTGATTGACCTCGACGGCACGCAGAACTTCATCCTCACCGTGGAGGGGTTGCTGCTCGACGGGCTCAGCGACCTCGCAGGCCTCGACGCGCTCGGCGGGCGGCTCGACGCCTCGCTCGTGATGGGCGGCACCGCCTCCGCTCCAACGCTCGACGGCCGCTTCGCCGTCGGCCCGATCACCTCGCGGAAGCGCGATGTCGGCACGGTCGACGCCGCGTTCTCTTACGCTGCCCAGCGCTTCGAGATCGACGCGGCGCTCACCCACGTCAGCGGAGCCGCGTTGCGCGCGACCGGCTTCGCGCCGTTCGGCTTCGCCCTCGACGGCACGCTCGCCACGCCCCCGGCGAACGCACCCGTGGACCTCGCGCTCACCACCACCGAGCCGTTTCCCATCGCCTGGGCAACGCCCTTCTTCGACCCACGCACCGTCAACGAACTCGGCGGCACGCTCACCGCCGACGCCGCTGTGGTGGGCACCCGCAGCAACCCACAGCTCGACGGCACGCTCGCCATCCTCGACGGGCGCATGGGGCTGCCCGAGTTTGGACGCGTCTACGAGAACGCCACCATCCCGATCACGCTCGACGACGACCGGCTTACGTTCGGCAGCGACGCGCTCGGCCCCGCCTTCCTGCGCGACAGCGACGACGGGACACTCACGCTCGAGGGCAGCCTCCTCGTCCCCGACCTTCAGGTGGCGTCGCTCGACCTCGACCTGCTCATCCAGGCCAACCGCTACCTCGCCATCGACAACCAGACGTACGCTGGCTTCCGCGTCTCGGCATCAGGACGTGAGGGGCTGCGCATCACCGGCCCGGTGGACGGCCCCACCGTCACCGGCACGGTGCAGATCGACCAGGGCGTCGTCAACCAGACCGATGAGTTGATCGGCCCGACCTTCAGCCAGATCTCGCTCTCGCCGACCGACATCCAGCGCGTCGAGGCCACCTTCGGCGTGCGCGCCGCCGCCGCCGACACGACGGTCTCCGCCGTCTACGTGGACACCGAAATTGACCTGCGCGTGATCGTGCCAGGCCGCGTCAGCTTCCGCGCCGACGGCCTCGCCAACATCGACCTAGAGTTTGAGGGCGACCTCATCGTGCGCAAGGAGCGCGGCCAGGAGGAGGTAGAGCTCTTCGACAGCATCGAGATTCCGCGCGGGACGGTCGAGTTTGGCGGGCGGCGCTTCGAGGTGGAGCGCGGGGTGTTCGTCTTCAACGGCCCCGTCCCCGAGACGCGCGTGGACCTCGAAGCGGCGATGGTGATCCGGCAGACCGGCGAGACGAGCAGCCAGAGCGCGCTCACGATCACGCTCAGCTACGAGGGCACGCTCGGCGAGAACCCGGCCCCGAGCTTCGCCTCGTCCCCGGTGCAGTTGGAGACGTCCGAGATCGTGTGCTACATCGCCACGGGCCAGCCATGCGCGGGCATCGTCTCCGGCGCGGGCGACTCAGCGATGGGGTTGGCGGCGGCGCAGCTCTCGGCGGCCATCGGCAACGTGGCCGGGCGCTCGCTCGGCCTCGACCTCGTCCAGATCGAGGCGCGGCCCGACATCACGGTGACGATCGGGAAGTACCTCTCGAACCGCCTCTTCGCCACGCTGGGCTACCTCGTCTCGAACAACACCGGCACGACGGACGCGGCGACGCTCGACCTCGTGCTGCAGTACCAGCTCCGGCAGTGGCTGCAGCTGCAGGCGGAGTACGAGCAGCTGCAGGACGGCGAGAACAACGTCGGCGGGGGCCTGCAGTTCGAGGTAGCGTATTGAGCCTCCAGGGGTTCTCGGAAACAGCTACGCCGTAAGCGCTTTCGATGAGGTGGTTCATCGTATCTTAAACGACCGTGTGGGGCCGCGCTACGGGCCCTGCGCCTGACATCTCTCACCTAGAACTTTCCACCACGCATGGCACTTCAGATCCACACCGCCCCCCCAAACAGCCGCGGCAAGGTCATCCTGGGCCGCAGCCTGCCGTCGCTCCTCGACGATGCGGTGGCAAAGTACCCCAACCCGAAAGGCTTCAACCAGCCGACCGACTCGGGCTGGATGACGCTCTCCAACGCGCAGTTCCGCGACCAGGCCAACGCGCTCGCGCTCGCGCTGCTCGACCTCGACGGCATCGAGGCCGGCACCAAGGTTGCCTACTACATGGAGAGCGACCTCCACTTTGCGCGCGCCGACTTCGCCTGCAGCATCGCGAGCATCGTCAACGTGCCGATCTACCTGACCAACCCGGCGGAGACGACGGCCTACGTCATCAAGCACTCCGAGTCGCAGGCGATCTACGTCTCGAACGACGAACTGCTGGCCCGGCTCGCCCCCGTCCTGAGTGAGACCCCGGCCATCAAGTACGTCATCCTCGCCGAGGGCACCGGCGCGGGCGTCAGCTTGCCCGACGGCGTGACGTTCCTCAAGCAGGACGACGTCATGGCCGAGGGCCAGGCGCTGCTCGCCGCCGACGCCGAGGCCCCGCAGCGCCTCCGCGACGCCATCGACCCGAAGAGCCTCGCCACGATCATCTACACGTCGGGCACCACCGGCACGCCGAAGGGCGTCATGCTCTCGCACGAGAACATCTCGTTCAACGTCCACGCCGCGTTCAACGGCTTCCACACGCTCCAGCACCAGGAGGAGGCCGCGCTTACGTTCCTCCCGATGACGCACATCTACGCTCGGATGCTCTCGTTCGCGTGCGTCGCCTGGGGCCAGTCGATCTACTACTCGAACCCGGACCTACTCATCGGCCACCTCCCGGAGGTGCGCCCGACGATGTTCGCGACGGTCCCGCGTGTGCTGGAGAAGGTCTACGACAAGGTGCTCGTGGGCGTCGAGTCGAGCACGGGCCTCAAGCACAAGATTGGCTCGTGGGCGATGGACAAGGCCAAGAACTTCGAGGCGGGCAGCCAGCCCGGCTTCACGCACGGCATCGCCGACAAGCTGGTCTATTCCAAGCTGCGCGAGAAGCTCGGCCTGACGCGCACGAAGGTCGTCTCCGTCGGCGGCGCGGCGCTCCGGAAGGACCTCGCCAACGCCTTTGCCGCGTTCGGCGTGCCGACCTACCAGGGCTACGGCCTCACCGAGACGAGCCCGGTCATCGCGACCGAGGTGCCGGGCGACGCCCAGGCGGGCACCGTCGGGCCACCCATCGTGGGCATCGAGGTCGCCATCGCCGAGGACGGCGAGATCCTCACGCGCGGGCCGCACGTGATGCAAGGCTACTACAAGGCCCCCGAGAAGACCGCCGAGGTCATCGACGACGACAGCTGGTTCCACACCGGCGACATCGGCGAGTTCTCGCGCGAGGGCTACCTCCGCATCACCGACCGCAAGAAGTCGCTCTTCAAGCTCTCGACGGGCAAGTATGTCATGCCGACGCCCATCGAGTCGAAGCTGCTCAAGGACCCGCTCATCGAGCAGGCCGTGGTGCTGGGCTCGGGCTACAAGTACTGCACGGCGCTCATCTTCCCGGGCGAGGAGGCGCTCCCTGGCTGGGCCGAGCGCAACGGCATGGGGGGCATGTCGATGGCGCAGCTCGTCGAGCACCCGAAGGTGCTGGCCAAGTTCGAGGAGTTGGTCGCCGAGGCCAACCGCGAGGTGCCCGAGAAGTGGAGCCAGGTCAAGCGCTTCAAGCTCATCCCCGGCACGATGACCGTGGAGAATGAGCTCCTCACGCCGACCATGAAGGTCAAGCGCGGCAAGGTGCACAAGGCCTACGAGGCCGAGATTGACTCGATGTATGAGGCAGCAGCCGTCGCCTAGATCCTACCCAGCCAATGCCCAGCGGGGCGGTTCGCACAGCGCGAGCCGCCCCGTTTGCGTGTGGCCCCGTCGGTGAGCGTATGGGTGAAGCGGTCGTCGCTCGCTCTCCGACGCAAGATCCGGGAACTCACCGACAGCCCCAGCCAGCCGCATCGAGGCCCTCTGTGACGAGGCCCTCTATGACTTTGTGCGCACAGCCAGCCGCCACGACGGACGAACGAGGATGTTCACCAGCGCGAGCCTCAAGCGCACCCTCGAAAGCCCAGACGGGTAGTGCGGCGGACGTCAACCTGCTGCTCGTCCAGATGCTGCGCGAGGCCGACATCGAGGCGCAGCCCGTTCTGATCTCGACGCGCGATCACGGCCTCAGGCAGATGGCCTACCCGCTCGTGTCTCAGTTCAACTACGTCGTCGCGCTTGCCGAGACCGACGGCAGCGGCGTGTGGCTGGACGCCACCGACCCGATGCGCCCGCTAGGCATGCTTCCGGAAGACGCCCTCACAGGGATCGGCTGGGTGCCCGACAAGGACGACATGCGGTGGCTCCAGGTCAACCCCGCAGAACGGGCGACGCGGGTCGTCAACTTCGAGGCAAACCTGGACGAGGCGGGCACGCTCACCGCCGCGCTCCGCATCCGCGCCGAGGGCTACGACGCCGTCTGCATGCGCCGTGCCGCTGCGAATAGCTCCCCTGAAGCGCTGATGCGCGAGTACCTCAGCGACGTCCCTGGCCTCGTGCTCGACAGCGCCCGGGTCGAACACCTCTGCGACCTCAACTAGCCCTTCAGCGTCTACGCCCACGTGCGGGTCGAACGCTATGCCCAGACGGCAGGCGACCTCTTCCTCTTCAACCCCGCCCCGTTCGACCGGGTCTTGGAGAGCCCCTTCACGTCGCCCGAGCGCTCGTTTCGGGTGGACTTTCCTTAGCCGATCACGTACCGTACGACGGGCTTGCTCCGGGTGCCCGAGGGCTTCGAGGTAGATGAAATGCTGGACGGGGTCGAGGTGGCCTTCGCACAGCGCGGGGCGACTTACCGCCGGCAAGTCCTGGCCCAGGACGGTCAGCTTCTCCTTTGCCACGCCGCGAAACGTAGCCGGCGTCGGACCGGAGCGCTACGCCGAACTACGGCACCACTACGGCCAACTCGTGGAGGCCGACAACCAGATGGTGGTGCTCAGGCGTGCAACCGAGGCCTTGCTAGAGACTGCTGACACTGAGCAACGCTTCTGAGCCCGCCAGCGCCTCCAAGGGGATGCCGCGACCCACGGGGGCGATGCCGCGAAGAACGGGGAGCCGGTACGCGCGGTGCGATCGACGCCGAGCAGGCGTTGGGGGAGCCGGTGGCACGCGTGGAGGCTGGGTTGAAATCCAAAAGGGCGATCCGTAGCTTCATCGCCCCTAACGCGACTTTTTGTTGCAAAGTATCAGGGTTTCCCCTCTATCATCCCCCTTGTTCGCATGCGCTCACTTGTCACCCCACTCGTGCTCGCGGCGCTCTGCGCGGTCGTTGTCCCCGTCACGGCCCAGCCCGCCGACTGGGGCGATCTACCCGACGCCCACACGGACCTCGACGTCTACGAAGCCGACAGCAGCGCCGCTGCCGTGGTGCTCTTCGATGTCGGCGAAGCCCGCATCACCAACCAACTTGACATTGAGCTGGAGCGGCATCGCCGGGTGAAGCTCTTCAGCGAAGCGGGCTACGACCAGGCGACGATCTCGATCTTGACTTTCCGAGGCTCGGAGGACATCAGCGGCGTGCGCGGTCAAACGTTTGTGCCAGACGGCGAGGGCGGCTACCGTCGGGTCAAGATGGACCGCGATGCCATCTTCCGCGAGCGCGTCGGCGACGACCGGGAACGCATCACCTTCACGCTGCCCGCACTCGCGCCCGGCGCCATCGTCGAGTACCGCTACCGCGTCAATTCGGAGAGCCTACTGCTCTTCCCGACGTGGTACTTCCAGGACGACATACCGGTGCTTCACAGCGAGTTCGAGGCACTCATCCCGCGCACCTTCTCCTATGTCCGGGCCAACCAGGGCACGCTGCCCTTCGACATCGAGACAAGCGACCAGGTCAACCACTTTGCGGGCCAGGCCACCAAGCACCGCTGGGTCCGCACCGATGTACCCGCGCTCCGCGAGGAGCCGTTCATGACCACGTTGGAGGACTACGTCCACAAGATCGAGTTCCAGTTGGCTGAGTATGGCATCCCCGGCTACGGCATCGAGAAAGTGATGAACACCTGGGAGCAGCTCGCCGAGGATCTCGACGACCACACCCGCTTCGGCGGCACCCTCCGCTCCTCACGCGCCCTCCGCCGCCAGGTCGAAGAGCTCACGGCCGACCAGGCCGATCCCGCCTCCAAGATGGCCGCGCTCTACGACTACGTCCGCACCGCGATCCGCCACGATGGGCGGCGCGGCGTGTTCACGAGCGGGAGCCTCAACAGCATCATGGAAGACCGGTCCGGCACGGCCGCCGATGTCAACCTGCTGCTGCTCCAACTGCTGCGCGAGGCCGACATCGAAGCGATCCCCGTGCTCCTCTCGACGCGCGACTATGGCCTCGTGCAGACCGCCTATCCGCTCGTCAACCAGTTCAACTACGTCGTCGTGCTAGCCACCGTCGGTGACGCGTCCTACTGGCTCGACGCGACGGACCCGATGCGGCCCCTCGGGCTGCTCCCCGCCGACGCGCTCGCCGGGATTGGCTGGGTCCCCGACGAAGAAAACCCGATGTGGGTACGTGTCGATGCACGCAGCCCCGCCAAGCGATCAGTCAGCTTCGAGGGCGACCTCGACGGGAGTGGCACGCTGACAGCGTCCCTGCGCGTCCGCGCGGAGTCCTACGATGCCGTCTGGATGCGCCGCGCGATCGAGGAGTCTTCGCCGGAGGCCTTCATGCGCGACTACCTCTCCGACGTGCCCGGCCTCGTCCTCGACAGCGCGCACGTGAAGGACCTGCACGACCTCAATGCCCCGCTCGATGTCTACGCCTACGTCCACATTCCAGACTACGCACAGACCGCAGGCGACCTCCTGTTCTTCAACCCCGTGCCCCTCGACCGGTATCTCGAAAACCCCTTCACCTCGCCCGAGCGGTACTTCCCGGTGGATTTCAACTACCCGCGCACGCACCGCCTGACCGCGCTCCTGCGCCTGCCCGACGGCTTCGCGCTCGATGAGATGCCGGACCCGGTGCGGCTCTCGTTCGGTCAGCAGGCGGCGAGCTACCGGTGCCAACTCGCAGAGCAAGGGGGGCAACTCGTGGTGCGGCGCACAGTGAACCGGGACGCGACCAGCGTCGACCCCAGCGACTACGCCGACTTGCGGGCTTACTATGACCGGATGGTCAGCGCCGACGATCAGATGGTGGTGCTCAAACGCGCCGCACCCGCCGCCGAGGCCGATACAGGAACCGGCGATGAGGACTAGCATGATCCGCCTTCTTCTGCTCGCGGTCCTGGTCGCGGTTGCTCCTGCAACGCAGGCAACGTCGCCGGACGACGACCCAAGCCTTGCCGTCAGCCCGGCAGCCCAGCTACTCAACGAACTCTACGACCACGGAGCCGTCGTGCGCCGCCATGACACCCGCGTCGAGATCCAGGGTCCGGGGCGGGCCATCCAGACCGAGCGCCGCGCCGTCACCGTCTTCGATGCGCGGGGGCGCGACTTCGGCACCCATGTCGTCTTCTACGACACCTTCCGCAAGCTCAAGCGCTTCCGCGCGTGCCTCCTCGACGCCCAGGGCGAGGAAACCCGCTGCCTCGGCCGTCGTGACTTCGCGGACTACCCGGCCACAAGCAGCTACTCGCTCTATGACGACAACCGGGTGCGCGTCGCCGAATTCGTCCACGACGCCTATCCCTACACCGTCGTCTTCGAGACGGAAGTGGAGCACGATGGGCTCCTCGGCGGGCCGCCTGCGTGGCGTCCCCAGCCTGCGGGCAACCCGGTAGAGCAGGCCCGCTTGACGGTGTCAGTGAAGGGCAACTTGCCGCTCCGCCACCGGGCCTATCACCTTAGCGACGCTGCGGAGCCAACCGTGACCGAGGAGCGTGACGCGACCGTCTACACCTGGATGCTGGGCATGATGCCGGGCCGCGGCCGCGAGGCGCTCGGCCCCCGCTTCTACGACCAGGTGCCCCGTGTCGAGGTGACGCTCGACGCGTTCGAGATCGGCGGGGAGCGGGGACGGCTCGACTCCTGGGACGCCTTTGGGCGGTGGTATGGGCGGCTAAGCGAGGGGCGTGCGGAGCTTCCCGAGGACGCACGCGCGGAGATTCAGGCCATTGCCACCCAGGGCACGACGCGGCGCGAGAAGGTGCGCTTGCTCTACGAGCATCTCCAGACCTCGATGCGCTACGTGTCGGTGCAGCTCGGCCTCGGCGGCTGGCAGCCCTTCGACGCCGCCTACGTCTACGAGCGGCGCTACGGCGACTGCAAGGCGCTCACGAACTACCTCATGGCGGCGCTCGCCACAGTCGGCATCGAGGCCTACCCGGCGCTCATCTTCAACGGCTCCCGCGCCGCCGATCTCGACCCGGACTTCCCCTACAACCGCTTCAACCACGTCGTCCTCTACGTGCCCATGGACGACGCCGCGACCCCGGACGCGGAGCCCCCCCTCTGGCTCGAAGCGACGAGCACCCGTATGGCCTTTGCGCGTATCGGTGCGAGCAACGAGGACCGCCACGCGCTCGTGGTGACGCCAGAGGGCGGCATGCTCGCCCGAACGCCGGCTAGTGACGCGGCCGAGAACCGCGAAGCCCGCCGGCTCGCGCTCACGCTCGACGCGCGCGGTCATGCCTCGGGCACGCTGCACTACACCTACACGGGCGCGCAGACCGACCGCGTGCGGGGCGCACTCTGGCAAGCCACACCGCAAGACCGCCTCGACTGGCTCTACGAACGCGCAGCGAAGGGCGGCGAACTCTCCGCCCCGGACTTCAGCCGCGTCGACACGCGCACGGACACGCTGCGCCTTGCCGCCACGCTCGACATGCCGCGCTTCGCCACCAGCATGGGCCGCCGCCTCTTCGTCCAGCCCAGCCGCCTGCTCCACACGCCGGGCGTACCCTCGGAGACTGACCACCGCCTCCACCCCGTCCGCTTCGCCTACCCCTACCTCGACACGGACGAGATCACGCTCCAACTCCCGGACGGCTACCAGGTCGAGGTGCTCCCCGACCCCGTGGTACTCCACACAGAGTTTGGGCGCTTCGAGGCGCGCGCCGAACTCCGTAACGACGGAGCGCTACGCTTTACCAGGACGCTGGAGATCCGCACGCGCGAGTTACCCGCCGTGGCCTACGACGACGTGCGCGCCTTCTTCGCTGCCGCTGAGCAGGCCGGCACCGACCAGGTCGTCCTCAAGCGCGGCGGTTAACCAACATCTCGCGGTTGACCGTCCTGGCGGTTCGTCGGCCGCCTACCAGAGGCGCCCTTCGGCGATGAGGTGCGTGGCACGACGGCGCAGCGGAGGCCAGGTGAGCAGCGCTCGAACCGGCGCGGGAAAGCGGTAGGCCTTGGGGCCGCGCAGGGCCGGGCGCATCACGAGGCGATGGACAAGGTCCTGCACGGTCTGGGCGAGGCGGATCGGTTGCTGGCGGGCGCGCTGCACGGCGGCGAGGTCGGCGGCGCTGACCGTGCCCGCGCGGAGCGCGGGGCCGAGGTGCTCGGCCGTGGCCTCGGCGTCCTGGATGGCGAGGTTGATTCCCACCATCCCGACCGGGCTCATCGCGTGCGCGGCATCGCCGAGGCACAGCAAGCCAGGACGGTACCAGCGCCTCAGCCGGCTCGTCTCGATGGAGAGCAGCGCCGTCTCGTCCCACGACCGCAGCGTGACGAGCTGATCGGCCACATCCGGCACCGTCGCGGCGATGCGGGCGCGGAAGGCGTCGAGGCCCTGGGCCTTGAGCTCCGACAGCGCACCCTTGGCGATGATCAGCCCAACCTGCCAGCGCTCGCCCGCGTCCATGAGCGCGACCATCGTCCCGGGGCCGAAGCGGAAGTAGGCCCCCGCCACCTCGTCTATGACCGCTTCCTTCCCAACGTCTCCCCCCTCGCTCAAGGTGTCGGAGGGACGCTTCGGCAGGTGAAACCACAGCACGTCAATGGGCGCGGGGCGACGCTCGACGGCGAGCCCACCGAGCGTGCGCACGCGCGAGTGGCGGCCGTCGCACGCGATCGTGAGCCCGGCGCGTATCTCGTGCCCCTCGCCGTTGCGCTCGTAGCGCACGCCTCGGACCGGGCTGCTGCCCGCGCCGTTCTCGTCCCACACCAGATCGTGCACGTCTGCGCCTGTGACGAGCGTGAAGCCGTCGTGCCGGGCAGCCGCGTCGAGGACGAGCGGCAGGAAGCAGCGCTGCGGCGTCATCACCACCTCACCGAAGGGCGCGCCGGCGCGATCCGCCCACTCGGCAAAGTCGGCGAAGCGAATCTCGCCGCCGGGCGTGACGGCTGTGAAGTGCGAGGTCGATACGTGCGGGAGCGCCCGCACCGCGTCGAGCAGACCTAGGCGGTCGAGGAGGCGCTGCGTGGCCGGGTTGAGCGTGTTGCCACGAAAGGCGCGGTCGAAGTCGGTGTGCTTCTCCAGCAGCGTCACGCGCACGCCCTGCCGCACGAGCAGCAGCGCGAGCAACGCGCCTGCAGGTCCCGCGCCTACGATGGCGACGTCGGCGCGCATGACGGCAAGCTGATCCATGTTTTTATTAAGGAATCGTGAAGCACGAGAGGGCGTGAACCCTACGGGCGAGATTTAGCGCATAGCACTGTGAACCTCTGATACGAGGTCCTTCCTCTGGTGTGGGGACACTTGGGGATGGAAGCACTTCCCTCGGGAAGCTCCCTCGCAAAGCCTATGTGGTGGTGGGAATCTTTGCGAGAGAACCGGGCGCGGCCCTCAACGCCGCGCCCGGTTTTTTTGTGGCCGTCCTTATTTCTGGGCGGGCATTTTTTTGGCGGGCCAGCAACGTTGCTCGGCGCATCGGATCTTCGTGACGTCTCGCCCGCCCGCTCTTCATCCAGCCGATGCGTCTGCCTTTCGTCTTTGCCCTCGTTCTTCTCACTCCGTACGTCCAGGCGCAGCAGGCGTCCGTCGCCTTCGCTATCGACATGACCGAAGCTATCGAGGCCGGGTGGTTCGCCCCGGCGAACGAGCGCGTCGGGGTTCGCGGCGCGGTCGCGCCACTGTCGTGGGACCGCACCCGTGTGGCAGAGGACGCCGACGGGGACAGCATCTACACGATCACTCTCCCCTTTGAGGTCCCGAGCGACAGCATCACCGTCGCCTACAAGTTCCACGCGACCGGTGGCGGTAACGAGCCCAACGGCGGCTGGGAGGCAGGGCGCAACCGCACCGTCGTCCTGCGCCCAGGCGAGCCCACCACCGTCGCGCGCCGCTTCGACGAACCGCTGCCTGAGGTAGCGCCGACCTTCACGGGTATCATTGAGGTCATTGAGGACGTGCCCTCCGCGCACCTCGACCTGCCGCGAGACGTGTTCGTCTACCTCCCGCCGGGCTACGCGGACGACCTCGACCGGCGCTACCCGGTGCTCTACCTCCACGATGGCCAGCTCGTCTTCGATGGGAGCGAGCGGGACGAATGGGGTTTCGACGAGGCCGCGCAGGCGCTCATCACGGCGGGCGAGATCGAGCCGGTCATCATCGTGGGCGCGGCCAACACGGAGCAGCGCACCAAGGAATACACGCCGACGGTGCAGACGTGGCACCACACGCTCTCGCGCGCCGACGAGGCTCCGATGGGAGGCGACGACGCCGACCTCGCGCGCTTCACTGGGCGCTACACGCTCGACGATAGCCCGGAGGAAGGGCTTGACCTGGAAATCCGCGACGGCGCGCTCGTGGGGCGACTTCCCGGGCAGGAGATCTGGAACGCGCTGGAGCGTGTCGACCCGCTCGCCTTCTACGTGTCGGACCTGGACATCACGATGCAGTTCGAGGCCGACGGGGCCGGGCGCATCGTCGGGATCACCGCTACGAAACCGCCCAACGGAGGCGATGGGCTGGCCTACGGGCGCTTCCTCGTCGACGAACTCAAGCCTGCTATTGACGCGCAGTATCGCACCGATCCCGAACGGGCGTCGCTCGGCGGCGCGTCGCTCGGCGGGCTCATCACGATGGTGCTGGGGCTGGAATACCCCGAGGTCTACGACGGCCTGCTCGTGGTCGCCCCGTCGGTGTGGTGGGACGGCCGGGAAGTGCTTCGCCGCGTGGACGCGCTCGATGCGCCGACGGGTCAGCGCGTGTGGCTGAGCATGGGCGTCGAGGAGAGCGCGCAGATGCGCGAGGATGCCCGCACCCTCCGGGCACGGCTCGCCGACGCAGGCTGGACCGAGGGTAGCGGCTTCGTCTACGCCGAGAACGGCGGGGGCCACAACGAGGAGGCATGGAGCCAGATCGTCCCCGACATGCTACGGTTTCTCTACGGAGAGTGAGGCCGTGCAGCGGTGTTGCCGTGTGGCCGTGGGTGAGCCGAATGGACTTGAACGTTCGGGCGAAGCGCCGCACCTTTTCGACCTTCGACCTTCGCCTCGTGTCTGACCTTACGTCGCTACGCAACCTTGGGCCTACGAGCGCAAAACTGCTCGCGGAGGTAGGCATCGACAGCCGGGCCGAGCTGGGTCGGCGATGGCGTTTCAGATCGTGCGCCACCGCCGCCCCGACGTGAGCCTCAACCTACTCTGGGCGCTCCACGGCGCGCTGACCGACCAGGATCGGCGTAGCCTCTCGGCCGACGAGAAGGCCCGTCTCCGCGCCGAGTTCGCCGTGCCACTGCGCGTTCGACCGGGCTGAGGGCGAGACCGCGCCCGCATTGTCCTCGTCAAGCGGGGTGGGCTCGTCAAGTAGGGTGGGGAGGGCGTTGAGCCTCCAGCTTCCTACCATGATGGTCTTCCACAGCGGGGCGTCGTCCGTGCCACCATTCGTGGAAACCCACGGCACCTGGTAGTCGAGGTAGCCGAGCTCAGGAACGAGGTACACGTAGTGCACTCCAGCTCCCTCTTCGAAGCCAATCGACATTTCGGGGCGTGCGCCGTCAAACCATGCTTGCGTCGGGCGGAACTCATAGACGTAAGCCTCGAACGTGCCGAAGGGAAGCGTGACCGGAGCACGCGTATCCACTACCGTCACCTGGATGCCGTCGTAGGCCTCGTAGGTGTCGCCCACCTGAGCCGGGAACTTGTAGATCAGGAACGCAGCTTCCGGGACCGAGACGCTGTCAGGCAGCTCCGGAGGCGAGAACATGTTGGCTGCCTGATGGACACCGTCGCGGCGGTTTGTGTAGAGGCCGTCGGGAAAGCCGCTGCCTCCACCG
The DNA here is from genome assembly GCA_039178415.1 of Bacteroidota bacterium. Classification (GTDB taxonomy): domain Bacteria; phylum Bacteroidota; class Rhodothermia; order Rhodothermales; family Rubricoccaceae; genus JBCBEX01. The sequence goes on from JBCDFF010000008.1 coordinate 22,318, forward strand.
TTCTGGACTTCGTACCACGTCTCTCCCGCGATCGTCATCGCGCTCACGACTCGAATCGTGTCGACCAGCGATCGTCCTGGGAGGTCTCTATCGATCCATTCCTCTGAGTAGTCCGTTACCCATTCGTTGCCGACAGCGAGCGGGAGAAGGACGGGGACGTCGTCGGGGCTGGGCTCGTCTGAGAGGTCGCACGCGCTGAGCGTGATGGACAGGACGAGGAGGCAGCCAAGGGCGCGCAGCATGGAAACACAGGGGTTGATGAGGAGGAAGAGACCCTGTGTCAATCGGGCATAGGCCGAGGTTGCGTGGGAAGAACCGTGGACGAGAGAATACTGGAAGGGCTCACCGATGGCAAGCCCTTTCCTAGTTATTAAAAAGAGACCTCTTTGGAAGGGCTAGATCTCTGGGGCGGGATGCATCTCCGCGAGCAGGTTCCAGCCGAATTCTAGCAGCGGTAGCGACGCTTCGGCGAAGTCCAGCACGGTGGTGGTGAACGCGGGCGTCTGCACCTCGGCGTCTGCAACGCTGCGCGTCACGATGGCTCCCTTCCACTTGAGGTACTCGGCCACGTCCGAGTCGGCGTAGTCGTTGTAGCCGCGCGGCATCCGCTTTAGCGACTCGCGGGTCTCAAGCGTGAGTCCAGCCTCCTCAACGCGCTGCACGACCGCGAGAAACGAAGCCGGGTCGTGGGCGAGGCGGTCGCGCCAGGCGCGCAGGAGGTCGCGCTCCGGAAACCAGTAGCCGGCAGCCAGAAAGCACTGGCCCGGCTCGATGTGAATGTAGACGCTGCCCGGCTCCTTCTTGCCGCCCGAGCGCGAGAGCACCGCCGAGACGTTGGTCTTGTAGGGGTCCTTGTTCTTGGAGAAGCGCGTGTCGCGGTAGAGGCGGAAGACCGACGTCTTAGGGTCGCCGCCGAGCGGTAGGCCGCGGTCGGGGGCGTGGCGCGTGCAGTCGGCCACGAGGCACTGCATGGGCCACTGGCACTCGTCGGTGAAGGTCTGCTTGCGCGGCTTGAACCAGTCGCGCTCGTTGTGGTCGGCGAGGTCGCGGAGGAACTGGAGGCCTTCGTCGCGGAAGCCAGGGAAGGGCGGGAGATCGTGCACGGGAGGAGCCAGAAGAGACGAGGAGATGCGTGGGGTGCTACGGCGCTGGGGCACCAATGCCGGTTCAGAGCGCTGCCGGTTCGGAGCGCTGCCTGTTTGGAGCGCCGCGGCTTGACGAGGCAAGCTACAACCGAGCAGTGACAGCCCCGTGGCGCACAGTCCCGCCCGGGAGGACCGGTTTTTTCCCGGGGCGTGATAAGATCCGAGGCCGCGTCACGTAGCTCCCAGTGTTGCCCTCCTCTTCCTCTTATCAACACGCCCAGCTAGCCATGACCCTGCACCGACTCACTCGCGCCCTCTTCGTGGTCCTGATGGCCGCCACGCTCGTCGCATGCGACACCGCCGACTCCGAAGACTCGGACCCCGTCACCCCCGACCCGACACCGACCACCGGCGACATCACCGGACGCATCGCGCTCTCGGCCGGGGCCGCCGGCTCCGTCAGCAACACGCGCATCGCCATCTACCAGAGCTTCGACGACTGGAACGCCGACCGGTTCATCCGGCAGGTCGCCGCGTCCGGTGACGGGACGTTCGCCTTCGACGACATCACGCCCGGGGTGTACTACTTCGACGCTTTCAAGGACAATAACAACAACGGGGCCATCGACTCCGGTGACTTCTTCGGCGTTCTGGGCACCAACTCGTTTCAGTCCTTCCGGCCCACGCCCACGGAGGTACGGGCGGGGGTGAATACCAACTTCGACTTTCAGATCCTCATCATCCCCTAGCGCCACGGCCTGCACCACCGCGCCCGAGCGCGGCCCCCTCGCGACCGATCCGAGGGCGGTCTACGCCGCCTGCGCCAGCGTGTGCCAGGCGGCGTAGGCCATGAAGCCCGGCCCGAGGCGCAGCGCCTCCTCGTCGATGTCGAAGCGCGGCGTGTGCAGGCCGTGCGTGATGCCGCGCGCCTCGTTGCGCGTGCCGAGCCGGTAGAACGAGCCGGGGATCTCCTTGAGGTACCAGGCGAAGTCTTCGGAGGCGAACCAGCGGTCGAGATCGACGACGCGGTCCTCGCCGACGTAGTCGACGGCGGCCTCGCGGAGGGCCGCCGTGAGCGCAGGGTCGTTGGAGAGCGCCGGGTAGCCGACGAGGATCTCGACGGCGCACGTGGCCCCGAGCGCCTCGGCGGTGCGCGTTGCCACCCGCTCGATCAACGCGTGCGCGCGGAAGCGCCACGCCTCATCCATCGCCCGGAACGTACCTGAAATGTGCACGGCTTCGGGGAGCACGTTGGTCGCCCCGTCGGCGATGACCTTGCCGAACGAGAGGACGCTGGGGCTGTCGGGCGGGCAGTTGCGGCTGATGACCGACTGGAGCGCGGTGAGGATGTGCGCCTGCACGAGCACGACGTCGGCGTTGAGGCGGTGCGGCGCAGCCGCATGGCCCCCCTGGGCGGTGACGGTGAGGTAGATCTCGTCGGCGCTCGCCATGTAGTCGCCTGCGCGGACGCCGATCGTGCCGACGGGCAGGTCGGGCGCGACGTGCTGGCCGAGGATCTGCGTCGGCGCGCTGCCGGCGTGGCGCTTCATCGGACCCAGCGCGCCCTCTTCGACCATGACCTTGGCGCCGCCGGGGAGCTTCTCCTCGCTCGGCTGGAAGAGGAAACGGACGGTGCCCGGAACCTCGTCGCGGACCTCGGCGAGGAGGCGCGCCGCGCCGAGGAGCGAGGCGGTGTGAGCGTCGTGGCCGCAGGCGTGCATCACGCCGGGCACCTGCGAGGCAAAGGCCAGGTTGGTGGCCTCCTGGATGGGCAGCGCGTCCATGTCGGCACGCAGTGCGAGCGTGGGGCCTGGCCGCCCGCCGGTGAGCGTGGCAACGACCCCCGTCTTGGCGACCCCGGGCGTGACCGTGAGGCCCAGCCCGGTGAGCTCCTGCGTGACGAGCCGGGCCGTCTCGTGCTCCTCGAAGGCCAGTTCAGGACGAAGGTGCAGGGTTCGCCGCAGGCGTACAGTCTGCTCGAATGTCGCGTCGGCGAGCGCTTTGAAGCGGTCAATCATAGGAGGGATCAGGGCGGAACGCACGTTGGCGAGGGTTGGGGTGCTCCTGCAAGCTACTGCCCTCTTGTGCCTCCTCCCCGTGTCTGGTGTCTGACCAACCTCGCTCCTTGCTTCGCCTCTCCCTCCTGCTCCTTCTAGGCACGTCCTTGCTGCTGGCGCTGGCCGTCGTAGCCCCCCTCTATGCGCAGCCGTCCCACGCTGCGTCGGCACCAGTCCAGTTCCAAGCTTCCGATGGCACCGTCGTCACCATCGAGCGCGACGACTACGGCGTGCCCCACATCGCGGCGCGCACCGACGCGGGCGTCTTCTTCGGGCAGGGCTTCGCTGCTGCGCAGGACCGCCTCGTGCAGATGACCGACCTGATGTACGCCGCGACAGGCACCTACGCTGCTGCCTACGGACCCGGCGACGATGCCGACGGCAACGGCGTCGGCGACTACGTCGATGCCGACCGCTGGGTGCGCGAGATGTTCTACACCCCCGCCGAGCGCGCCGCGCAGTTCGAGGCACTCCCGGTCTCCATCCGCGCGATGATCACGGCCTACCGCGACGGCGTCAACGCCTACATCGACTCGACGACGGCCAACCCGGAGGTCCACCGACCGCTCGGCTTCACCGACACGAAGCCGTGGGACGCCGACAAGGTGCTCGCCGTCACGCAGTATGTGATGCGCCAGTTCGGCCAGCTCGGCGGCGATGAACTCACGCGGCAGGCGGAGCTCGACGAGCTAGGCGCGGCGTGGTTCGCGGCCAACCGCCCCATCAACGACCCCATAGCACCGACCACCCTGCCGGCCCCGGCGACGCTGCCCCCTCCAGCCTCGAACGCGCCCGTCGACCGCTGGCCCAACCTCGACGCCGCCACGGCCACGCAGCGGCTCGACGTCGGACGCGCCGCACTCAGCCGGGTGCGTGCACAGGCGGGCCTGGCCATCAAGTTTGGGTCGTTCGCGGTGGTGGCCAACGGGACCGCGACCGCCGAGGACGGGACGATGCTACTCGGTGCCCCGCAGATGGGCCCGCCCAGCGAGGACGCGCCCAACCCTGCCGTTGAGATGCAACTCAACGCGCCGGGCTATCACGCCACGGGCATGACACTGCCGGGCATTCCCGGCCTCATCATCGGGCGCACGGCCGACCACACGTGGACGCTCACCACCGGCAACACCGACAACACGGACACCTTCCTCGCTCCCGTGGCGGGCAACCGGTACCGGTACGACGGCAGGCTGCGCCCCTTCGAGCGGATCACGAGCGAGATCGCCGTGGCGGGCGAGGCCCCGGTTCGCGTCGATGCGGTGCGGACGGTGCACGGGCCGGTCTATGGCCTGGTGGAACACGACGAGGCCACCTACGCGGCTGCGTGGCGGATGGCGTTCTGGCAGCGCGAAGCGGAGGCCCTCACGGCGTTTCTTGGCATGGTCCGCGCCACCGACCTCGACCAGTTTCAGCAGGCCGTCGCGCTGATGCCGATGTCGTTCAACGTGCTCTACGCCAACCGCGCCGGCCAGATTGCCTACTGGCACGCGGGGTCCTACCCAGACCGTGCGACGACCGTCGATCCGCGCCTTCCCGCGCGGGGTGACGGCACCGAGGAGTGGACGGGCCTCGTCGCGTTCGAGAACCAGCCCCAGATCGTCAATCCTGCCCAAGGCTATCTCGTCAACTGGAACAACAAGCCCAGCGTGGACTGGGACCACGGCGACCACCTCCCCTGGACCGCCACGCCCTCCAACGGCTTCGTGCGCACCTACGACGGCGTCGCCTACCTCGACAACGCCGTCCGCGCTCGCATCCCGCTCTCGTTCGCGGGCCTGACCAAGCTCTACCGCTTCGTGGCGACCAACGCGGTCTATCCGGAGTATCCGGGTACGTACCAGCAGGTGGTCGCGTTCGGGGACGTTCTCGCCGAGGACCGGGCCAGGAACCTCCTGCCGCCGGGGCAGAGCGACTTCGTGAGCGAGGTGGGCATCCCGAGTGTCCACCAAGCCGACCAGTGGCCTCTCTTCCTCACCGCCTACGAGGCGGGCGTGCCCCGGCTCAAACCGATGCGCTTCGCCGCGCCCGTGGACACGGCTGCCGAGGGGGCGGCCTTGCCCCGCACGGGTGTGCTCGACGCGGTGTATCCCAACCCCGTTCGCACGGGAGCCCGCCTCGCTCTGCCGCTCCGCCTCGACGCACCGGTCGCCATCGACCTAGCGCTCTACGACACGCTCGGGCGCCGCGTGGCCACGCTCGCCGAAGGCACGCGCGCGACGGAGACGATCACCGCCACCCTCGACGTGGCCGCTGGTGTCTATGTGGTGCGCCTCGCCATGGATACGGAGGTCTACACGCAACGCATCGTCGTCGTGCCCTAGGGGCCTATCCGGAACGTCGGCTCGAACAGCGACGTCTGCGTGAGCGGGCGATGGGCGAGCACAGGCGATGCAACGCTGGCGCCGCCGCGCGTGCAGCAAGGCGCACCCGAAAGCGCTTTTCAGCAGCGAATTCTCGGGAACAGCCCAGTCCTCCGCCTAGTGCCCAGGGCTAGGATGTGGTAGCTTGCGCCCCCTTTGGGCAGCGCCCCATGCTCACGAGCACTGCCCCGCGTGCAACCCGGCTTCGCAGCCCCCTCCCCTGACCCTGAATCCTGTCGCCCTATGCAGCCTGTCGTCCTCGCTCCGTCTGTCGCGCCCGCCGAGAAGCACCTCCCGGAGGCCCATGCTGTCCACGAGATTCTCGACCGGCACATCCTGGCCGATGGCTTCGACATGGTGCTCGACATGCAGCACAGCCAGGGCGCGCACCTCCGCGACGCCAAGACGGGCCGCGACTACGTCGACTTCTTCACGTTCTTCGCCTCGAACCCGCTCGGGATGAACCACCCGAAGCTCTCCGGCGACTCGGCGGACACGCGGGCGTTCCAGGCGCGGCTCATGGACGCGGCGCTCAACAAGCCGTCCAACTCCGACGTCTACACGCGGCACATGGCGCGCTTCGTCGACACGTTTGCCCGCGTCGGCATCCCCGACCAGTTGCCGAACGCCTTCTTCGTGTCGGGCGGCGCGCTCGCCGTCGAGAACGCGCTCAAGGTGGCGTTCGACTGGAAGGTGCGGCTGAATCACCGCAAGGGCTACCGCCGCGAGGTCGGGCACCAGGTGCTGCATTTCGAGAAGGCCTTCCACGGGCGCAGCGGCTACACGATGTCGCTCACGAACACGGACCCCAACAAGGTCAAGTTCTTCCCCAAATTCCCCTGGCCGCGCCTCTCGACGCCCATCGCCAACGGCCCGGCCCACCTGGACGACATCGAGGAGCGGGAGGCGCTCGCGCTCGCCCAGGCGAAGACCTACTTCCGCGAGCACCGCGACGACATCGCCTGCGTGATCGTGGAGCCGATCCAGGGCGAGGGCGGCGACAACCACCTGCGCCCGGTCTTCCTCAACGCGCTCAAAGACCTCGCGCACGAGAACGACGCGCTGCTCATCTTCGACGAGGTGCAGACCGGCGTCGGCCTCACGGGCACGTTCTGGGCGTGGCAGGGCCTCGGCGTCACGCCCGACCTGCTCGCGTTCGGCAAGAAGGCGCAGGTCTGCGGCGTCCTCGCCGGCGGCCGCGTCAGCGAAGTGGACGACAACGTGTTCAACATCTCCAGCCGCATCAACTCGACGTGGGGCGGCAACCTCGTGGACATGGTCCGCTTCGACCGCATCCTCGAGGTGATCGAGGAAGACAACCTCGTCGGCAACGCGTGGCATGTGGGGAGCTATCTCCTGCAGCGCCTGCACGCCATGGCCGACGCGCACGAGGTAGTCGCTAACCCGCGCGGCCGCGGCCTCATGTGCGCCTTCGACCTTCCGACCGCCGAGTTGCGCAACGCCATCCGGATGCGCGCCTACGACCTCGGCCTCATCATCCTCGGCTGCGGCACCCACACGCTCCGCTTCCGCCCCGCGCTCACCGTCACCGAAGCCGACATCGACGCAGGCCTGGCGATTCTGGAGCAGGCGATCAAAGAAACGGTGTGTCGGTGAGTCAGCAGACGGTGCGTCGGTGGACAGAGAGCAGACGGTCGCCTACCTGAGGCACTGCTCTGGGCGCGAGTTGAGCGCGATTCTCACTACCGCCCTGTCCGAGCGACAAGAGGCAGAGAACACGCGCGGCCTTTGTCAGTCGACTCGTTCTGTGCGTGGCGTCTCGCCTTGAAGACTTCGGCTTCGAGTACAATGAGGGGGGCTTTTGAGGTCGTATCTGACCCGTGGCCCGAGCCCGAAGGCCGCGCGGAGTGGAACGACGATTTTCACCAGCAGGGGCCGTGCACAACTTACGGCGCTGAGGTGCTCTCGCATGAAAAGCGGGCGCAGTGTCCACTATGCGGGAGCCTGGTGCTGTGCACCTGGACACAACTCTTTTGGTGTCATCCTGAACTTCTTTCACGATCTCTGACGGCCACGATGCTGCGGGACATCGCTGAGATGCTGAATCAAGTTCAGCATGACACGTAGGGAGAGATGTGCCCGTCTACCGCTCCACGGCCTACCGCTCCACGGCCTACCGCTCCACGGCCTACCGCTCCACGGCCTACCGCTCCACGGCCTACCGCTCCACGGCCTACCGCTCCAC